>JBGASE010000014.1:0-48319 GCA_044229875.1 Pyrinomonadaceae bacterium | reverse complement strand
CGGCACATTCTGCCGATCTATCCGTTCCTGATCGTGATCGCGGCCGCCGGCGCGGTTGGGCTGGCCAGAAGATTCCGGACATTTGGTTACGTCATCATTGTCTTCGTCTTGTTTAACGCGTTCACGGCGTATCGGACGATTCCGTACAATATCGCATTTGCCAACGATCTTTGGGGCGGCTATAAGGGTACTCATAAGATCTTTGCGGACGGGAACGCGGATTGGGGACAGAATCTGAAATTCGTAAATGAATATCTGGAAGGACGAATCATCAAGGATTGCTGGTTCGTCGGGCTGGGCAATACGCGGCTCAAACGGGCGATGTTGCCGTGCCGGCTCATGACCGATTCGTTCCGGTATTGGGCGAACAACACGATCGACGAGGCAATTCCTCCGGTGATCGAGGGCACGGTACTTGTCAGCGCGAGGGATTTGCCGCCGCGCGTCTCGAACGAATACGTCCCGATCGCGGCCGGTCAACCGTTGGCCCAGATCGGCGGCAGCGTTTTCGTTTACGAGGGAAGGTTTGAGGTTCCGCTTGCGGCGGCGTTGAGCCGGGTCCGGAGATCGACGCAGTTCCTCGGCTTTGGACGCGTTGACGAATCTCTATCCGAAGCGCGCCAAGCAGTCGAACTTGCCCCCGAAGATCCGCGACCTTACCTCGCGCTCGGTTCCGTACTGGTTCGGCGCGGGGATCGGTTCGAGGCGAAAAGCGCGTTTGAGAACGCCCTCGGAAAATCGAAACTGAGCCCTGTTTTTCGCAACGAAGAGGTTCGGGCGCAGCAGGAACTCGCGCGGTTGGGCGGACAGTAGAGAAATATGAGACTCGCAATCATTTCGAGGATGTTAACGGTCGTTTTGGCGGCGGCACCGCTGGTGGCGCAAATGACACCGCAGAATCCTTCGCCGTCGACAGAGACGACGCGGCCGCATCCGCGAGCGGCGAAGGTCGAAGTGCCTGGTGAGCGAACGACGCTGAAATCGCTGAACGGCGCGGTGATGTTCGTTTCGCCGAAAGTGAAACGATCGAAACCGGCTCCGTTGGTGATTCACTTTCACGGGGCTCCGTGGCTGGTTGAAAAACAGATCGCTGACGAACTGCCGCGGGCCGTGCTGTTGACGGTCAACCTCGGATCGGGCTCGCGCGCGTACGGCGGACCATTCGCCGCCGATCCGAAACTTTTCAAATCCGTAATCGACGAAGCCGCGGCGGCGCTCAAACTAAAGACCGGTTTTTCATCGATCACGTTGATCGGATTCTCCGCCGGTTACGGCGCGATCCGACAGATACTTCGTCAGCCCGACAACTTCAGGATCGTCGACAATGTCCTGCTGCTTGACGGCATTCACGCAAGCTACGTTCCGGAAGGAAAACCGCTCGGCGCCGGCGGCGTCATCCGCGACGAGGATCTTGACTCGTACCTCGCGTTCGCCCGCGAAGCCGTGGCCGGACGAAAATCGTTCACGATCACACATTCCGAACTCTTCCCCGGAACTTACGCGAGCACGACCGAATGCGTCGATTACCTGATCGCGAAGCTCGGACTAAAGCGAAGCCCGAAACTGAAAACCGGCCCGATTGGAATGCAGCAACTGAGCGAAGTCAACGCCAAAGGATTCAAAATCCGAGGCTACGCCGGCAACACCGGAATCGACCACGGTGACCATCTCAACGCGATGCCAGCGTGGTTGAATTGACGGAGATAGTGGACAATGCAAAATGGACAGCGGACAATTTCAATTGTCCATTGTCCATTAACTCCATTGTCCATTAACTCCATTGTCCATTGTCCATTAACGGTTAATTGTCCATTAACAGTCCATTGTCCACTGATCCCGTTACTTCCCGATCTGAACCCACGTACCGTCGGCAGGGCTGATTTTGTAAAGGTTGCCGTTCAAAGCGATCGAATAAAGTGAGCCTCCGGCTCCGAAAAGAAAGTCGGTTTCGCCGAATTCCTTTTTACCGATCTGTTTCCAGGTGCCGTTCGTCGGATCGGTAACATACAATGCTCCGCCTTCGGTAGAGAAAAGCTTTCCGTTGTACATCGTGGCGCGTTTGGTGTTCAGCCAATCGTTCGAGTTACTGATTCGCTTTTTTGCACCTGTTGCCGGATTGACGGAATGGTAATATCCGTCTTGCTCGATCGAATAGAGGCGGCCGCCGTCTGAGAAGAAATACCACGTTCGGATAAATTCCCGATCCACGATCTTTCGCCATGAGCCGTTCGTGAGGTCAGTTTCAAAAAGCGCGCCTTCGGTCTCGACGGTGTACAGTTTGTCCCCGATCGCCGCACCGACCATCGTGTTCTTCCAATCGCCCGATCTGCCGACTCGTGACCAGGTACCATCCGCCGGGCTGACGCGAAAGAGGTTGCCGTCATCTTCGATCGTGAAGAGGTTTGACGTCCCCGCGACAAGCAACTTTGTTTTGCCGAAATCAGGTTTTCCAAGTTGCTTCCAGGTTCCGTTCGAAAGATCGGTGACATACATCGCGCCGGTCATCTCGATCGTGTAAAGCTTTCCGTCAAGCACAATCGCATGCTTGGTGTTGTCCCAATCTCCGGCCAAGGCGGCGATTGAGCAAAAAGTCACACAAACCATTCCGATAAACAAATTCCAAATTGCACGCATAAGATCCTCCTGTTGATTTCCACGTCAATTCGCGGCCGCCGGTCCCGCCGTCAACGAATCGCCCTGACAAAAACCATGTCCCGCATTCTCGATCCTCCGACGTGAAGCTTTTCGATCTTACCCTTTTGGTCGCGTGTGACCCAAATCACGTAACCCTGTGTCGAAAAGTGATCCTTTGTCAGCGGCCGGAGCGGCAAACTTGTCGTCGGGCGCTGCCGGATAAACGCCTTGTCGCCATCGGCCACGAACGTAAACATGGCCTGGGCCTCTTCGCTGTACCACTCGCCGGCGAATTCGGCGAGATCGGCAGCCGTCGGCTTCCAATCGGCAACGCGTGTCAGGAGCGTCGCCGAACCGTCAGGATTCTGAATTCGCACTTTGTTCGGGTCGGTGAACATCAGTCTTCGTTCGCCGATCAAAAAAGCGCCGCCGGCGATCGGTTTCAGTACCGATCCCGCCAACCGCAGCTCGCCTTTTTCAAGCGTGATAGGATTCACGAACCGGGTGACATCGTTTTGCCACAATCCTCCGTATTTTCGGAGCTCATCTTCGGCAACCGCAACGGTCTCAATGTTTGCGGGTGCCGGAAACGGTCCGAAGATTTCATCGGTGACGCTTGCGGCGAGCCCGCCGGCGCTCGGCGAAGTGCCATTACATAGAACCGCGACCGACAGCTTTTTCTCGGGATACCGCGCTAGAAACGTTTGATAGCCCGCGGTCGATCCACCGTGCGAAACGTCTCTAAGCCCCTTGTAGTCATCGACAACCAAACCGAGCGCATAGCTGATCTTGCGGCCATCGTTGAGAATGCCTTGTGTTTCGAGCGCTTCGACCAACGGCGCGCCCATCGATTGCGCGTCGAGCATCGCGTTCCATTTCAGCCAGTCGCCGACGGTCGTCAGCATTCCGCCGTTTCCATAGACGCTCATAAACGGCATGTCCAATTCCCACGGCGCATCTCTCGAAGTCCGAGAGTACGCCTGGGCGCGGCCCGGTACGATCTTTTTGTAGTTGTCACGCGTTGAAGAACTTTTCATCCCGAGCGGTTTGAAGAAACGTTCTTCGATGAACGCCGGAAGCTTCTGTTTGGCGACGCGACCGACGATCAGTGCCGCCAATTGATAGCCGCTGTTTGAGTACGAGTATTCCGCCCCGGGTGCGAAATCGAGCCCCTTTTGTCTGAGAATGACGTCGATCGCGAGTTCCTGCGAGATCGCGCGGTCTCCCCGACCGGCACCGGTCAGCGCCATCACCGAACCCCAATCTCGCAATCCGGCGGTATGGTTGAGCAGATGACGGATCGTCATCTTTGAGCCATAGTCGGGAAGTTCCGGAATGTATTTTTTGACGGGATCGTCGAGGCTGAGTTTCCCTTCCTGCGCCAGAAGAACCAGCGCGGCGGCCGTGAATTGCTTCGCGACCGAGCCCGATTCAAAGATCGTTTGCGGTGTGTTCGGAATTCCGTGTTCCATTTCGGCGAGCCCGAAAGCCTTCTCGAAAACCGATTCGCCGTTGAGCGAGACGCCGACCGCACAGCCCGGCGCGGGCATCGCGACGGCTTTTGCCGTCTTTTCAAACGCGCGTTCGGCGCCGGCGATCACCTTTTGCTTGTCCGGAACCTGCGCGGTTGCCGCGGCGGACATCACAACGGCGGTTACCAGAATCCATACCACCCGACGAATTGAATACATATAAATTCTCCTTTTCACGATTCGAATTTTTCTCAACCGGCCTGATCTCCAAAGAATCCCTTTTCGCCAAATGCCTTCGCTTCGAATATCTTTTTGATCTGTTGCCATCGGGCGGCAACTTCATCCGTTTCGACAAGATGCCTTGTTTCGTCCAACTCGTTTGAATCGTTCATTTGTTCCGACATAATAAGACCCCTTCCCCCGAATCAAAAACCATTCCATTCGTTAAACGCGATTTGCCCGCGAAAAAGCGCTAATGCCGGTATAATAAAACCACGAGAATGAACCAGCCGAGGCAGATTACGGAACTCTTGAAGGATTGCGGTAACGGGAACGAAGATGCGTGGAATCGTCTTCTGCCGCTGGTCTATGAGGAACTTCACCGGCAGGCAGCCGCGTTCATGCGAAAGGAACGGAGCGGTCACACGCTTCAGCCGACGGCGCTGATCAACGAAGCTTATTTCAAACTGATCGGACACACCCGCGTTGAGTGGCAAAACCGGAGTCACTTTTTTGCGGTCGCATCAACCGCGATGCGCCGTATCCTTGTCGATTACGCGCGCGAACGACAGCGTGAGAAGAGAGGTGGGGTCAATGAGAATCTGCCTCTTGAAGATGCGATCGGCATCGCATCCGGTAGTCGGGGAATTGATCTTGTCGCGCTCGACGAAGCTCTCGACCGGCTCGCGAAATTCGACCAGCGTCAGGCGCGCGTCGTCGAACTCAAGTATTTCAGCGGGCTGACGAATGACGAGACGGCCGAAGTCCTCGGCATTTCAAACGCGACGGTAAGGCTCGACTGGAACCTCGCGAAAGCGTGGCTCAAGCAACAGTTGGAATCATGACCGGATTCCCGGTGCGTTTACGTTTTTATCCGATAGATGATACGTTCGAACTAATCCGCGTGAGGCTTGTCCCGGACGAATGAACCCCGAAGATTTCAAGACCATCGAAAAGATCTATCACGCCGCGATCGAGCTACCCGAATCGGAGCGACACGCGTTTCTGGCGACTGCCTGCGCCGGGGATTCGGAACTCCTTTCGGAAATTGAGGCGTTGATCGAAATCGACCAAACCAACGACGGATTTCTCGAATCATCGCCACAACAACTCGTCGCCGAACTAATGCCCGAACTGGCCGAACCGGTGAATCTCGTCGGATCTTCCATCGGACACTTCAGAATCGAAGAACTGCTCGGCAAAGGCGGTATGGGCGAAGTCTATCTCGCCGAAGACACAAAGCTCGATCGTAAAGTGGCGCTCAAGTTCCTGCCGCCCGAATTCGTCGTCAACGCCGACCGGATGAACCGCTTCAACCGTGAAGCGAAAGCCGTGACGGCGCTAAACCACCCGAACATCATCACGATTTACGACATCAACGAGGTAGCCGGGCGCCACTTCATCGCAAACGAGTACATCGACGGCCAAACGCTGCGACAATTTGCCGATGGCCAACCGATCGAGTCGGTACGCGCGCTTGAGATCGCGATTCAGATCGCATCGGCGCTCGCCGAAGCGCACTCGGCCGGAATCGCGCACCGCGACATCAAACCCGACAACATAATGATCCGCCGCAACGGACTGGTGAAGATCCTCGATTTCGGCATCGCCAAGGTTTCAAACGCCGGCGAATCTGATTCGGGCCGCGATTCAGGCGGCGAAACACCGGCCACCTCGACTCAGCTCGGGATGCTTGTCGGAACCGCCGATTACATGTCGCCGGAACAGGCCCGCGGGCTTGAAGTCGATACGCGAACCGATCTCTTCAGCTTCGGGATCGTGCTCTTTGAGTTGATCGAGGGCCGGCTCCCGTTCAGCGGCGCAACGTCTGCCGAGACGATCGACGCGATTCTCAACCAGGAAACGCCCGCAGCCGGAATCAATTCCGCCGAGATCCGCGACGTTCTTGACCGCTGTCTTAAAAAGGACCGTGCCGAGCGATATCAAAACGCAGAAGAACTGCTGATCGATCTTCGCTCCGCGCGTCGTGCCGTCGATCATCGCCGGTCCCGGCTGACGACCGACGGGTCGGAGCCGTCGCCGGCGAATTCCGCGCCTCAGTTGAGCCACGAAAATTCGATCGGCAAGCGCCGGGCAACCGCAGTCAAATGGATCGCCGCGGCACTGTTGCTGGCCGGAATTGCGGGTTGGATCGGTTACGGAAATCTGAAACAGGAGCGACGGATCACGTCGATCGCGGTGATGCCTTTTGCGGTTGACGGCGACGATAAATCGGCAGATTACCTGAGTGACGGCATGACCGAGACGCTGATGCGTCGTTTGTCGGGAATTCCCGGCCTTTCAATCAAAGCGCGGAGTTCGGTCTTCAGTTATCAGGGGAAGAATGTTGATCCACGACAGATCGGCAGAGAACTGAACGTCGATGCTCTTCTTTTCGGCCGCATGACCCAACTCGGAGAACAATTGACGCTGCAGCTCGAACTTGTCGATTCGGCGACCCTGGATATCATTTGGACCGAATCCTACACGCGTCAGATGAGCGATCTCGCGACCATTCAAGTCGAGATTGCCGGCGACGTTTCGAAAAAACTGCAATTTCGGTTGACTGAAGCGGAGCAGAAGCAAATCGCCAAAGTCTATACTTCGAGTTCCGAGGCGCAGCAGTTGTATCTGCGCGGCCGATTTCATTGGAACAAGCGCAATGTCCGTGATTTCAAGCGGGCGATCGGATATTTTGAACGCGCCGTCGAGATCGATCCGAATTTCGCGCTTGCGTATGCCGGGCTTGCGGACACGCTGGCGCTGATGCCGCTTTACGGCAATTACCGGCCGCGTGATTATATGCCGCGTGCTAAGGACGCGGCCCGAAGCGCGCTCGAACTTGACGCAAACCTGGCCGAGGCACATGCCTCGCTCGGATACATCCTGAACTCTTACGACTATGACTGGAAAGGCGCCGAGCGTGAGTACAATCGCGCGATTGAGCTTAACCCAAGTTATGCCACCGCGCGCCAATGGTATGCGGAACACCTCGCGTTTCGCGGTCTGACCGATGACGCGCTCGCCGAAATTTCAAAGACATTGGAACTCGATCCACTGTCGCTCGTCATCAACCGCATGAAGGGAAATATCCTGTTATTCGCGAAACGTCATGACGAGGCGATCGCGCAATTTGAACGGACCGTCGAGATGTTCCCGGACAATGCGCTGGTACGGTTCAACATCGGCGACGCTTATGAGTCGAAAGGCATGCAGAGCGAGGCTGTCGAAAGTTATTTGATCGGCTTGCAGCTTGACGGGATCGGCCCGAACGAGCTCGAAAGTCTTCGCGTCGCATACCGAACCCGCGGGTGGGATGGCTTTTGGGAAGAATATCTCGTTCAGTTGCTCGAAAAGCGGAAAGCGCAGCTCGAAAATAACCCTGGCGAATACTTCAACGATGAAAGTCTGGCATTCGCGTATGCCGCGGCAAAGAACAAAGAAAAGGCGATCGAACATCTCGTCCGGGCATACGACGAGCGAAACTCGGCGTTGGTGACGCTTCGCGAAACCCGTGCCTACGACATTCTGCGGGCCGATCCGCGATTTCAGGAAATTCTGAGAAAGGTCGGATTGCCTCTCACCCGGTAACCGGCAGCGTGACTTAGAAACCCCGCCCATCGCGTTCATCACTGACTGATTTACGAAGCAGTAAATTTGAGCCAAGGCGCTTCGGCAATCGCACGAAGTTGCATCGTCCGGACCAAAGCGGCGATAAGGTACTCCGTCAACCTTGTCGGTCTTCGTTCTACAAATCAGAGCGCTGTTTGAATCGGCGTGACCCCTTTTCTCCAAAACTTCCGTTTCAAGAAACAAGCCCGATCGTTCTCGACTGACGTTATCGGAGCATAAAATTACTTGGAAGGAGAATCTCGAAATGAACCACAAATTGAACGTAATGCTGGTGCTTGTAATCGCGCTTGTAATCTCGTTGGCCTGCAGTTTCAGCACCGCGAAACTCAGCGACCTCAAGATCGGAAAGGACAAAGATGCGACGTCAACGACCGGCACATTCAATCCGGACGATACGATATTCGCGGTTTCCGGCGTCGATTACGGAGTCGGCAAAACGACGGTCAAATTCCGGCTTCTGATCGACAAGGTTGAGGGTGGGCAACCAGGAAATGTCGCATACCAGATCGAAAACTCGTTGGCGGTCGACGGCAGCCGACCGGTTTGGTTTACGATGTCGGTCCCGGGCGGGTTCGCGCCTGGAACATACAAAGCCGAGGTGGTGCTGAACAGTGAAGACGGCAAAGAGCTCGATCGCAAGTCAGGCACGTTCACGATTTCCGGAACGAGCTCAAAGAAGAACACGGCCCCGGAAGCGAAATCGACGGATTCCACGGCCGATGAAGACTCTGAAGAAAAGTAATTTTCTCGAAATGCGTCATGGCGTGACCCGGTTTTCGGCGCAATTCCGTTTCAGAAATTGGTTAGGAAGGACTTTTTCAGACTAGTTAGTGAGGAATAAAAGAATGAACAAATTTTCGAAAAGAGTGCTGATGTCGGTGATGATGCTCGGAGCCCTGATGCTGACAGGCGCCATGGCCACGCAGGTTTCGGCTCAGGCTGCACAGGATTTCACCGTCATTAACAAAACGGGCGTTGAAATCTACGCGATGTATGTCACGCCGCACAGCGCGGACGAGTGGGGCGAAGACATTCTCGGCGTCGATACGCTTCTGGCGAATGAATCGGCCTTGATCACGTTTTCTAGAAAGGAACGCGCAAAGTTCTGGGATCTGCGGATCGAGGACGAAGAAGGCAACTTCATCGTTTGGGAAAAGCTCAATCTATTTCAGATCTCGACGCTGACCCTCTATTACAAGAACGGCAAGGCCACGGCCACTTACACCGAATAGCCGCGCTTTTCAGCTACCCCCGGGGCGGCGACTTTGACCGGTCGCCGTCAATTCCCCATAAAATGCGAGGCATTTTTGGGGATTTCTCATTCCCGCAATCAGCGCATTTCGCTTCTTGCCGCAGCCTGATATTCGGGCTCGCGACGTGCTTTGGTTGTCTGTTCATAAGCAAATGCGAACCGGATCAGCTGCGGTTCCGCGAACGCTTTGCCGAAGAAACCGATACCGACCGGCATACCGTTGATGAAGCCCGCCGGAACCGAAATGTATGGATATCCGGCAACCGCCGCGATCGACCAGGTCGCGCCGGTGGCCGGCCCAACGATTGCGTCGAGCTTGTCTTTCCCAATGACGGCGTCGATTCCGTTCTCGCGGGTCGCTGATTTGATCTTCGCCAGCGAATCGAGATACGACTTATCGGTCAAGGGCCCTTTTGCCTCCGATTGCACGAACAGTTCCTGACCGAAGATCGGCATCTCGCGTTCTTTATTTGCCTCGTTGTATTTGATCAAATCAGCAAGATTCCGGTACTGCGAGCGGCGACCTTCGAGATATTTCGCGAGATCGGACTTGAATTCATAAAGCAGGACGTTGAGGCGATCATCGCCGAGCTTTGAAAGTTCGGCCGAAAAAGTAATGTCGATCAAAATCGCCCCGGCTTTGCGGAGGACTTCAAGCTGCTCATCGAAGATCCGCTTCGAGTCGGGATTGTTGCCGATGAACTGGGCAGCGACGCCGATCCGCGCGCCTTTAAGACCGTCTTTTTCGAGAAACGCAGTGTAGTCTTTCGCGCCTTTTGCGGCATCCGACGTGATCGCATCGCGTTTGTCCCGCCCGACGATCGCCGACAGAACGGCGGCCGCGTCGGCCACGGTCCGGCACATCGGTCCGGCCGTGTCCTGCGTGTGCGCGATCGGAATGATTCCGCTTCGTGAAACAAGTCCGAGAGTAGGTTTAATGCCGACCACGCCGTTGCGCGTCGCCGGGCAGATGATCGAGCCATTGGTCTCGGTCCCGATCGCCGCCGCGCAAAGATTCGCCGATACCGCAACTCCCGACCCGGCCGACGATCCGCACGGATTCTCTTTCAGAATGTACGGGTTGTTGGTCTGTCCGCCGCGCCCCGACCAGCCGCTGACGCTTTTCGTCGAGCGGAAATTCGCCCATTCGCTGAGATTCGTCTTGCCGAGAATGATCGCGCCGGCATCGCGCAGACGCTTGACGACGAACGCGTCGCGCGCCGGCACGGGAGCGTCCATCAGCGCGAGGCTTCCGGCGGTCGTCTTCATCTTGTCGGCGGTATCGATGTTGTCCTTGAGCAGGATCGGGATACCGTGAAGCGGCCCGCGAATCTTCCCGCGCTTGCGCTCTTTGTCGAGCTGATCGGCAATCGGCAACGCATCCGGATTGATCTCAACCACCGACTTCAGCTTCGGATCGATCTCATTGATCCGAGCGATGTAGATCTCGACAAGCTTCCTCGCGGACGGCTCACCGGATCGCATTTTCGCCTGCAGGTCGGCGATCGTCGCCTCTTCGACATCGAACGCGGCTTCGGCCGAATTCCGCGTCAAACCCAATGCCGCGATCCCGGCCGCGCCGGCGATCAAAAACTCACGTCGTGTTTGCTTTTTCATGATCAGATCATTTGTATCCGATGCCGGACACGTTAGCAAACATCAATCCCGGAACCCTGTCGGCGACGTTAACTTTTGAATGCATGTTTTCCGTTTATAATGTAGGCGACCAAAGTCAAATTCATGAATTTGACTTGCTTGCGGCCGGACTGCGACCGAACGTCGGCGTGTCGATTTCCGAAAATCGACGGTGGATGAAATTGCCTTAATAGAATCTTATGAAACGATGCCCCGAATGCGGACGGGATTACAACGACGATTCGATGAGCTTTTGCCTCGACGACGGCTCTGAGCTGCTTTTCGGTCCGACGTCGGCGCCGGCCATCGCGGATGAGCCGGCGACCGCCATTTTGCATGAAGTTGACCACTTGAACGAGGCGGTAACGCGAACGCAGATACACGTCACCGGGAACAAATCGGATCCACCGGCGACGTCGGAAGAAACATCGGCGGCAAAAACCGTCGACAAACGACTTCTTGTGATACCGCTGGCGCTTGCGATTCTCGTCGCCGGAGCTTTCGTCGGCTACCGATTCCTGCGACCTGCTGCCAAGACCCCGATCAGTTCGATAGCGGTGCTGCCCTTCGAGAACAGAGGCGGCGACGCGGATATCGAGTATCTCACCGACGGAATGGCTGAGACTTTGATAAGCAGCCTGACGAGGTTGCCTGATCTCGACGTCAAGCCGCGTTCGACGGTTTTTCGCTACAAGGGAAAGGAAATGGATCCGAAGAGCATCGGCAAAGAGTTGAACGTTCAGGCAGTGCTGAGCGGAAGCGTGGTCCAACGGGGCCAGGATATTTCCCTTTTCGTGGAACTGATCGATACCTCATTGGACAAAGCGATCTGGAGCGAGACCTACAGCCGCAAACAAACGGACCTGGTCAGTCTCCAGACCGAAATCGCTCGCGACGTCTCCGGCAAGATAAAGACGAAACTCTCAGGCACGGAGATAGCGAAAGTATCGAAGAACTACACATCGAATCCCGAAGCTTACCAGCTCTATCTCAAAGGCAATTTTTACCGGACAAAGTATACGGAAGATGGTTACAAGAAAGGCATCGAATACTATGAGCAGGCGATCGCCCTGGACCCGAACTATGCTTTGCCGTATCACGGTATCGCTGCCGCCTACGAGTTCGCCAATGGTTGGTACTTGCCCGCAAGAGAATCAATGCCGAAGGCCAGGGCGGCGGCGCTGAAAGCTCTGGAGTTGGACGAGACGCTTGCCGAGACTCATTATCTGTTGGCGAAGATTGCGTTTTGGTACGAATGGGTTTGGGCCGCTACAGAGCGGGAATCGAAGCGTGCGAACCAGCTTGATCCCAACTTCCCCGATTATTATCCGGTGTATCTTGCCGCGATCGGCAGGGGAGACGAAGCTATCAAAATGCAGGAATTCGTCCAGCAACGGTCGCCGCTCGACCTTAACGTGAATTTGGATTCGGCGAGTCTTTTGAAGGATGTCGGGAGGCTCGACGAATCATTCGAACAAACTCGCCGGGCGCTCGAACTTGATCCGAATTTCTGGTGGTCGCACCAAAACCTCGGTCTCGTTTATGAGCGAAAGAAACAGTACCCTGAAGCGATCGCCGCCCTGGAAAAGGCGCGCCTGATGGAAGCGAACGCGTCGAATATAGGCTATCTCGGGTATGTCTACGGCGCTGCCGGAAAAAAAGCCGAAGCCCTGCGGGTGCTCGAAGATCTGAAGGATTTATCCGGGCGACGTTATGTTTCGCCGTACAACTTCGCGTTGATCTATTCAGGGCTCGGCGATCGCGACGAGGCTTTTGCGTGGCTGGAACGTGCAATTGATGAGCGCTCGTACGAAGTCACTCTTTTGAAGGTAGAAACAGCCCTCGAAAATCTGCATTCGGACCCGCGATTCACGAGTTTGCTGAAGAGGCTGAATTTGCCGGAATAGGAAAACGAAGATGAAACCTGGAACGATCATCAATCAATACAAGATCATTTCCGCGATCGGCAAGGGCGGGATGGGCGAAGTGTTTTTGGCAGAGGATACAAAACTTAAGCGTCAGGTGGCGTTGAAAATTCTGCCGATTGAATTTGCCGAAGACAAGGATCGAATGAGTCGTTTTGTCCGCGAGGCTCAATCGGCATCGGCTTTGAACCATCCGAACATCATCACGATTTACGAAATCGGCGAATCTGCCGGAACGTATTTTATCGCAACGGAATTCATCGACGGGAAAACGCTGAGTGACTACAAAAAGGCGAATCCGCTGAACTATAAATCCGCATTGGAAATTGCGATTCAAGTCGCATCAGCATTAGACGAGGCACATTCGGCGGGAATCGTTCATCGGGATATCAAGCCTGATAACGTGATGATTCGCTCAAGTGGGTTGGCGAAGATTCTCGACTTCGGAATTGCGAAGTTGTCAGAATCTCCGACAAATATTGGCGAAGAAGATGCAACCGCGATTCAAAAACCTTCGACTTTACCCGGAATGATAATCGGCACTGCAAATTATATGTCGCCCGAACAGGCTGAGGGAAAAGCAGTTGACGTCAGGACGGATATTTTCAGTTTCGGCGTTTTGCTATATGAAATGCTTGCGGGCGAGCTCCCATTTGAAGGCGACTCGGCGATGAAGATGATCGGAGCAATTCTTCACAAAGAACCAAAACCATTGAACGAAGATGTTCCAACTGAAATTCAACAAATCATCAACAAATGTTTGCGAAAGAATCGGGATGAGCGGTATCAAACGATCAAAGATGTCGGCAATGATTTGAAAGAAGTGAAGCAGGAATTGGAGCTCGGTGTTAGAGTTACGCCTTCAGGGGTGACAACTTCCGACATTCAAGCAACTCAAATTCTACCGTCAAGCACAACCGCTGAGGAAATCACGCCGCAAGGCGTTACTCTAGCGAATAATAAATATCTCGCCGCCGGATTATTAACTCTGCTCGTCGCAGTCGGAGGATTCTTTGGCTACAGATATCTCTCGCCGACAACGAAACAAATAAACTCGATCGCCGTCCTGCCGTTTCAAAACAAGAGCGACGATGCCGATACCGATTACTTGTCGGACGGCTTGGCAGAATCTTTGATCTTCCGACTGACGCAGATTCCAGATCTCAAGGTCAGTCCGGCAAGTTCCGTGCTGCGCTACAAAGGCAAGGAAACGGACGCCGCGCTGATCGCAAAAGAGCTCGGCGTCGATGCGGTAATGACCGGACGCGTGGTCAAACGCGGGGACAATCTGAACATCACGGTTGAACTTGTCGACGCGCGAACCAATCAATCGCTTTGGGGCGAACAATACGAGCGAAAGATGTCGGAGCTGCTTTCGACGCAGCGTGAGATCGCCGCCGAGATCACGAACAAGCTGCAGCTCAAGCTGTCGGGCGAAAGCCAACAAAAGCTTGTCAAAAAGTACACTGAGAACAACGAAGCGTATCAGCTTTACCTTCAAGGGCGTTTTCATTGGGCCAGGCGAACCGGCGAGGAAACCCGACGAGCGATCGATCTTTATAAACAGGCGATCGCGCTCGATCCGAACTTTGCGCTCGCGTACGTCGGTGTCGCCGATGCGTACAATTCGATGGGAAAAGATCCGCAAGCCGCTCCGAAAGACTGCGTGCCGCTGGCAAAGGATGCGGCCGTTCAGGCGCTCAAGATCGATCCGGCGCTAGCCGAGGCGCATGCGGCGCTCGCCGATTCAGTCGCACTTTATGAATGGGACTGGTCGCTCGTGGAACGCGAATTCAGCCGGGCTTTGGAGCTCGATCCGAATGTTGCATATATCCATCTTATTCGCGGCTCGTCATTCTTTGCCCCGATGAAGCGCTCCGATCAAATGCTGGCCGAGATGAAGCGCGCGCTCGAATTGGAACCGCTTTCGCTGATCATCAACTCAGTCATGGTCACGGGCTATCTCTATGCCCGTCAAAACCAGAATGCGCTCCAGCAGGCGCGCAAAACCTACGATCTCGATCCCGGCTTTCGTATCGCCCACCACTGGCTCGGTCTCGCGTTGATCGCGAACGGAATGTATGACGAAGCGATAAAACTGGGCGAACAGTCACTGCAGAAATGGCCCGATAATCCTGAACTGCTCTTCTTCGTCGGTCAGGCATATGCCCAATCAGGCCGTCGCCCGCAGGCCGAAGCATATATCGACAAGATCAAGGATGTCGCCAAACGGCAATATGTGCGAACCTACTGGCTCGCCTGCATCTACGCCGCGCTCGGTGACAAGGACAAGGCCTTTGCGGAGCTTGAACAGTCATTCCGCGATCGGGACTGCTTCTTGCCGCGCGCGAACATCGACCCAAGTATGGATCCGCTCCGTGAAGACCCGCGGTTCCGGGATTTGATGAAAAGGATGAATTTGCCGGAATAGAGCCTTATGAAACGATACCCTTTTGTCTCGATCACGGCAGCGAGTTGTAGAAGTTGAAAAAACGCGGTATGTGGTTTCCGACGCCGCTTTGGGCGACCGAGAATGATTGCGGGTGAGCTCCCATTTGAAGGCGATTCGGCGATGAAGATGATCGGAGCAATTCTTCACAAACGACCCGCGATACAAGGATTTGCTAAAACGGATGGGATTGCCGGAATGAGTTTGAAAATAGAAAAGTAAGGACGTTGATGTTAAAGTAAGGAATCGGAGGTCGTTATGCAGAGCAACGCTAAAATTACCAGCAAAGGACAAATTACCATTCCTTTGAAAATCCGCCAGGCATTGGGTGTCAAGGAGGGCGATAAGTTGGTTTTTGAGCAAAATGGGAACGATATAGTTGTCCGGCCAGAAAAGCGAAAAAGTAATTTCGCGAAATATCAAGGTATCGGAACGCCTGGAATCGGAGAAGGCCGCGAAGAAGTTATCAAGGCGGTCCGTGAGATGCGAGATCCCGAATGATTACGGCCATTGACTCGAACGTAATCATAGGACTTTGGAACGCCGATGACACCCTCAATCCATTGGCTCGCAAAGCGCTGGAAGGCGCATTTGCCGGTGGCAGCCTGGTTATCTGCGGCGCAGTTTTTGGCGAATTGATTGCATGTCCGGGCCGCACCGAACAATTTATCAATAGATTTCTGGAGGATACTGAGATCACAGTCGATTGGACAAGCAATGAAGTTGTTTGGCGAACCGCCGGAACGGCTTTTCAGAAATATGCCAACCAGAGACGAAAACTGGGATCGGGACATCCGCGCCGTATTTTGACGGACTTTTATATCGGGGCGCATGCGTTGGTAAACGGTTACGCTCTACTAACACTCGACGATAGAATTTTCCGCCCGGCGTTTCCAAAACTAAACGTCATCAACGCCTAGGAACCAAAGATGAAAAGATGCCCCGAATGCAGAAGAGATTATTATGACGACTCGTTATTGTTCTGCCTTGACGATGGCGCTTCTTTGCTGGAAGGCCCGGCCAATGGCGATGACAAGACAAGAACGTTTGGCAGCGGATCAGATGAACCGCAGACGGCGATATTGCCAGGTGTAAGTACCGATCAAACCACTATCTTACTAGCTGGAACCGAGGCGAAGCCTCGGGAATCTTTGGGCGACTCGACGGAAAGGCAGAGCCATTCCGCAAATGGGGCGGCAAAGCCGCATGGGAAAGTCGGCAGAAGGCAGTGGCTGTTGGCAGTTCTCGGAATTGCTTCTCTATTTCTGGTCGGTGGCTTCTTTGGCTACAAGTACCTACAACCAGTGCCGAAAAATGCTCCCATTAATTCCATTGCCGTCTTACCTTTTGAAAATCGGAGCGGTAATGCGGATTCCGAATATCTTTCCGATGGTTTGGCGGAATCTTTGATTTATCGTCTTTCCCAACTTCCCGATTTGAAAGTCAGCCCGACGAGTTCGGTCTTTCGTTACAAAGGTAAAGAAACCGATCCGCAGACGGTCGCCAAAGAACTCGGAGTCGATTCGGTGATGACGGGACGCATCACGCAACGCGGCGACAATTTGACGATCAGCGTCAATCTGGTTGATACGCGAAACGGCAAATCGCTGTGGGGCGAGCAGTATGAACGCAAGATGTCGGAATTGCTGAACACGCAAAGAGAAATCGCGTCTGAAATCACCAACAAACTGCAACTAAAACTTTCTGGTGCGGGCGAGCAAACGCTGACGAAACAATACACAACCAACAATGAAGCCTATCAAGCCTATTTGAGAGGTCGTTATTTCTGGAACAAGCGAACTTCAGAAGGTATGCGACGAGCAATTGAGCAATTCGATCTCGCGGTGCAAAAAGACCCGAATTATGCTCTGGCGTATGTCGGTCTAGCCGATAGTTATGCAATTGCCAGCAGTTTCCTCGGTTTGCCCGTCAAAGAATCCCTTCCGCGAGCCAAAGCCTACGCCACCAAAGCACTTGAAATTGACGATTCACTCGGAGAGGCATACGCGACTTTGGGGTTGATCAATTCCCGCTTATGGAATTGGGCGGACGCGGAAAAAGCCTTTAAGCGGTCAATCGAGCTAAACCCGAATTATGCAACCGCACGGCAGTGGTATTCACGATTGCTCGTTACGCTTGGGCGAAAAGATGAAGCGTTAGCGGAGATCAAGCGGGCGAATGAGATTGACCCTCTATCATTGGTTATCATGAATAATTTGGCGGGGATGTATCGGGAAATGGGCGATTATCAATCGGCAATCGAACAATGCAACAAGATCATTGAAATTGATCCAAATTACATCGCGGCTTATTGGAGTTTAGCAGGCACATATCTCGAACAGAAGAGATCAGCCGAGGCTTTGGCAGCGGCGGAAAAAGTTCGTGATTACCCAGGAGCCTTCGAAGCAGTGGGCAGGGCATACGCTCAGTTGGGAAGGCGAAATGAAGCTCTCGCAGTAATCAAGCGACTCGAAGAAGACTTTGCCAATGGCGATGGACGTGCCGCAACTGGTATTGCCTTTGTTTATGTTGTGCTTGGCGACAAAGAAAAAACTTTTGAATGGTTGGAAAAAGCATTTCAAGTCCGGGATTCGGACTTGCCCAGATTTTGGCTCGGACCGACCTTTGACCCGATCCGCGACGACCCGCGATACAAGGATTTGCTGAAACGGATGGGTTTGCCTGAATAGAAAAGATAATGATTAAAACCGGAACAGTAATCAATCAGTACAAAATCATCTCCGCAATCGGCAAGGGCGGGATGGGGGAAGTTTACAAGGCTCATGATTCAAGGCTTGACCGTGAAGTCGCGATCAAGATATTGCCGTCGGATTTTGCCAAAGATGCCGAACGCCTCAGACGTTTCGAACAGGAAGCGAAGGCAACTTCCGCGCTAAATCATCCGAACATTCTGACGATTTACGACATCGGCGAACACGAAGGATCGCCGTTTATTGTTGCCGAACTGCTCGAGGGCGAGGAATTGCGGGAGAGTTTGAACGAAGGTGCGTTGCCGATTCGCAAAGTGATTGATTACGCCCAGCAATTCGTCAGCGGTCTGACCGCCGCCCACGAAAAAGGCATTGTCCATCGTGACCTTAAACCCGAAAATCTTTTTATTACCAACGATGACCGCGTGAAGATTCTTGATTTCGGTATTGCCAAACTTAGTGAAAAGACAAAAAGTGCGGACAGCGAAGATACCACCCGCAAGGCGATCACCAATCCGGGCGTCGTGATGGGAACTGTCGGCTATATGTCGCCTGAACAGGCCCGCGGGAACGCATTGGATTATCGCTCCGACATCTTTTCCATCGGGCTGATTCTTTATGAAATGATCTGCGGGCAAAGGGCGTTTGAACGGGAAACGCTGGCGGAAACGATGACCGCCATTATTAAGGAAGAACCCGAGGACCTTTTCGAAACGAGTCCGAATCTCAATCCGTCGCTTGAAAGGATCGTCCGCCGCTGTCTGGAAAAGAAACCGGAACGTCGGTTTCAATCAACGGCTGACCTTGGCTTTGCGTTGGAATCACTCTCCGCACCGACCACCACGTCGGGTAAAAATCTGACGTCCGTCGTTTCCAAGATCACGGAAGAAACATCGCAGCCAAAACGTTCATCGTCGCCGATGATTGCGGGCGGATTGGCATTGTTTGCATTGAGTGTGTTGGCAGCGTTCTTCGTTTTCAAATATCTTGACAAGCCTGAGCCGCAAAAATACGAACAGCTCACGTTTCGACGTGGTTTTATCACCCACGCCAGATTTTCTCCTGACAGACAGACCATCGTTTATAGTGCCGAATGGAACGGCAAGCCGGGTGAGATCTTTACGACCCGCAGCGGTTTGACCGAATCGCAGTCACTGAACTTGAAAGACGCAGATGTTCTATCGGTTTCGTCTACCGGTGAACTGGCAATTCTGATCAAGCGGAAATATCTCGGACAGCTTACATACAAAGGCACGTTGGCCCGAGTTCCGATTCTTGGCGGCACTCCGCGAGAGATTTTGGAAGACGTTCAGGAAGCCGATTGGTCGCCTGACGGCAAAGAATTAGCGATTGTCCGGTTTGTTGACGGAAAAAACCGACTCGAATACCCCATCGGCAAGGTTCTCTATGAGACGGACGGATACATCAGCCATCCTCGAATTTCGCCGAAAGGTGATCGCATCGCCTTTATGAACCACAAGGTTAATTATGATAATCGCGGCACCGTCGAAATGGTTGATTTAGCGGGAAATAAAACCGTGCTGACGGAAGAATTTGCAGCCGAAGAAGGGGTTGCATGGTCGGCAGACGGGAGTGAAATTTGGTTCTCGGCGACGCGCACCGGCGAAGAATTCGGAGTTTATGGCGTCTCGCTCTCCGGTAAAGTCCGCGATATAGCTCGACTTCCGGCTGACATTTGGCTTCATGATATTGCCCGGGACGGGCGGGTCTTGATGACCAGGTTCAAAGATACGAATGATTTGACCGGTTTGGCTCCGGGTGAAACAAATGAGCGGAATCTGACATGGCTCGATTCGGGTGAACTGCGGGATCTTTCGATTGACGGAAAGAGTTTTATATTTACTAATGTCGGGAAAGGCGGCGGACAGGACTATTCAACTTTTCTCGGAAAAACGGACGGCTCGCCTCCCGTCCGTATCGGAGATGGTAATGGATTCTCATTGTCCCCTGACGGTAAATGGGTAATTTCCGAATTGTTAACTTCAAATCGAATAGTTATCTTGCCAACCGGAGCGGGTGAAGCAAAACGATTGGACTTACAGGGAATCGAGCGGAACTATGATTGGGGATTTTGGTTGCCGGACAGTAAGCAGATTATTTTCAACGGAAACGAACCGGGAAAACCCACCAGAGCCTTCATTAAAAACATTGAGACGGGAGTTCAGCGTTCGATTACTCCCGAAGGATATCGCGGCATGCATTTCTCGCCCGATGGAAAGTCATTTCTATGTTTCAATGCGTCATACAAGATAGAGATTTGTTCAATGGACGGAAGCATTCCGCCGCGTCCGCTCGCCGGATTCGATGGCAAGGAGCGGTACGCACAATGGACAGCCGACGGAACCTCGCTTTATGTTTATGTTTTTGAGGACTCAAAGCTGAAAATGTCAAAATTGGACGTCACGACCGGACGCCGAGAACCCTTTAAGGAAATACCGATCGCCGACGAAGCCGGAATCTTTCAGAAGCCGCGTATCGCCGTCACACCCGACGGAAAAAGCTATGTTTACCACGTCCGCCGCTATTTGATGGATCTGTATCTGGCGGATGGATTGAAGTAGGCGATAAGCAAAAGGCAAGAACTACAGATGAAAACCGGCACAATAATCAATCAATACAAAATCATCTCCGCCATCGGTAAAGGCGGCATGGGCGAAGTGTTTTTGGCTGAAGATACGAAGCTAGATCGAAAAGTTGCATTGAAGATCCTGCCGGCTGAGTTTGCTGAAAATAAAGACCGAATGAGCCGCTTTGTCCGTGAAGCGAAATCCGCGTCTGCTTTGAATCATCCGAATATCATCACCATTCACGAAATCGGCGAGAGGGACGGAACGCATTTTATTGCTACTGAATTTATCGAAGGCGAAACTCTTTCAAAACATTTGAGAGGTGAAAATGTCTCGATTAAAAGCGTTTTGGAGATTGCGACCCAAATCGCTTCTGCCTTGCAAACTGCTCATTCGGCGGGCATCGTTCACCGCGACATTAAGCCCGATAATGTGATGATTCGAAAAGACGGATTGGCAAAGATTTTAGACTTCGGAATCGCCAAGTTGTCAGAATCGCCAAAAAGTCTTGGGGAAGACGATGCGACTGCGATTCAAAAACCTTCGACATCGCCCGGAATGATAATCGGAACGGCAAACTACATGTCGCCCGAACAAGCGAAAGGCAAAGAGATTGACGCACGTTCAGACATTTTCAGTTTCGGGATTGTTTTCTACGAAATGCTGACGGGCAGACGGGCGTTTGAAGGCGAAACGGCTTTGGAAAGTATCAGTTCGATTCTGAAAGACGAGCCGCAACCGATTAGCCAGTTCTTGCCCGAAGTTCCCAACGAAATTGAACGAATCGTCAGCAAAACATTGCGAAAAGACCGCGAAGAGCGTTATCAAACGGCGAAAGATTTGGTTGTTGATTTGAAAAACGCGAAGCAGAGTTTGGAACTGCAAAATCTGATGGAGCGTTCAATTGTTCCGAATAAAGATGAAAATAAAACGCAGATTCTGAAAGCGACAACTCTGGACGAAATCAGTCAAACGACCACGAATCAAACAGTTGAACGCAATCCGAAAACTAAATACCTCGCGGCTGGTTTGCTGACTTTAATTCTCGCAATCGGCGGATTCTTCGGCTACAAATATCTCTCGCCGACCAAACAAATCGAATCAATCGCGGTGATGCCGTTTGTTAATGAGAGCAAAAACGAAGATGTTGAGTATTTGAGTGATGGAATGACGGAAACGCTGATTAAGAGTTTATCCGATTTGCCGAATTTGAATGTCAAACCGCGTTCGTCGGTCTTTCGTTACAAAGGCAAAGATACCGACCTCAAAACTATCGGAAAAGAGCTAAGTGTCGAGGCAATCTTGAACGGCAGAGTGATTCAGCGCGGCGAACAACTGACGCTGAGTTTGGAATTGGTTGATGTCCAAAATGACAAAGTGCTGTGGACGGAAAGCTACAACCGCAAGCAATCCGACCTTGTTTCGCTGCAAAGCGAGATTGCCAAAGATGTTTCGACCAAACTCAAATCGAAACTTTCGGGTGCGGAAGAAGCAAAAGTCACCAAAACCTCAACCGTCAATCCCGAAGCGTATCAAGCGTATTTGAAAGGCCGTTATTACTGGAATCGGCGAACGGCGGTAAATCTCAAGAAAGCAATCGAGCAATTCAAAGTCGCGACAGACCGCGACCCGAATTACGCACTCGCTTACGCTGGTCTCGCCGATTGTTACGCGATTTTGCCCGAATACGCAGGAACTCCAACCAGCGAGACAAGACCGCAGGTGAAGGCATTTGCTGAGCGTGCAATAGCCATTGACGATCAACTCGCGGAAGCACATGCGTCACTAGGACAGGCATATAAACAAGGGTGGCAATGGGCGGAAGCTGAACGGGAATACAAACGAGCTATCGAACTTAATCCAAAATACGCGACGGCATATCACTGGTATTTTGGTCTTCTTAGAATTCTCGGACGCTTCGACGAAGCCACTATCATGATCAAGAAGGCTCAGGAACTTGACCCGCTTTCAAGTGTTATCAACGTCAATATTTCGATGATGTATCAGGGTCAAAACAACCATCAAGCGAGTGTCGAAAACTTGCTCAAGGTAATTGAACTTGATCCGAATTTTTCGGCAGCTTATGACTATTTGGGTCAGTCTTATTTGGAACTTGGACGCAGAGACGAAGCCATCGCCAATTTGGGAAAGGCGGTTCAATTGAGCAACAGATCAGGTGTTGCTCTTATGAATTTAGGATATGTCTACGGCGTAACGGGAAAACAGACAGAGGCTCTAGCCATTCTTAAGGAGTTGGAGGAGAATTACTCGAAAAATCAGGCTCTAGCTCTGTATGTCGCTAATGTTCATACAGGTTTAGGTGACAAAGACAAGGCATTTGAGTGGCTGGAAAAAGGGTTTCAGAACAAAGAAGATGTAGGAGTTATCAGATGGCGAATCCCTTTTGAATCTCTCCGCGACGACCCGCGATACAAGGATTTGCTGAAACGGATGAATCTACCCGAATAGAAAAATTTATGAAACGATGCCCCGAATGCAGAAGAGATTATTATGACGGCTCGTTATTGTTCTGCCTTGACGATGGCGCTTCTTTGCTGGAAGGCTCGGCCGATGGCGATGACAAGACCAGAATATTTGGCAGCGGATCAGATGAACCGCTGACGGCGATATTGCCAGGTGTAAGTACCGATCAAACCAGTTGGTATATCTCGCATTAGGAAACAAGGGAGAGGCGTTGACGTGGCTCGAAAAAGAAGTCGAAGACCGATCAACTTATACGGTCTTTTATCCGATTGACCCGTTACTTGAAGATCTACGGGAAGAACCGCGATTCAAAGCGATTCTGAAAAGGATGAATCTGTCGGAGTGAGTTTGAAAAGAAACGTCTATGGAAAATAACTCGCAGCTAATCATTTATCAAACCGAAAAAGGCGAGACTAAATTAGAAGTTCGGTTGGAGAACGAAACGGTTTGGCTCACGCAGAAGATGATGGCGGAGTTGTTTCAAACGACTGTGCCGAATATTAATATGCACCTCAAGAATATTTTTGAGGAAGGCGAATTGGATGCAGATTCAGTTATTAAGGATTTCTTAATAACTGCTGCGGATGCCAAAAATTATCGCACCAAATTTTACAATCTCGATGCAATTATTTCCGTCGGATACCGCATTAAATCTGCCGTTGCCACGCGGTTTCGCCTATGGGCAACGCGGCATATCCGCGAATATATCGTCAAAGGTTTTGTGTTGGACGATGAGCGTTTGAAAAACCCCGATGTGCCGTTTGATTATTTTGAAGAACTGCTCAAACGCATTCAGGACATCCGAACTTCGGAACGGCGTTTTTATCAGAAAATAACCGACATCTACGCGACCAGCACCGATTACGACCCGACCGACGAAGCCAGCATTCTATTTTTTCAGACCGTCCAAAACAAAATGCACTGGGCAATTACCGGAAAAACTGCGGCCGAAATAATTGTCGAAAGAGCCAATAGCGACGAGCCAAACATGGGCTTAACCAATTGGCGAGGCACAAAACCTCGAAAACAGGACGCGAGCATTGCCAAAAATTATCTGGACGAAGATGAATTGGCGGCACTCAATAATTTAACCGAACAATATCTGGTCTTTGCCGAAGGTCAGGCGATGCGGCGAATTCCGATGTATATGAAAGATTGGATCGAAAAACTAAACGGTTTTCTGGAATTAAATGACCGCAATATCTTGCATAACGCGGGGAAAATTTCGCACAAATTAGCGGTTGAAAAAGCCGAAACGGAATACGAGAAGTACAACCTGAAGCTGAATAACAGCAGCGAGAGTGATTTTGATAAAGCGGTCAAATCTTTAGCAACTAGAGAAAAACGGAAAAAAAAGAAGTCATGAAACGATGCCCCGAATGCAGAAGAGATTATTACGACGACACGCTGGTTTTCTGTCTCGATGACGGAGCAAATTTGCTCGAAGGTCCGGCGAATGATGAGCCGAGAACCGCGATTTTTGGAGCGAATGAGACAGGGGAGCGACCGACTGCAATTTTGACAAATTTGCAGAACGAAGCACCGACGTTACGCAAGATCGAAGACGCGGAACAAACCAAAATCTTGTCCGCCGACGAAACCGGAAAGCGGGTTGCTCCGGTAATAAACGAAGTTGATAAGATAACCGAAAAACTCCCAAACAAATCATCAAACAAAATTTGGCTCGCGGGAGTATTAGCAGGAGTCTTCGCGATTGGCGGATTCTTCGGCTACAAATATCTTTCGCCTTCAACTGCACAAATCAATTCAATCGCAGTTTTGCCTTTTGAAAATCGGAGCGGTAATGCCGATTCCGAATATCTTTCCGATGGTTTGGCGGAATCGTTGATTTATCGTCTTTCCCAACTTCCCGATTTGAAAGTCAGCCCGACGAGTTCGGTCTTTCGTTACAAAGGCAAGGAAACCGATCCGCAAGTTGTCGCCAAAGAATTGGGAGTTGATTCGGTGATGACGGGACGCATCACGCAACGCGGCGACAATCTGACGATCAGCGTCAATCTGGTTGATACGCGAAACGGCAAATCGCTGTGGGGCGAGCAGTATGAGCGGAAGATGTCCGACTTGCTTGCGACTCAACGTGAGATTGCGACTACGATTACCCAAAAGCTACATTTAAAGCTCTCCGGCGAAGAAACGGGCATTACAAAAAAATACACAAACAACAATGAGGCGTATCAGCTTTATCTAAAAGGGCGTTATTATTTCGCACGTCGGAACAAGGATGACGTGAACAAAGCCATCGAGAGTTATGAGCAAGCCATAAGACTCGACCCAAACTTTGCACTCGCCTATGCGCGGATCGCCGAGGCATATAACCAAATGCCGAACTACCCATATGCTGCTCCGATGGAAGCTTTTCCAAAAGCGAAAGCAGCCGCCGAAAAAGCAATCGCCATTGATCCGACGTTGGCTGAAGGTCATACCGCGATGGGGAATACGTTCACGTCATTGGACCGAAACTGGCCGGCGGCCGAGAGCTCATTCAAGCGAGCACTCGAACTCGACCCAAAGAGCGCGACCGCTCATTATCGATACGCGTCGGAATATCTCATCTCGGTCGGTAGAACAAAAGAAGCGCTCGCCGAGGTGGAAAAGGCTCTTGAAATCGAGCCGCTCGACCCGAACATGGTCGCGAATCTAGGTCGTCATCTTCTTTACGACGGCCAGCGCGAACGCGCATTGGAACAGTCGCGTCGAGCATACGAGGCCGACCCGAGTTTTGTTATCGCGCGGTTGCTCTATGGGATGACTCTCAATGCGACCGGCGGATATGCCGAAGCGATAGCCTTGTCGGAAAAGTACCTTCAGGATGATCCAAACAATCAGCAGATGCTTATGGTTGCCGGTTATGCTTACGGTCGATCGGGACGGCGCTCTGATGCCGAGCGTGTGATCGAGAGATTTCGCGAGATTTCAAAAACGCAATACGTCATCCCAAGCTTCGTCGCGGTCGTTCTCGGCGCGATGGGTGAAAAAGACAGGGCCTTTGCAGAATTGGAAAGATCCGTCGAGCTTCGCGATTCGTGGTTCCGATGGTGCAAGGTGGAACCGCTCTTCGACCCGCTCCGCGGCGACCCGCAATTTAAGGATTTGCTGAAACGGATGAATCTGCCGGAATAGAAACTTAAAGATGGAAAACGGGACAATAATAAATCAATACAAGATCATCTCGCCAATCGGCAAAGGCGGAATGGGCGAAGTCTTTCTCGCGCAAGACACAAAACTCGACCGTAAAGTCGCTATCAAATTCCTGAACGAAGAGTTGAGCAAAGATGCCGATAAACTGAATCGTTTCATTCAAGAAGCGAAAGCGGTTTCGGCATTGAATCATCCGAATATCCTGACGGTTCACGAGATCGGCGAAAGCGAAAGTTCGAACTACATCGTCACTGAATTCATCGAAGGCAGAACCCTTCGTGAACAAATTACGCCGAGGAAAACGAAATCGCTCAACGAGATCCTGAAGATCGGCGTTCAGATCGCCGAAGCCCTTTCGGCCGCCCATCAGGCCGGGATCATCCACCGCGACATCAAGCCCGAAAACATCATGATCCGGCAGGACGGTTATGCGAAAGTCCTCGATTTCGGACTGGCAAAATTAATCGAGCAAAAGCCGAAAGACGAAATTTTGTCCGAAGACACGACCAAAGGATTGGTCAAGACTAATCCCGGAATGGTGATGGGAACGGTCTCATACATGTCGCCCGAGCAGGCGCGCGGAAAGGATACCGATGCCCGAACCGATATCTGGAGCTTGGGCGTGGTGCTTTATGAGATGCTTTCGGGCAGAGTTCCTTTTACCGGCGAAACCATCAATCATACGATCGTTTCGATCCTTGAAAATGAGCCGCTCCATCTTGAGAACGTACCTGACGAACTGCAGCGGATCATCCGCAAAGCACTGACGAAAGATGCCGACATGAGGTATCAGACGGCCAAAGATCTGCTGATTGATTTGAAGAACCTGCGGCGGTCGTTGGACATTCAAGGCGAACTTGAACGCTCGTTTGTGCCGAATCGGGAAACTGTAACCGATCATATACAAGAAAACCAAACGGCGATTTACAGTGCCAAATCAATCGAAGACACAAAAGCCGAATCGGGTGCGGTGGCTACTCAAAATGTGACGACATCCTCAAGCCTCGAATACGCCGTCACGAAAGCGAAAACCCATAAGCTGGCGACGGCAATTATCGGCCTCATTATGCTTTCATTGATTTCCGCGATTGCGTATTTCGGATTTTTCGCCAAACGCGGTGGCCAAATCGAATCAATCGCCGTGATGCCGTTTGTCAATGAAAGCAAGAATGAAGACGTTGAGTATTTATCGGATGGAATGACTGAAACTCTGATCAATAGCCTTTCACAAATTCCAAATTTGTCCGTCAAGGCGCGAAGCACGGTTTTTTATTACAAAGGCAAGGAAATCTCACCGCAGAAAATCGGCGAAGAGCTGAAAGTTCAGGCGATCTTAAACGGACGCGTTGTCCAGCGCGGCAATGATCTGGTTTTGTATTTGTCTTTGGTTGATGTCAAGACAGGCGATCAGATTTGGGGCGAAACTTACAACCGCAAACAATCCGATCTCGTAATACTTCAAACCGAGATTGCCAAAGATGTTTCAACCAAACTGAAATCCAAATTATCGAGCGCGGAAGCGGCCGGCGTCGAGAAAAATTACACGGCTAATTCCGAAGCCTATCAGCTTTATTTGCAAGGCCGTTACCATTGGAATCAACGTAACACAAAGGCGTTTGAAAAGGCGGTCGAATTTTTCAAACAAGCCATCGAAAAAGACCCGAAATACGCTCTGGCTTACAGCGGATTAGCCGATACCTATGCTTTGTTTCCAGCCTATGGTGAATTCAGACCAAAGGATTATCTGCCAAAAGCGAAAGAAGCGGCTCAAAAGGCTCTCGAACTAGACCCGAATCTGGCGGAAGCCCATGCTTCGCTCGGTCAGATTCTGCTTTACAGCGATTACGATTTTGCCGGCAGTGAACGCTCACACAAGCGTGCGATCGAACTCAATCCGAAATACGCCACAGCTCATCAATGGTACGGCGAGTTGCTATTTGTCAGCGGCAGACAGGACGAAGCGTTCAAGGAACTGACAAAAGCTCTTGAACTCGACCCAATCTCAAGGATCATCAATTCGGAAATGCGTAAATTTCTGTTGCTCGCCAAACGATTTGACGAAGCACTTTTGCAATCTAAGAAGATGAACGAGATGTTTCCCAATGAAGCAGCATTTCAGGGTAGCAATGCTGAAATTAATGAGGCTCAAGGCAAATATGCAGAGGCCTTTCAAGAATACATTCTGGCTGCGAAGACAGACGGTACCAAGCCCGAGGAAATTCAAGAGATGAAAGCCGTTTACGAAAAAGGCGGTTGGGATGGGTTCAAAAAGGCGGAGATGGAACAAATCCTCAAATCCTTGAAGGACGAAGGGGCAAAAGACAAGAACGAATATGTGAATGCCATACGCTTTGCTTTCGCCTACGCCGGACTTGGCGACAAAGATAAAACCGTTGAATATTTGAACAAGGCTTATGAAGAGCGTGCCTTGGACATGATTTACCTCAACGTAGATTTCGTCTGGGACTTCGTGCGTGACGACCCGCGGTTCAAGGAATTGGTCAGAAAAGTCGGGTTTCCCGAGTGAGATTCAAAATGTCATCGATCAGGATCAGTTTCACCGATCCGAATTTATCAACTCAATTTTTGCGTAATCGACAGAAGTATGATCATCAGACTTGGAGAACGGGATCTTCGCACAAAATTCGGAACGTTTCGGGAACTCACTTATTACGATGGACGCGAAGAAACTTACGCGATCATGATGGGCGACGTTGCCGGCGCTGACGGAGTCCTTTGCCGGGTCCACGCGCATTGCGTCGGAGCGCATTTTTTCAACAGCATCGAATGTGAATGCCGCGAGGAAATGGAACGAGCGCAGGCGCTGATCGAACGCGAAGGCCGCGGAGTGATCATTTTTCTCGATCAGGACGGCAAAGGAAACGGCCATCTGGCGCTCGTCGAGAGCACAAAATTCAAGCTTCAGGGGATGTCTCAGTCTGACGCATACGAGTTGGCCGGCTTTTCAAGCGATGCCCGCGATTATCGTCCGGCGGCGGCGATCATCAAGGAACTCGGAATCGCCTCGATCGTGCTTCTGACCGGTGCCGGCTCAAAGGCCGAAAACCTTCGCAACGCGGGAGTGCAGGTAGATTCGATCCGGAGTCTTTGAATTCGCGTTCCACAACCCGACCCATCGTTGCAAAGCAACTGCCTTGAGACTTTCTGTTGTTTCCGCTATAAAGTAGTACCGCTCCGGCGTGTTTTTGCTTTTTAATCCAACCGCAGCTTCGCTTCTATGAATGAATCAGCCAAACACGACTTTGAAGAACTGACCGAGGATGTTTCCGGCAGTCCGTTATGGAACTACGATCTGGCGCCGACTACGATCGCCGAACGTACGTGGTCGACGTGGAACATCGCCGCGCTCTGGATCGGGATGAGCGTCGTCATCACGACCTATACGCTTGCCGGCGGATTCATCGAGGCCGGAATGAACTGGTGGCAGGCGATGGCGACGATCCTGCTCGGAAACTGCATCGTCCTCATTCCGATGATCCTCAACGCGCATGCCGGAACAAAATACGGCGTCTCTTTTCCGGTCCTTTGCCGGGCATCGTTCGGAACGAGGGGAGCGAATATTCCGGCGATCCTGCGGGCGATCGTCGCCTGCGGCTGGTTCGGGATCCAGACGTGGATCGGCGGACAGGCGATCGATGCCGTATTGTCCGCCGTCTGGGGCGGCTGGGACAAAATGCTCGGCGACGCGACGCTCGGCGGTTACGGAATTCACACATGGCTTTCGTTTTTTGTTTTCTGGATCATCCAGGTAGTCATCATTCTCAAAGGAATCGAAGGCATCAAGTATCTCGAATCGTGGTCGGCACCGCTCCTTCTCATCGGCGGCGTCGCTCTGCTCTGGTGGGCGAGTTCAAAAGCCGGCGGGCTTGGGAACGTTCTGGAGAATTCGGCGGCGCTTCAAAAACAGCAAAACAACTTCTGGACGGTTTTTCCCGGAGCGCTGACGGCGTCGGTCGGTTACTGGGCGACGCTAAGCCTCAACATTCCTGATTTTACGCGCTACGCCAAATCCCAGCGTTCGCAGATGCTCGGCCAGGCGCTCGGGCTTCCAATGACGATGACCGCCTTTGCGTTTATCGGAGTCGCCGTCACCAGCGCGACGATGATAATTTTTGGCGAAGCGATCGGCGATCCGGTCAAAGTCATCCAGAAGTTCGACAGCGCGGCCGTAATCCTATTCGCGATGTTCATCATTTTCATCGCGCAGTTGACGACGAACATGGCCGCGAACGTCGTTTCACCATCGAACGATTTCTCGAACCTCAATCCCCGCAAAATTTCATACGTCGCCGGCGGTCTGATCACCGCGGTGATCGGAATTCTGATGATGCCGTGGCAACTGATGTCGTCGATGGGCGCCTACATCTGTACCTGGCTGATCGGCTATTCGGGCCTGATGGGAGCGATCGGAGGCGTCATGATCTGCGATTATTTCGTGCTTCGCGGAAAAAGACTGAAGCTCGCCGAACTTTTCAAAACCGACGGCGAGTACAGCTATTCGAACGGAATCAACTGGCGCGCCGTGATCGCGTTGGTTTTGGCGATCGCGCCGGTCGTTCCCGGCTTTTTGCGGGCGGCAATGACGCCCGGCGGGCAGGTCGCCGATCCGGGAATTCTCGACACGCTCTACAATTACGCTTGGTTTGTCACGTTCGGGATCGCGTTCGCCCTCTACTGGGGTATGATGAAAGGTAGGCCGACCGCGACCTGATCGGTCGATGTTGGTTGAATTCAGTCGCAGCCAGATTGACGGCGGAGTATTCAAAACCGGCATTTTTCCGGGGGACGATCTCGACGAGCCCAAACCCGGAACCAACCGCGACCGCCACATTTTGACATTAGTTAAATCCATGATCCGAACCTTCATAGTCGCCGTCGCCATAATCATCCTTTTTTGCGCACCGCCGTCACGTGCACAATTCCAACTCGAAACGGTCGCCATCCTCGAATCCTTGGCGATGTTCGGAGTGAACGTCGAAGGCACTCTTGTCGGATCGTCGCAATTCCGCTTGGCGGTCGCACATGGAAACAGTCTTTATTCGAACAAGGAACAATTCGAATTCTCGATCGGGACCGAGCGCATCGTCCTCAACTCTTCAAACCCGAGGGTTTATTTCAACAAGCGGTTCGCCGCCGGCGATACTTTCCGCGTCACCCAGACGGCGGGTCCGCGACCATGCGAGATTCCGGATCACACGGGTCTCGTGTTCGCGGACCAGGATATCGTTTTGCCGGTGAACTGCGGAAATCCGCCGCTGTCGCTCTTTGAAATTGAAGTTGCGGGAATCGAATCCGGAGAAATCTTCAAGTTCAGCGATAATTTCCGCAGATCCATCTCGATGTCCTTTTCAACGACGGCCAATCTCGGCGGCTTTCCGCAGGGCGACGACTATTCGATCACGCAAACCGGTGGGCCGCGGTCGTGCCGTTTGACCGGCAATTCTGGGATCGTCCCCGCCAGTCCGCTCACCATCAAGGCGGATTGCGCAAAGAATCCGTCGCCGACGCCGTCAACCGGCGTCTTTAAGGAGTTCGATCTTGTCAGCCGCAACGCCGACGGAAAAATCATCGCAACTTATTACGATTCTTTTTCGCCGGTGATCGGAGGAACGGGGGCGGACGAAGGCCGATACGTCGCCTTCGCGACCTACACGAAAGGCCTCGGCGGCGGAACCGGAAAGTACCGCCAAGTTATCTGGCGCGACCGCAAAACCGGCGAAACGCGGCTTGTCAGTGCCGGAATTGGCGGAGTGGAAGGAAATCAGAACAGTGACGTTCCGGCCATCTCGGCCGACGGCCGATCGGTTGCGTTCGAGTCATACGCAACGAATCTGGTGCCGGTCGATTCGAACAGCGTCCGCGACGTCTTTGTCTGGAACGCCGACACCGGAGTTGTTTCCGCCGTCAGTGAAAATCGCGGTATTGAAGCCAACGGGCAAGCCTGGGAGGCATCGATTTCGGCTGACGGATCGCAGATCGCGTTTTCATCCAATGCAGGCAATTTGACGCCGGGCGTCGACGGAACCTCAACAGTCAACGTATTTTTGCGAGACATGAGAAGCGGCGCCGTGACGCTCATCAGCAAGGACGAAAAAACCGGCAAAGGCGGCGGCGGATCGCGCCCGTCAATTTCCGATGACGGAACGCGGATCGCGTTTTACAATTATTTTCCTCTGACCAAAGAGGATCAAAACGTGCTTTGGGACATCTATCTCTGGCAAAGCGGCAATCCGAAACTGAAACGGATCAGCAAAACTGCCTTTGGGGGAGACAAAGATCAAGGCGATGAAAGTTCCAGCCGTGTCGTTTCGCCGACGATCTCAGGCGACGGAAGATTCGTGGCGTTCGCGACGACCGCGAAGAACATGGTTGCGGGTGATGAATCGAAATTCCAGGACGCCTTCCTTGTTGAAGTCGACACCGGCCGCGTCAGGTTGCTCAGTTCCGGCGGTGTGAATTTCGCCGACGGCGACAGCCCGATCGGACAGGGCGATCCGATCGGCTTAACTTTCGACGGCGCCCAGTCACTTTTTCCGACCAAAGCTTCAAATCTTGGCGGCCGGTTGATGCTGGCGACGATTACCGGCGGCGAATCGCTGGCAATTCTTCCGCTAAAGATCGACGGTGTCGAAACCGGTGTCGGAATCCCGCGGATTTCGCGCGGCGGCAAATGCGTTATTTTCGGGTCGAACGTGAAGCTCGACAAGCGATATCCATCGTCCGGAATATTCGTTTCGTGCCGATGATGCATCGCTTTTTTTCGAATTCGGGTCGCAGGACAATGCGAAGAAGGGCGATTGGGTCTATAATTTTCGGTACTTCACGGCCTCAAAAAGCCTTTAGCGATATAACTTTATGAAGTACGAAGTCGTCAAAAATTATTACCACGGAAATTTTGTCGCCAGTTCATCGAGTGAACTGCTCGACGTCGTTTCGCCGATCGACGGCAATCTTCTGTCACGCGTTCCGATGTCGTCGACCAATGAACTTGATGCGGCGGTCAAATCCGCGAAAGCCGCGTTCGAAAGCTGGTCGCATACGCCGATCAAGGAGCGCGTTCAGGTCTTCTTCAGATATCGGTATCTGCTTGAAAAGCACTTTGACGAACTGACGTCGCTCGTTTCGGAGGAGAACGGAAAGACGTGGGACGAGGCAAAGGCCGAAGTCGAAAAATCGATCGAACTGACGGAATTCGCGGTTTCGATGCCGCAGCTTGTTTCGGGCGAGATCCTTGAAGTTTCAAAAGGCGTCGAATGCCGGACCGAGCATTTTCCGCTCGGCGTCGTCGCGTCGATCGTGCCGTTCAACTTTCCGCTGATGGTACCGAACTGGACGATGCCGAACGCGCTTGTGCTCGGCAACACAATGATCATGAAGCCGTCCGAGCTCGTGCCGCTTTCGTGTCTCCGAATGGCCGAACTGCTGAAAGAAGCAGGACTTCCCGACGGCGTTTTCAACATCGTCAATGGCGGCAAAGAGATCGTCACCGGTATTTGCGAACATCCGGATATCGATGCCGTCAGTTTTGTCGGATCAACGAACGTCGCGAAGATCGTCTACCGCGCGGCGACGGCGAACCTCAAGAGATGCATCGCGCTCGGCGGCGCCAAGAACCATCTTTTCGTTCTTCCCGACGCGAATCCGGTGATGACGGCGTCGAACGTAACGGCGTCGATGTCGGGCTGCGCCGGCCAGCGCTGCATGGCGGCATCGGCGATGCTCGCGGTCGGAAATGTCGATCCGATCATCGACGGAATTTGCGCCGAAGCGCGGAAAATCGTCCCCGGAAAAAATCTCGGCGCGGTGATCTCGAAAGCGGCGAAGGAACGCATCGAACGTTACATCACCGAAGCCGAATCGGCTGGTGCGAGAATTCTGGTCGATGGCCGCGGCGCGGTTGTTGAAGGCAAGGAAAACGGAACTTACGTCGGCCCGACGGTGATCGATCATGTAACGCCGGAGATGTCGGTCGCGCGTGAAGAGATTTTCGGACCGGTGATCTCGATAATGCGCACGGAGACGCTCGACGACGCAATCCGCATCGAAAACTCGAATCCGTACGGCAACGCCGCGAGCGTTTTCACGCAGTCGGGCGGGCTCGCGCGTTACGTGATCGAAAAGGCGAGTGCCGGGATGGTCGGCGTCAACATTGGCGTCCCGGTCCCGCGCGAGCCGTTCTCGTTCGGCGGCTGGAACGATTCCCGATTCGGCGCCAACGATATCACCGGAAAGAGTTCGATCGAATTCTGGACGAAGATCAAAAAGACGACAACAAAATGGAATCCCGAAGCCGGAATCAACTGGATGAGCTAGGTCAGAGTTACGCCTTCAGGCGTGAGCTGGAGTTACGCCGTCAGACGTGACGCGATTTCGGAATTCGGATTTCGGATTTCGGATTTTTGTTTGCGTGAAGCGATTCGCAGCCCCCGACGCTTTTGATTCCTGAATTTCTTGAATTTTGATTCTTGATTCTTGAATTTTGATTCATTCTTGAATTTTGAATTTCTTGAATCTTGAACTTGAATAAGATGACCCGACGATTCTTCTTTCTGATTGCACTGCTCGCGGTTCTCGCGGCGCCTTTGAATATGTTCAGCCAACGGACGCAAAAACCGACATTGTACGGTCGCAAATGGGTCGCCGTTACGGGCAAGCCGATCGCCGCAACGGCCGGTGCGATGATCTTTATCAAAGGCGGCAACGCCGTCGATGCGTCCTGCGCGATGCTCGCGGCGACGTCGACGATGTGGGACACGCTTTCGTGGGGCGGCGAAACCCAGGCTCTGATCTACAATCCGAAGACCGGAAAAGTAATCGGTGTCAACGCGCTTGGCGTTGCGCCAACCGGCGCGACAGCCGACTTCTACAAATCCAAATCGATGAAGCACCCGCCCGAGTTCGGGCCGTTGGCGGCGGTCACGCCGGGAACGCCCGGCGGTCTGCTGGTCATGCTGGCGGAATACGGGAAACTCAGCCTGAAAGACGTGCTCGAACCGGCGATCAGCATGGCCGACGGCTATCCGATGGACGCCGAAACATCAAACGTCATCGAGCGTCGCAAGGATTGGCTCAAAAAGTGGAAATACAGCCGCGAAGTCATGCTTCCGCACCTCGGCGACAAGCGCGAGGCGCCGGCCGCCGGCGAGATCTTCCGGCAACCTGATCTCGCAGCGATGCTCCGTAAATTGGTTGAGGCCGAACAAACGGCGCTCAAGGCCGGAAAGAGTCGCAAACAGGCCATCATGGCCGCGTATGACCGGTTTTACAAGGGCGATATCGCAAACGAACTCGTCCGCGGATCAAAGGAAGAGGGCGGACTGATCACGCTCGACGATCTGGCTAGGTGGAAAGTGCAGCTTGAAGAGCCGGTTTCGGTCAATTACAAAGGCGTCGATGTCTACAAACTGAATCTCTGGACGCAGGGTCCGGCGATGCTGCAGGCGCTCAATATCCTTGAGAATTTCGATCTCAAGTCGATGGGCTACAACAGCTCGAAATACATCCATACGGTTTATCAGGCGATGAATCTCGCGTTCGCCGACCGGGATTTCTATTACGGCGATCCGTATTTCAAGCCGGTCGCGCCGATCGGCGTTTTGCTTTCGAAAGAGTACGCGAAAGAACGCGCGAAGCTTATCAATCCGGACAGAAATGATCCCGAGGCGCGGCCCGGCGACCCGTACAAATTCAGCAATCAGGCGCATCCGTTCAAGTCGCTTCTTGACGGCTGGAAAGTGGTGCCGTCCGAGACGCAGACGCTTGCGCCGCAAACGAATGTCAGCGGAATGCTGGTCGATGATTCGAGTTTTCCGGGTGGTGAAAGTGCGTTCTACGGCGGCACGACGTCGATTCAGGCGGCCGACGCCGAAGGCTGGGTGGTTTCGGTCACTCCGAGCGGCGGCTGGATTCCGGCCGTGATCGCCGGAAAAACCGGCGTCGGGTTGAGCCAGCGCGCGCAGAGCTTCGTCACCGACCCGGCCGACGGCCCGTACAACGTGATCGAACCGGGGCGCCGCCCGCGCGTCACGCTGACGCCGACGCTCGCGCTCAAGGACGGCAAACCGCTGTACGCATTTTCGGTTCAGGGCGGCGATAGCCAGGATCAGAACCTGCTCCAGTTTTTCCTGAATTCGATTGAGTTCGGAATGGGCGTCCAGCGTGCGGCGGAGGCGCCGAATCTGAACAGTTTCCAGATGCGGAGCAGTTTCGGCGCGCACGAAATTCGTCCCGGCCGCCTGTTGCTGGCCAATTCGACGCCGCAGAACGTCCGCGATGAGCTGACAAAGATGGGCTACACGCTCGTCTTCGAAGAGCGCACTTCCGGACCGATCACCGCCATCTACTTCGATCGCGAGCATGGCTCGATGTGGGGCGCCGCCAGCAATCACGGCGACGACTACGGAATCAGCTGGTGATGGTTAGAGTTACGCCTTTAGGCGTGAAGCGATTTTGGATTTTGGATTTCGGAAAATGATGAGACCAGGTTGATCCGAAATCGGATTCGGGCCGATTTTTTTGAATCATGAAACATACAATCAAACTGCTAGTCATTGTTGCTTTTGCCGTCCCGGCGATGTTCTTTCTGGCGCCGAGCGCGTCGCTTCAGACCAAACCTGCGGTCGAGACGGCCGGTCAGAAGTTCAAAAGCATCAAGGTTCTCAACGAAATGCCCGCCGACCAGATGGGCAAGGTGATGAACATGATGTCGGCATCGCTCGGCGTTGAATGCAAATTCTGTCACGCCTCGAATGATGCCGACTACGAAAAGGAAGGATTTGAGCACAAAGACGAGATACTCGCCAAATACGCGACGGCGCTCGGCAAGGCAGAAATCAAATCGCGCAAGATCACCGCACAGCGCCTGGAACCGGACGGAAAAACGACTGAACCCGAAGAAATCCTTCAAAGCGGTCAGAAGATGCAGGTGAAAACGACATACGGAAACTACGTCGTGACCGAAAAATACGACGGCAAGACCGTTTCGAAGACCGGCAACGATCAGCCGATCGAACTAAAAGCCGATGAAGCCGAGCAGATCAAGCGCGAGGCGCAGATCTTCGCGAATTCCGATCTGAAAGCGATTTACGCGAAGCTCGATTTCAGATTCGTCGACCGCGTCGACGGCCGTGACGCCTATCGGATAACCGCGACCAATGCCGACAACACTCGCGAGAGCCTTTTGTTTGACGTTCAGACCGGACTTCTGGTCCGGCGGATCGCATCCGCCCCGACCGTTCTCGGGTTCTTCCAGTATCAGGTCGATTATCTTGATTACAAAGACTTTGGAGGCGTGAAGCTGCCGACGACGATCAAGTTCGCCGTCCCGAATATTCGCTGGACGCGAAAGCTGATTGACGTTAAAATCAATGACCCAGCGGTTAGCGCGGGGTTCTGATGTTTGGCGTTTACAATTTCCAATTTGCAATTTACGATTTGCAATTGGTTTACGGATGCAGGAAGTGACAAGGCGATTGAGCAATCGCAAATTGCAAATTGCAAATCGCAAATGAATGGTATGAGCAGAATCATCAAAGCGGGCCTGATACAGGCGCACAATGTCGGCGATGTCAACGCGCCGATTGACCAGATCAAGAAGGCGAACATCGATCATCAGATGACGTTTGTCGAAGAAGCGGCGCGGCAGGGCGTACAGATGCTCTGTTTTCAGGAGATCTTTACGACGCCGTATTTCTGTGCCGAGCAGCAAACGCGCTGGTACGAAGCGGTTGAGAAGGTTCCGGACGGCCCGACGGTCAAACTCATGCAGGATGTCGCCAAACAATTCGGCATGGTCCTGATCGTCCCGATCTATGAAGAAGAGATCTCGGGAATCTATTACAACACCGCCGCGGTCATCGACGCCGACGGCAAATATCTCGGCAAGTACCGCAAGACGCATATTCCGCACGTCGCGCCGGGATTCTGGGAGAAGTTCTATTTTCGTCCGGGTAATCTCGGCTATCCGTGCTTCGACACGGCATTCGCGCGGATCGGCGTCTACATTTGCTACGACCGCCATTTCCCTGAAGGCGCGCGGTGTCTCGGTCTCAACGGCGCCGAGATCATCTTCAATCCGTCGGCAACCGTCGCCGGATTGAGCGAGTATCTCTGGAAGCTTGAACAGCCCGCGCATGCGGTCGCCAACGGATATTTCGTCGGGGCGATCAACCGCGTCGGCACCGAAGCTCCGTGGAACATCGGCGAATTTTACGGACAAAGCTATTTTTGCGATCCGCGCGGCCAGTTCATCGCGACCGGCACCCGCGATCAGGACGAGTTGATCGTCGCCGATCTCGACATGGACAAGATCAAGGAAGTCCGCAACACATGGCAGTTCTTCCGTGACCGCCGCCCGGACGCCTACGGCGCGATCTGCGACGATTAACACTCACGGAAACAAATCGTGATCCGGCGGGATGTGCCGGCGGAATTGAATATGGCCCGAAAAATCTTTGGCGAAACTTTTCGCGTCTTTGACGCACGGCCTTTTGCGCCGATCGGCGGCGTCCGATTGAAGGCGCTGCCGTTTTTCATCGCCATCGGATTGATCGTCGCGTTCGCGAATTCAGGTGCGGCCCAGACACCGGCCGCGATCGAACGCGAACTCGTCAACCATGCTAAACGGATCAAACAGCTAGGCGCGGAGCGTAGCGTCGAAAGCGCTGTCCGGCTCGACGACGAAAACAACGCGCTCCGGGCCAAGCTCGTCAAATACGGAAAGCTTGCGTCGACTCTCAAACATCCGTTCAACGAACTGAAGAAACATATCTTCGTCGCAACCTCGAAGGACGGAAAGTTCCGGATCTACTCTTGGGATACCGAAACCGGCGGGACGATGCATTTTTTTGAGAACGTCTATCAGTATCAGGGTCCGGGTGCCAAAATATTTGCGCGGGCCGCCGTGATGGATGAAGAGGACGCCGGCGGATTTTTTACCGACATCTTTCAGGTTCCGTCCAAACGCGGGCCGATCTACATCGGTCGCGCGACCTCGATCCTGTCGACAAGAAGCTCGTACGAAGAAGTTTGTCTTTTCCGGATCGAAGGCGTGAAGCTCAACGATCGTGTCAGGCTTTTCAAAACAAAGGCCGGAATGCAGGATCACATCGGTTTCGAATACGATTTTTTCTCCGTCGCCGATCGTAAGGAAAGACCGGTCAAGCTGATCGAATTCGACGAACGGACATCGACCGTCAAGATCCCGGTGATCATCGCCGACGACGCGCGGGACGGTTCCGGTCGGGTGACGAAGCGTTTCATCAAGTATCGGTTTGACGGTACGAATTTTGTGAATGTCAGGTAAATCGGGGGAATGAATATGAGCGATGATCTTTGGGGCACGATCGCCATCGACACCGAACTGAAAATGCCGCTTGCGGTTCTCAAGTCGCAGGCGACACTGCTGGCGCAAAAAACCAACGGGGTTCTCGAGGCACAGGTCGGATCGTTCAAAGTCACCGGAAAGGATACCGTCGCGTATTCGTTCAACATCGTCGCGCCGCATCTTTCCAACTACACCTACAAGGTCCTGACCATCAGTCATCCGGGAATCCTGCTTTACCCGGTCCGGGTCGTCGACCTGACATCGAAAATGGAGCATATCTGCAAGACCGAGGACGAGTTCATCATGGTCATCCGCGCGATTCTTTCGTCTGACGTCGTCCACAAAGCGGTACTCGCGTTGATTACCCAGAGCAAAGCGGCACGATCGGAATAAACATGGCTGAAATTTCAATCGATCAAATCGAACAGAACTTTGCGGAGATCCATCCGCTGATGACCGCGCCTGAAGCGTTGCAGGAAGCGAACCGTTGCCTGTATTGCTACGACGCACCGTGCACCCGCGCCTGTCCGACGCATATCGACGTCCCGTCGTTCATCAAGAAGATCGCGTCCGGAAATCTGACTGGTTCCGCAAGAGTCATTTTCGACGCGAACCCGATCGGCTCGTCGTGCGCCAAGGTCTGTCCGGTCGACGTGCTTTGTGAAGGCGCATGCGTCGAGAAAACGCTGGTCAAAAAGCCGATCGAGATCGGCCGGCTCCAGCGCTATGCGACGGAACATACTTTGGCCGCCGGCAAATCGGTGATCGAGAAAGGCGCGCCGAACGGACGATCGGTCGCCGTCATCGGTTCGGGGCCCGCCGGTTTGAGCTGCGCGACGTATCTTGCCCGGCTCGGCTACGAAGTAACGGTTTTTGAAAAGCGGCCGCTCGCCGGCGGACTCGACACCTACGGCATGGCTGAGTACAAGATGACCCAGGCGCAGTCGCTCGCCGAAGTCGCGCAGATCGAAGCGCTCGGCGTCAGGTTCGCAACCGACACGGAAGTTGCGGGATTGTCCGAATCCGGCGACAGGATCCGGATTTCGACAAGCACCGGCGCCGATTCAGAGGTTTTCGATGCGGTGTTTGTCGCGATCGGACTTGGAAAGACCAATCGACTGAACGTTCCGGGCGAAGATCTTGATGGCGTCGTCGATGCGCTGAAGTTTATCGAACGCGTCAAATCCAGAAATTGGTCGGGTCTCGGGATCGGCGGCAGCGTCGTTGTCCTTGGCGCGGGGAATACGGCGATCGATGCGGTGACGCAGGCTAAAAGGCTCGGCGCCGACCGCGCGACGCTGGTTTATCGCCGGACCGAAAAAGAGGCACCCGCCTATGAATACGAGTTCGATCTGGCCCGCGCCGACGGCATCGAGTTTGTCTGGCAGGCGACGCCGGTTGCGATTGTCGGTGAAGGCAAGGTGAGCGGTATCCGATGCCGGAAAGCGGACGGATCGGAGATCGAGATCGGCTGCGAGACCGTGATCAAAGCGATCGGACAAGAGAAACAGGTCGGCTTCATCGCGTCGCTCGGACTTGAAACCGACGAGAAGGGCCGCGTCGCGGTTAATGAATCGATGCAGACGTCGAATCCGAAAGTTTTCGCCGGCGGCGACTGCGTCAACGGCGGAAAAGAAGCCGTCGATGCGGCGCAGGCCGGAAAACGCGCGGCTCAGGGAATTCATTTCGCTCTGACGGGCGAGACGGTGACCTTTGCCGGGATTCGATAAGAAATTATGTTGATATATGCAGATATATCGGTATGATTTAGAATCGAGTTTGAGTGGGACGAACGCAAGGCAATCGAGAATCGGTCGAAGCGCTTGCCTTCTTTGATGAAAGCGCCGTGGTTCTCTTTGACGAGGTGAATTCTCTGGACGAGGTGAGATACCAGCTAATAGGGATTTCGACCATTCGAATCTTATTTGCGGCCTACACTGAGCGATTTCGGCGATAAAGGCGAGTTCCCAGCATATCAAGACTTACAATGAATACAACAGATAAGGAAATGATCTTAACGGTTAGCGAGACGGAATATCGCAAGGAACTGGCGCAGGGTATGACGGATGACGAAGTCTTGAAACCGGGCACGTATAGGGTACAGCGTTCTCCGTGGGCCAAGAAGCTAAAAGGAGGAAAAGTCAAAGTCTCAATGTACCTGGATAGCGACGTGGTCAATTACTTTCGGCTTCGAGCCGAGGGGCCGAATGCGGCACCGTACCAGACACAAATCAATGGCGAATTGCGTCGTGTAATGGAAAGCGACTCAAGAACCGTTGCGGATCTTGAAGACGGGATATTGAATAACACGGAATTCCTCCGAGCCTTAAAGGAAAAGCTTAGGACGATTTAGCGCTTGAGTACGATGCGCATACTTCTGATGCTTGTTTTTGTTCGCTAGGTTTGTCACTAAAGTCCGACGATTTGGCAAATCCAAGTTGGAAAAGGTTACCGACGATTGGCTACGAATTGTTTATGCTCTAAAGTTCACAGATTTCCCGTAGGCTGCGATGTTTGACGTCACGAAGCCAGCACCTAACCGCTTCAGCAGCTTTGCGCGAAAGTCGATGTGGCCTTTATCGGCAGCTTAAGAAGTCTTTTCGAAGGAATCCCGCGCCGAGTCGGCAGACGGTCAAGCGGAGAGATGTTCACTTTTGTCATCATCGTTTTCATCATCCCACCGATGATTTTGGCCGTAACGCGCGAGCGTCACAGGCGTTGGGTCTGGATCGCCGGGGGAATCGCGACTTATTTGTTGGTGGAAGTTTCGGTCGGTGCGGTTTTTGTGACGTCCTTACAATTGGCCGAGTTGGTGTTTGATTTCCGGGACGAACGACTTGAGCGACTTCGCTGGGTTTTATACAAAGGCGGAGCGGTCGTAGGGATACTCGCAGTTTATCTGATTTGTCGGAGGCTCGCGGGAAATGAAAGTGAGAATCCAAGTCCGCCGCCGGCGCCGCCGGATTTCAATGAGGTTGATTCCTGAAATCAGCGTTCGCAACGACAAGACGTCGGAGCGAACCTTGCTGAATCCATCTTTCGCGGCTTGCCGCCTATGTCGATAACCGAATCTTTTTTATGGCAGATCTAAGTGTAAATTTCGCAGGAATAAAATCGCCGAATCCTTTTTGGCTGGCGTCGGCACCGCCGACGAATATGGGTTCGATGATCGAGCGCGCGTTTGATGCCGGTTGGGGCGGCGCGGTCTGGAAAACTCTCGGCGATCCGATCGTCAACGTATCGTCGCGGCTCGCGGCGATCGATTACGGTTCGACGCGGATGCTCGGACTGAACAATATCGAGCTCATCACCGATCGGCCTTTGGAAGTAAATCTAAAGGAGATGTATGAGTGCAAGAAGAAGTATCCGGACCATGCAGTGATCGCGTCCTTGATGGTTGAATCGAAGCGCGAAGCGTGGCATGAAATCGTCAAACGCACGCAGGACACGGGCTGCGACGGCTTCGAGCTCAATTTCGGATGTCCGCACGGGATGAGCGAGCGCGGGATGGGCGCGGCGATGGGACAGGTTCCCGAGTACACCTGCATGGTCACCGAATGGGTCAAGGAAGTTTCCAACCTGCCTGTGATCGTCAAACTGACGCCGAACGTGACGCATATCGTTCCGCCGGGCCGTGCGGCGCAAAAGGGCGGGGCCGATGCGGTGTCGTTGATCAACACCATAAACTCAGTGATGGGAGTCGATATCGATTCGATGATTCCGCATCCGAACGTCAACGGAAAGGCCGCGCACGGCGGCTATTGCGGGCCGGCCGTCAAGCCGATCGCGCTCAATATGGTTTCGGAACTTGCGCGCGATGCGGAGTTCAACATTCCGATATCGGGAATCGGCGGCATCGCGACGTGGCGCGACGCGGTCGAGTTCATGCTGCTCGGCGCCGGCAACGTTCAGGTCTGCACGGCGGTCATGCATTACGGCTATCGGATCGTTGAAGACATGATCGACGGCATGAACGCGTATCTCGATGAAAAAGGATTCAAATCGGCGAGCGAGATCGTCGGACTCTCGGTCGATCGCGTCACCGATTGGGGAAATCTCGATCTGAATTACAAGGTCGTCGCGCGTGTCGAGAATTCGAAATGCGTCAAATGCAATCTGTGCTACGTCGCCTGCGAAGACGGTGCGCACCAGTGTTTCAGCTTCGACTCCGCCGGCTACCCTGTTGTCGACGAACACGAATGCGTCGGCTGCAATCTCTGCACGCTGGTCTGCCCCGCCCCCGGCGCCGTGACGATGGTCCGCCTCGACGACGGCAGCAACCCGCAGAGTTGGAAAGAGAGGATGGGGTGATGGCGGTAATTTGCAATTTGCGATTTTCAATTTGCGATTGATTTGCCGACCCACTCAAGAAATCGCGGCTGTACCAATCGACTTTCCTTTTCGATCTGATACGGCCGTCGATTCACTTTTCCACGTTTCACTTTTTCACCCTTTCACTTTCTACTTTCTACTTTTTACTTTTACTTTTTTTCAACCGTTCAATCTCACGCTCGAGTTTCGCAATATGCTCGTTCATCGGGCTGATCATCTGTCTCACCTCATCCATCGTATAGCGCGGCGTGATGTGTTGCGGACAGTTCCAGTCCATCGCCTCGACGGTCAGGACGATCGCGCGTTCGATCTTTGCTTTATAGCCCGGAATCGTCAGTTTTGCGATTAGAACCGGATCGTCGGCAGCGTCGATCACTTCGGCTTCGGCCAGGATCTTGAGGCGGGTTTGATTCGGATAATCCATTAAGAAAAGCGCCGCCTTCCTGTTCTCGTTCAGATTTCCGACGCTGATGTACTGCATGTTTCCGCGGAAATCCGCGAATGCCAGCGTCTTTTCGCCGATCACGTTAATGAATCCCGGCGGACCGCCGCGGAATTGGATATACGGCTGACCGACAGAGTTGACGGACGCCATGTAGAAACCGTCGCGAGCCTCGATGAAATCCGCTTCAACGTCTCCGATGCCGATAAAATCCGGCGGACCGCCCTCGAAACGCGAATAAGTCCGCCGCGATCCGTATCGCTCCTGCGCCTTTTTGACGCTCTCGGTAAAAGTCTGATCAAAAAACGAATGTCCCATTATGATCTCCGACACGGCCGATCGGCTCCGATCAAGCCAGGTTCAGCTTCGCCTGACCCGGCCGATCGACCGCAGTCGCCTTAGCTGTGATAGTAACGTTCGAAAACGATCTTTCCTTCGTCATTCCAGACCGTTTTGACCGTCTGTTCAAGTGCGATCGATTCACCGCTGTCGAGTTTGAGGCGCAATGTCGCGTCGTAAAAACTGACGTTTCCGTCGACCGCAACACTGCCGATATCGTAGCTGATGAATTCCGCTACCCCGATCGATTCCCGAAACCGGTCAAGCCGCTCGATTGCTTCTTGCTTGCCGGTCAGTGGCGGATTGGCGCCCTCCTGCGTCACGACGTCGTCCGCAAAATATGTCTCCTGCCCTTCGGTCATCCGGCCTTCGCGCAGCTTTCCCAGCATCTCATTCAAAACGCCATTGATATTCGTTGTAGTTTGCATTTTCTTGACTCCAAAAAAAGAATTACCTAATTCTTCGCTCCGATTCACTGATCGGAACATCGTTGATCGATGCGAACCGCTTTCGCATCAGGCCGTCGTCATCGAACTCCCAATTCTCGTTGCCGTATGAACGAAACCAGTTCCCGGCGTCATCGTGCCATTCGTATTCGAATCGAACGGCGATTCGATTCTCCGAATAGGCCCAGAGTTCCTTTCGCAGCTTGTAATCAAGTTCGCGCTCCCATTTGCCGGCGAGAAACACTTTGATCTGTTCACGTCCGTTGATGAATTCCGAACGGTTGCGCCATTCGGAATCCTCGGTGTAGGCAAGCGCGATCCGCTCCGGATCCCTCGAATTCCAGGCATTTTCGGCGGCTTTGACCTTCGCCGTTGCCGTCTCGAAGGTGAACGGTGGTCTGATGTCGGTTGGTTTCATTGTCGTATCGATGAATTCCGGATTCGGGCGGACCGGCTTGGCCGATCCGCCCGAGCGATTGTCACGCATGCGCCGATTTGCTGGCGAGCGGAAACTCGATCGCCGGAAAATCGACGACCGTACCCGCGGTCTCGTTGAAGTAGTTCGTGAAGACATTGAGCGCGACATGCGCGACGATCTCCGCGATCTCCTTTTCTGAATATCCGGCAGCCGCGACCGTCTGGAATTCCGCATCCGAGACTTTACCGCGGCTGATCACGAGCGCCTTCGCAAACTTCAGCGCGGCGTCCGTTTTCGGATCGTGCGACGACGCAAGTCGAGCGTCCTCGATCGAATGATCGTCGAGCCCCGACATTTTGCCGATCGCCGAGTGCGCCGACGCGCAGTAACGACAGCCGTTGATCTCGGCCACCGTCAGCGCGATCTGTTCACGGAGCTTCGCATTGAGCGTCATTCCGAGCGCGCCGCTGAGATTGAGATAGCCTTCGAGGACCGCCGGCGAACTTGCCATTGTCGCCATCATGTTCGGCACGAATCCGAGTTTTGCGTTCACTCCGTCAAGCAGCTGTTTTGCCTTTCCTTCCGCTTTTTCATATTTGATTGCTGTAATCTTCTGCATTTACGTATCTCCCTTATGTCGATTAATTGTTGATAACGATTTCTCGCTACGAAACTCATATCGCATTCTGCGTGCCAAAACCATGACTCTCGCTAAACTGTGTATTGATAGTATGTTAGCTTATTCTCCGTTGATTCATTTGGGAACGAAATCGCGTGATATCAAGCTAAATCGTTGCGATGGCAGCGAGATTTCGTTATGATTCGTGAATGACATCAGCGGTTTCGTTCGACTCTATCAATCAGCTCATCGTCCGTAAAAGCCCGATGCGTGAAACGCTTCAGGCGATCACGTCACAAATGACGCGAAACAGGAAGGTCGCCCTCGCAAGGATCTGGCTGACCGGGAAGGGCGATATCTGCAATGCATGCCATATGCGCTCCGAATGTCCGGATCAGAGCCGCTGCCTGCACCTCACAGCAAGCGAAGGCCGGAGACTGAACGGCGAAATCGATTGGACGTCAACCGATGGGAGTTTCAAACGATTTCCGATCGGCGTCCGCAAAATCGGCCGGGTCGCCGAAAGCGGAGAGTCAGTTCATCTCGAGAGTCTCCAAAGCGAGCCGAGTTCTTGGATTGTCGATCAGGAATGGATCGATCGAGAGCAGATCGAGGGATTTGCGGCACATCCATTGAAGTTTCAGGGAGATACGCTCGGCGTGATCGCCGTGTTCTCGCGGATGAACTTCTCGCGCGACAGCTTTGAGTGGCTCCGCGTTTATTCGGAACAGGCATCAATCGCGATCGCAAACGCCCGCGCATTCGAGGAGATTGAGCGGCTACGCGAGCGGCTCGCGGAAGAAAATGAGTATTTAAAGGAAGAAATCGGCGAGACCGCGCCGCACAAATTTCTCATCGGCCGCAGTCCTGTTTGGCACAAGATACTCGAACAGATCGCAATGGTTGGCCCGACCGACGCAACCGTCCTGCTTACCGGCGAGAGCGGAACCGGAAAGGAAATGGTGGCGCGCGCGCTGCACGATGCGAGCACGCGGCGGTCGCGCCCGCTGGTCAAGGTGAATTGCGCAGCGATCTCAAATGATCTGTTTGAAAGCGAGTTTTTCGGTCACGCCAAGGGAGCATTCACGGGAGCGTTCAAGGATCGGACCGGTCGCTTTCAGCTCGCCGACGGCGGCACGATCCTGCTCGACGAAATCGGCGAATTGCCGCTGCAGATGCAGGGGAAACTGCTGCGCGTTCTGCAGGAAAAGCAATTCGAACGCGTCGGTGAGGACCGGACACGAACAGTAGATGTCCGCGTCGTCGCAGCTACCAACCGCGATCTCTGGAAGGAAGTCGAAGAAGGAAGGTTTCGACAGGATCTTTTTTACCGGCTGAGTGTGTTCCCGATCGAACTACCGCCGCTTCGCGAACGGCCTGAGGACATCGAACCTTTGACCCGGCATTTTCTCCAGCAATTTGCCGCGAAACTCAAATGTGAGCCGTTCGATCTGACCGACGCCGACCTGAGCAAACTTGAAAGCTACTGGTATCCGGGTAACGTTCGCGAACTTCAAAACATGGTTGAGCGCGCGATCATTCTCGCACGTTGCGACAAGTTGGATTTTTCGGTTCCGCAGGCACTCAACCGATTGATCGAGCCTGAAATCGGCAAAGAAACTGTTTCGCTGATGACGTATGCTGATCTCAAGGATCTTGAACGCAGGAACATCATCGAAGCTCTGAAACGGTCAAATTACAAGGTTTACGGTAAGGGCGGTGCGGCCGAACTGCTCGCTTCAAAGCCGACGACGCTGATCTCGCGGATCAAAGCGCTGGCCATTCCGATGCGTCCATGAGTGTTTACTTTTCCAGTCTTGTCAGCTCAATAAATCTCGAATCTTTGATGATTTGAATGTACCGTGGTTCGACGGCGGCAAAGTTAAGGCTGTATGAGCGGACCTCGCGGGCGCGGGAAAGCCAGCGAACGGCGTTGTCGGCATCGCCGAGCAACGCATACGCAGTCGCCATTTCATCCGCGTAGGCACGGGCATTGTTCTTTACGACCGCTGCCGCTTCGGCCTTCTTCAGGCTCGCCAGCGCTTCGTCGCGAAGCCCGCCGACGGCCTGTACCTGTGCGGTGATCATCAACCATCCCGGCGAATTGGCGTCGGCGGCGCCGGCGTAGAGCCGTTCTCTTTCATAGGCCGCAGAGGCGGCTTCATAATTTCCCTGGCCTAAATAGATGATCCGCATCGATTTGTGAGCCGGAACCAT
>JBGASE010000155.1:0-8297 GCA_044229875.1 Pyrinomonadaceae bacterium | reverse complement strand
GCTTGATCTTCCGCGTCGCGGTTCGCGGCAGCGGTTCGGCACGGACGATGTATTCGCGAACACGCTGATACTCGGGAAGATCACGGCCGAGGTTGTCGAGTTCGAAGCGGATCGCCGTCTGCGAATTCGCGATCTTTTCGTGTTTGAGAAATTCAAAATCCGGCACGACGATCGCGACCAGTTTTTCTGCGCCGGCGCGGCCGATCGATTTGTCCTCAACACCGATCACGGCCAGTTCCTCGACCATTTGCGATTTAAGATAGTGAACCTCAAGATCCTCGGGATGCACGTTTTTCCCGTTCGGGAGGACGATGATGTCCTTTTTTCGTCCGACGATGAAAAGATGGCCGTCATGATCGAACTTTCCGAGATCGCCCGAGCGGAACCATCCGTCCGGCGTGAACGCCTCGGCCGTCGCCTCGGGGTTGTGATAATAGCCCTTGAAGACCATCGCGCCGCGGATCAGAACCTCGCCGATGCCTTCCGCGTCCGGATTCTCGATCATCACCTCGGCGTTGAGAAGCGCTTTGCCGACCGATCCGACACGATTGTCGTCAGGGAATGTTCCGGTCGCGGCTCCCGAAGTTTCTGTCAGCCCATAACCCTGGAGGATCGTAAAGCCGAGTTTGTGAAAGTCGATCGCGACCGCTTCGTCGAACCGCGAACCGGCCGAGATCGCCTTGCGCAGATTTCCGCCAAAGCCATCATGTATCGCGCCGAAGAGTTTCGGCCCGAGGTTGATCCCGAGCGTGTCACGGAGCATTCCGTTGGTCGCGAGCATTGTCCGGAAAAGCGCCCGGACCGGTGCCGGCTTGGCGGCGACGGCATCGAATATTTTCTTGTGAAACAGATACCAAAGACGCGGAACGGTCGTCAGGATCGTCGGCTTGAACGTTTTCATCGCCTTTGAAAGCTCGTCGGGCGACAGCTCTTTCAAATAACCGACCTCGCACCCGAGCGTCGTCGCGATCCACATATTGACGATCTGGAGATATGCGTGAAACAGCGGCAACAAGCTGAGGATCTTCTCGTCCGGGCCGAGATTGATCAGATTGTCGATCGCGTCGAGCTCGGCGATGATGTTGGCGTGCGTCAGCGGAACGCCTTTCGGCGTCCCGGTCGTGCCAGAAGTGTACATCAGTAACGCGATGTCGTCGCCCTTGGCGGTCGGAACCTCGGGAACGTCAACTTCGGTTGCGAGCCACTCTTCGAACGGTTCGATTTGCGGGTTTCCGGTTTCCCCGACGCGCCACGCGACCCCGGGGATATCTCGGCCGAGCCGTTCCGTGATCCGGTCGAATCTTTCGAGTTGGTTCGGGCCGAGAAAGACGAGCTTCGCTTCCGAGTTTTCGATAAAGTTCGTGACGGTCTCGATCTCGCCGCTCGGGTCGATCGGCACGACAACCGCGCCGTGAAACAATGATCCAAGGTACGCCGCCGCCCAGCATGGATGATTTTCACCGATCAGCGCGACGCGGTCGCCAACCGTGACCCCCCTTTTTCTGAGGTTGAAAGCAACCGAATGGATCTGTTTGAGAAGCTGGGCGTAGGTATAAACTTCGTCGTCGACACCGACGATCCGCATCGCGACGAGATCCGCATGCGCGGTGCACGAATCGATCAGTCGTTGGCAATATGATTCGCTTTTCACAATAGTCAGACGTCAGGCGTCAGATTTCAGACGTCAGACGGCAGATTTCAGACGTTTAAAACCGCGTTCCCAATCATACTCGGAATCCAAAATTACTCAATTCACGGCCTCATGGAATCTGGATTCCTGGAACATGGAATCCTTGGAGTCTAAACTCCTGCCTACCGCTTCTTCGGAACGCGGATTCTGAGCGCTGCCGGCAGAATTTCAAACACGGCCGGAAGCTTGCCGGGAAGTTCGCCGTCGATCTCGATGTTGATCTCGTCCGCCGATGAAACTTCGACGCGGCGGGCATGCGACGCTTTGACTTCCGGAAGCGTCAGATGCGTGCCGCCGTAGAGCTTCCAGGCATTGAGCAGAATCTTCGCCGTCTTGATGTCGCCGATGTTGACGACGTCAAAGACGCCGTCGGTGACGCTTGAATCCGGCGCGATCATCATTCCGCCGCCGAAATAACGAGCGTTGCAGACGCAGAAATTTACCGTATTCAGCGGTTTTTCCTCGCCGTCGTCGAGCTTGACGCGGACGGTCTTGAAATTCAGGTCAAGAACTTCCTGAAGCGTTGAAACCGCAAAATTCGTTTTTCCGCGAAGGAACGACTTCGGGAGCCAGTCAAACAAACTCGTTCGTTTGACTCGTTCGATGATCGACGCCGAAAGTCCGAATGACGAAACATTCAGAAAATAACGGCTGACGGTTTCGTCGTTGAAGTTCTGAAAGGTTACGCGTCCGACGTCGATCGATTTCGTCTCGCCGGTCCGGAGTTCGCGCGCCGCTTCTCGCTCATTGTTCGAAATTCCGAGCGATCGCCGGAAATCGCCGCCGGTTCCCGATGGAAGTATACCGAGCTCGGCGTCAAAACCGCCTTCAAGAATGCCGTTCGCAACCTCGTTTATCGTGCCGTCGCCGCCGCACGCGATGATCAGTTTTCGGCCCTGTTCGGCGCCGCGCTTGGCGATCGCGGTCGCGTCGCCGGCGGATTTCGTGAATGCGACCTGAAACGGTCCGAAATGCACGCGAAAATCGGCCGCCATCTGAGCCCACCGGTCCTTGGTCGAACCGCTGGCAGACTTCGGGTTGACGATGAGCAACGGCAGCGTCGCGTTATCGCCTTCCGGCATCGGATTTTTTGTTCGTTTCAGCAAGATCGGAATGCCGCGAATTCTGGATTTCGGAAAGCGTCAATGATTATCGCGGCTTAATCTGTTTAACTTTTTTTCGGGGCATAGTCAATGCCGCGACCGATAGCGTTCAGAGCGCATGGACGAACATCTACCGCAATTGCTAAAATTCAATACGGTTCGACAACTAGTTCTCAAGGACACGATCAAAATTGCGAATAGCCGTCATATCCGCGGAAGCGGTCCCATACTCAAAAACCGGCGGGCTCGGTGACGTCGCCGGCGCGCTTCCGAAGGCATTGCGGCAGATCGGCGAAGACGCTTTCCTCATCACGCCGTGTTACTGGCAAACCAAGGCCGAACATCTCTGGAAGACAGCCATCGACGATCTGAACGTTTCATGGCGCGGCGGGGTTTACCGCGCCAAGGCGTTCTATTCGGAGGCGAATGGCTCGCCGACTTTTCTGATCGACGCTCCGTCATATTTTCATCGCGATTCGATCTACGGTTACAAAGAAGATCATGAGCGGTTCGCGTTTTTCAATCACGCCGCGCTGACGCTCATCAAACGGCTCGGCAGGCCGCCGGACATCGTTCATCTCAACGATTGGCATTGCGGCTTTGCGTCGGTCGAGATCGCGCATCTTCGCTATTGGGACGCGTATTGGCGAAACGTCCGCACGGTTTTCTCGGTTCATAATCTCGCTTATCAGGGCGGTTTCGGGCTTGACGAGCTTTGGAAGTTTGGATTCTCATCCGATTTTGAGCGCAATTCGTTTGCATTCAACGGTTACGCGTCGGCGATGAAGGCCGGACTGGCGACCGCCGACGTTTTATCAACGGTGTCGCGGACGTACGGCCGCGAGATGCAGACGGCGGAAAACGGTTACGGGCTTGACTGGCTGCTGCGGCAAAGGTCGCATCGTTTGTTCGGGATCGTCAACGGCGTCGATTTCGACGTCTGGAATCCGGAAACGGACACGGCGCTGGCGGCGAATTTCAGCAAGCACGATCTGACGGGGAAAAGCGCCTGCAAACAGGCGTTGCTCGAACAGTTTTCGCTTTCGGTCGATCTTGACCGGCCGATTTTTGCGTCGATCACGCGGCTGACGTCGCAAAAGGGGATCGAACTGATCCAGCAGACAGCGCTCGAAATCCTCGCAACCGGATCGTACATTGTCGCGCTCGGGTCGGGCGACAGCTCGTACGAGAATTTCTTTCAGCGCCTTCGCGAACATGCACCGCGACAGGTCGGGGTTTTCCGCGGATACAATGAGGATCTGTCGCACCAGATCGAAGCCGGCGCCGACATGTTCCTGATGCCGTCGCGGTTTGAGCCCTGCGGACTCAATCAGATGTATTCGCTTAGGTACGGCACCATCCCGATCGTCCGCGCCGTCGGCGGGCTCGAGGACACCGTTCATAATTTCGATGCCGTTTCGGGAACCGGAAACGGCTTCAAGTTCCGCGAATTCCGCGCCGACAAGTTCCTTGAAAAGATCTATGAGGCCCTCTTCGCCTACTACGACCGCGATGCCTGGCGGAAACTTCAATGGAACGGCATGAACGAAGATCATTCATGGGAAAACGCGGGGAGGAAGTATGTCGATCTGTATCGAAGAGCATGAAAGTGCAGAATGCAGAGTACAAAGTGCAGAGTACAAAGTGCAGAGTGCAAAGTGCAGAGTGCAGAGTGCAGAGTGCAGAGTGCAGAGTGCAGAGTGCAGAGTGCAGAGTGCAGAGTGCAGAGTGCAGAGTGCAGTGCAGCGTGCGGGGGTTGAGTGCAAAGTGCGGAGTTTTGAGTGCAGAGTTTGAGTTCGGAGCGTGGAGCTTATCGCGTAGAGCGTAGAATGCGGGGTGGGAAATGTTCGGACTAACGAGTTAAACCGACAACACATAATGCCTAGGTCATTGCCAAGGGTTGTGGATATTTGGCGACGGTTGTATGTTTTGTAATATCAAGAACGGGTTGCGAGCCTTCACATCGCATCGATACTGCGAGTTGTTCCGCAACTCAAATCTGTTTTTCGAATCTTACAACCGGGGGAATCTCAATGAAGGGGAGTATTTTGCGCGACAAATCTTACAGGTTCGCGCTTAGAATTGTAACGCTCAATCGGTATTTGAACGACGAAAAGCGCGAGTATGTTTTAGCAAAGCAGTTGCTTCGCTCGGGAACGTCGATCGGGGCAAACGTGGTTGAAGGTGGACGGGCAGAATCGAGATCCGATTTTGTTCATAAACTTTCGATTTCGCTGAAGGAGTCATTTGAAACCGAATATTGGCTCGGGCTTCTGAATTACGGCGGATACATAACCACTGAACAAGCTGAATCTATGATTGTTGAGGTGAAAGAACTGCAACGCATTCTGATCGCCTCAATAAAAACCGCGAAGCAAAATCGTTAGGGTACGATTCGGCACCTCGTTCCGCACATCCGACGTTGCACTCTGCACCGTGCACTAACTCTGCACTCTGCACTAATGATGAACTTTGCACTTAATTTATGATCATCGTAATTATCGGCGCCCAGTGGGGCGATGAAGGAAAAGGAAAAGTCGTCGATCTGCTGGCGGATCGGTTTGACGTCGTCGCGCGCTATCAGGGCGGGCACAATGCCGGGCATTCCGTTTATGTCGGCGATAAGGCCTTTGTTTTGAGGCTTTTGCCGTCGGGTATAATTCATCAGGACAAGACCTGCGTGCTCGGGAACGGAATGGTCATCGATCCGAAAGCGTTTTTTGAAGAGGTCGATCAGATGACGTCGCAGGGGATTTCGATCACGCCCGATCGCCTCAAGGTTTCGAGCCGCGCGCATCTCATCATGCCGTATCACCGCGCGCTTGATCACACTTCCGAAGAAAGGCTAGGCAACGAAAAGATCGGGACGACGCTCCGCGGTATCGGACCGGCGTACGAAGACAAGGCCGGCCGGCGAGGAATCCGCGTCGCCGACGCGCTTGTGCCGGAACTTCTGAAGCTGCGGATCGAACGCAATCTTGAAGAAGCGAACCGCATCATCGTTCTTTACGGACGCGAACCGTTGCGCTCGGACGAGATTTTTGACGAGATTTCGGTTCTTGTCGAGCGGTTGCGGCCGTTCGTCGCCGAAACATCGCATTTCCTCTCTGAGGCGAAAAAGGCTTGTAAAAAGATTCTTCTCGAAGGCGCGCAGGCGACATTGCTCGACGTCGATCACGGCACGTATCCGTATGTCACGTCGTCAAACCCGACGGCGGGCGGCGCGGCGGTCGGCGCCGGCATTCCGCCGCATCACATCACCGGCGTTCTCGGCATCGTCCGGACTTACGCGACGCGCGTCGGCGAAGGGCCTTTCCCGACCGAAATGCTTGATACTGAAGAGGATATGGCGAACCTCATTCGCCAGCGAGGGAACGAGTACGGTTCAGTCACAAAGCGTCCGCGCCGTTGCGGCTGGTTTGACGCCGTCGCGACGCGTTATGCCGCTGACCTGAATGGTTTCAGCTCGGTCGCGTTGACAAAACTCGATGTGCTCGACGCGCTCGACGAGATCAAGATATGCGTCGGTTATGAGATCGATGGCCGCCGAATCGACACTTTCCCGGCCGTATCGCACGATCTGAACCGCATCAGACCGATTTACGAAACGCTTCCCGGATGGAAATCCGAAACTCTGGGAATCACCGATATCGCGGACCTGCCGCCGAACGCCAAATCGTACGTCGATTTTCTCTCAAGCTCAATCGGCGTCGAAATCGGCCTCATTTCGACCGGCCCCGAGCGCGATCAAACGATCATTCTGCGCGATTCGGTGATGGAAAGCTGGTTTTTATAGATTCAAGGCATTCAGCGTTCAAGATTCAAAGGGATTCAAGATTCAAAGGATTCAAGGGATTCAAGAATCAAGGGATTCAAGGGAATTGAGATTCCTTAGATTCAAGAGTCAAAACCAGCAGTGAATCTTGAACCTCGTTGAATCTTAACTCTTGAATCCTAATTCTTGAATCTTGAACGTTGACTCTTGAATCTTAACTCTTGAATTTTGAGTCCTTTGACTCTTGAATCTTGATTTTTGAATCTCTTGAATATTGAATTTGTATTGAGTCGATTTGAGAGTCAGGTTGGTGCAGGAGAAAAAAGAGATGAAGAATTCGCGGTCATTGGCGGCGACAATCGTTCTGTTTGTGGTTCTCGTTCTCGGATGCGGCGGTGGAAAGCCGGTTCCGGCGAAATATCAAGGGAACTGGAGGGGAAGTGACGGAACGACGATTTATATGGATGCCGACGGACGCTCCGGGTTCAAACGGGGCGCCAAAAAGGTCGATGGCGGCGCGGCCGAGATCGACGAATCCGCAAAGACGCTAACGATTTCACTTTTTGGAATTTCGGAATCGTGGAACATCGACAAAGAACCGAACGACAACGAAATGACGCTGAGCGGCGTCGTTTTCAGAAAATAACGCATTTGCCCTCGTTTTCGCGGATCTTGTTGCTGCAAATCGTCGCATCGGCTGAAAAATGCCGACTCGGACTTGCGCAAAACCGCCGTCGGTATGTAAAATCAAAAATTCGTTCGGACGGGAAACCAGCCGGGCAAATGTGGTCCGATAGCTCAGTCGGTAGAGCAAATGGCTTTTAACCATTGGGTCCCAGGTTCGAGTCCTGGTCGGATCACCATTACATCAACGATTTGGGGCAACCACAATGGTTGCCCTTTTCGTTTGCCTATGTCTCCTGACCGTACGCTTCTCAACGAACATCTTGCTCCGAACGATCTTCAGAATGTTCGGTATCGGAAGATTTCCGGATTTCGGTCAAATTAGGATTTGGATTATGACAAATCCGGTTGTAAGATGTTTATCGTCAACTGCGGTCATGATTTCGTTTTGACCGTCCATCAATTCATAACCGAAATTCCTGAATCGTCGCGTCGTGTTTCGACACCGTTCGCGGACAGATTTTCCCGTTTGGAGATTCACAAAACATGAACGGACAGAACTTATTGAACCGATTGGCGGTAGCTGCATTCGCCATTGTTGTCATCGCCGCGCTTGTCGCCGGAGCTATCTACTTCAGTTCAGACCGTGCGGTCAGCACCGAAACGGCTCAGTTGGAAACGGTTCCGACTGACACTTCGGCGACCGTTGAAACGCCGCAGTCGGCCGGAAATTCTGATCCGCTGCCCGTCGTGAAGGTTCAACCTCAAGCGAACCCAGTGATCGTTCCGAAACGCGCAAATCGCACCGACGTCACCCGAAACGAAGATCTGCAAGCCCTTCTGCAGGGTCGAAATTCGGCGGACCGTCGTCCGGTACCGTTTTCGGATCCGGCATCGAAAGTCATTTCGCAACAGAGCGTCGCCGAAAAAGTGGCGTATCCGGCGGACGTGCGGGCACCGGAAAGTGATGAAAGCGAGGAAGGCGCCGAAGCGAAGCGTAAGGCGCAAATCGAACGGATCATGCATGATGTTGAGATGATGAAAGATCCGGCACTTGGATATGTTCCGACCGAACGTTTTTTTGCCGCCAAACAGTACAGAGACG
>JBGASE010000154.1:0-8366 GCA_044229875.1 Pyrinomonadaceae bacterium | reverse complement strand
AAGGAAGTTGTGCGCGATGATGTGAACGCGCCGCTCGACGGGCTTCCGATCGGAGCCGTGATGCCGCAATTCGAAATCAAGGATCTGACCGGACGGACGGTCCGATCGGCGGATTTGATATCGGGAAATCGCTCGATGGTGCTCTTTTTTGTGAGCCCGACCTGTACGCCGTGCACCGCGCTTGTGCCGGAGATCGAACAATGGCAGGCGGAATTCAAGGAGTCTGTCGATTTCGTTCTTGTTTCGACCGGCGATGCCGAATCAAACGCCGAGAAGTTCGGCGGAAAATCGTTCAAACGGATCCTGCTGCAGGACGATCGCGAAGTTGCGCTTTTGTTCCGGGCCGAGTGGACGCCCGGTGCGATCTTCATCAATCACAACGGCGTGATCGGATCACAGCCGGCGATCGGTGACACGGCCATCCGGGATTTGATGTCGAAGGTAAAGGAGATCGATCCCGCAACGGCGTACGCGCTGCCCGATCCGTCGGTCGCGTCAATCGGAACCACGGTCCCCGATTTCGCGTTCACGGACATTGGCGGCCGCAGCGTTTCCTCGGCCGGTATCAAAGGCAAGCGAACGCTTTTGATTTACTGGAGCATGGGCTGCGGCTACTGCGCCGCGATGCTGAATGATCTGATTGAGTGGGAACGGTCGAAACCTGCCGGCTCGCCGGATCTGATCGTTCTTTCAAAGGGAACCGCTGAAGAGCACGATCCGATGAAGATCACGGCTCCGATCATCGTCGAAGACACGGCGAAACTTGCCGAAGCGCTGGGAATGCCGGGAACGCCGTCAGCGGTGATCGTCGACGAGGACGGAGTGATCGTTTCGCAGGTCGCGGTCGGCGCGATGAATATCTGGTCGCTGGTCGGCCACCAACCGCCGACGAATGACTAATCGAAAGCCGATCGAATGGAAAGTCATCGCGCGTGACGGAAATGCCCGGACAGGAACGATCCGGACGCGCCGCTCGACCATTGAAACACCGGTTTTTATGCCGGTCGGCACGCAGGGAACGGTGAAGGGCGTGCGCTTTGAGTGGCTCGAGGACGAGATCGATGCGCGCATCATTCTCGGCAATACGTATCATTTGTTTCTGCGTCCTGGACCGGATGCGATCCGCGAACTCGGCGGACTTCATCGTTTCACGACATGGAACCGCTCGCTATTGACGGATTCAGGCGGGTTCCAGGTTTTTTCGCTGACGGATCTCCGGAAGCTGACCGAAGATGGCGTCGAATTCCGGTCGCATCTCGACGGATCGAAGAAATACCTGTCGCCTGAGGTTTCGATGGAAATCCAGGCGGCGCTTGGTTCCGAGATCGTAATGGTCTTCGATGAGTGTCCGCCTGGCGACACCGGGTTTGAACAGACGCGGAAATCGCTCGAAATGACCGCGCGTTGGGCGCGGCGTTCAAAGGATCGCTTCGACCGGCTTCAGGCCGAAGGTGCCGACACCGGCAAACTCGACCCTGACGGCACATTGTCCGGCAGACAGGCGCTGTTCGGCATCGTGCAAGGCGCCGGGCATCTCGACCTTCGGCGGCAGAGCCTCGACTTGACGCGCGAGATCGGGTTCGACGGCTATGCGATCGGCGGACTGAGCGTCGGTGAAGAAAAGAGCGTGATGTACGACGTTCTCGGGTTTCTGGCGCATCAGATGCCGGCGGATGCGCCGCGGTATCTGATGGGTGTCGGAACGCCCGAGGATCTTGTCGAAGCCGTCTATCACGGCGTTGACATGTTCGATTGTGTGATGCCGACCCGCAACGGCCGGACCGGCGGTGCATTCACATCGAACGGAAAGCTCAACATCAGGAACGCATCGTACGCGCAGGACCCGCGTCCGCTTGACGAGGAATGCGATTGTTCGGTTTGCTGCCGGTATTCGCGGGCGTATCTGCGGCATTTGTATCAGGCGGGCGAGATGCTCGCGGCGACGATGATCTCGCATCATAATCTATCGTTCTACACCGGATTGATGAAGCGCGTCAGAGCCGCGATAAGCGAAGGAAGGTTTGGCGCATTCCGGGAAGAGTTCAAGGCGCGGATGAACGCCGGTAACGGTTGAAAAAAACTAATCAGGCAGGTTTGCCTAAATGACGGCAGAGTGCTTTGATAAATTGCACTTACTTTGTCATAATTGCGTTTTTCTTTTCTGCTAAGACAATGAACATATTAATTTTGCTTTTTCAGGGTGAAGGCGGCGGTTCGGGTTTGTTCTCGATTCTGCCGATGATCATCATCATTTTCGGGATCTTCTATTTCATGGTGATCCGACCGCAGAACAAGGAGCGTCAAAAGCTTCAGGAGATGATCACGACACTCAAGATCAATGACGAAGTCGTTACCAACGGCGGAATCATCGGCAAGATCAAAGAAGTGAAAGAAACCAGCTTCATCATTCAAAGCGCGGAGAAGTCTTTTATCGAGGTCGGCAAGCAGGCCGTCATCGGTAAGAAAGCAGAAGAAGTAAATTAGGTTGCGAACGGCGATCGTACGCCGTGTATTACCCAAGATATGAAAAACAAGAGTTTGGCCATCAGAACGGCCATCATCATCGCGATCACGCTGATCGGAATTTATCTCGTCTTTGGTCCGCGAAGAATGCCGACCGGTGCCGACTTCACGTATGCGGGCATCAAGGCGAATCTGGCCGAGAACATCAATCTCGGGCTCGATCTCAAAGGCGGATCGCACCTCGTGATGCGCGTCAAGACCGACGATTACTTGAAGAAGCTGACCGAGAACAACGCGCAGGCCGCACTGACCGCGGCAACCGACGCAAAATTGCCGGTGTCCGGCAACGCGATCGTTTCCGAAGGCGGCAACTACACCGTCACGCTCAACGTCACCGATGCGGCCCAAACTACGGCGATCGCCGATGAGGTCAAAAAGAAGGTTGATTTTTCGCAATGGACCGAAAGCACGAGCGGTTCCGCGGTGTCATGGACTCTGCCGACGCGTATTCAGGAAACCTTGAAAAAGGAGTCGGTCGAGCAGGCATTGAAGATCATTGAAAGCCGGATCAACGCGTTCGGCGTCAAGGAGCCGACGCTTCAGCGGCACGGCGCCGAGTCTTCCGGTCAGATCCTTTTGCAGATGCCGGGCGTAGATGATCCCGAGCGGATCAAGAAGTTGATCGGGTCCGAATCGAACCTGTCGCTGATGAAAATGGCCGGCGATTCCTTTCAGGTTTATCCGACTGAGGAGGCTGCCCGCGCGACGATCGGCGGCGCGACATCAACCCGGCGCGTTCTGCCCTATGTCGAACGCGACGATGCGGTGACTCCGAGCCAGGCTCAGCCGAAGGCCAAACAATGGATGGTCGTCGAGTATCCGGCTATCGTTGAGGGCAGCGAACTGCGCGACGCGCGCGCTTACTCGCAAACGGGAAGCGACAACGACTATCAGATCCAATTCAACCTGAAACCGGCCGGCGCGCAGAAATTCGGCGACTGGACCGGACGCAATATTGGGAAATATCTGGCGATCGTGCTCAACGGCGAGGTCAAATCTGCCCCGGTCATCCAGGGACAGATTTTCGACACCGGTCAGATCACCGGACAATTCACGAAGGCGACGGCCGAAGATCTTGCGCTGACGCTCAAATCGGGTGCGTTGCCGGCGCAGATCGAATACCAGGAAGAACGGACGGTCGGGCCGAGCCTCGGCGCCGATTCGATCAACTCGGGCGTCAGGGCATCGATCGGAGGCCTTGTATTCGTCGTCATCTTCATGCTGTTTTATTATCGCGGTTCAGGCATCAACGCGGTCGTCGCGCTTTTGCTCAACATGCTGCTGACGATGGCCGGACTGATCGTCATGGACTCGACGCTGACACTTCCGGGCATCGCCGGATTGATTCTCGGAATCGGTATGGCGGTCGACTCGAACGTTCTGATCTTCGAGCGGATGCGTGAGGAACTCCGCGCCGGCCACACGGTCGCCGCATCGGTTTCGGTCGGATTCGACAAGGCGTTCATCACGATCATCGACACGCACGTCACGACGATCATTTCGTCGACGATTCTGTACCTCTACGGCTCGGGTCCGATCCGCGGATTTGCGGTTACGCTCGTCCTCGGATTGTTGATCAACCTGTTCTCGGCGGTTTTTGTCTCGCGCACGATCTTCATGTGGTTGCTTGAGCGGAATCCCGAAGCGAAGACCCTGAGCATTTAAGTAGTTTGAGAAAAAGATAATGTTTGAAATTTTCAAGAGTATTAACGTTGACTGGATGGGCAAGCGCCGCATATTGACGGCGGTGTCGATCATTATTCTTCTTGCCGGGCTTTCTTCGGCCATCGGCCGTCAGTTCACCGAAGGCGGAACCGACGCCTTTAACCTCGGCGTCGATTTTCGCGGCGGAACCGTTGTCACGACGAAGTTCAGGGCGAAGCCTGAGACGGATCAGATCCGCGCCGCGCTGCAGTCGTCCGGGCTCGGTGAATCGATCATTCAGGATTCAACAGACAAACGGGACGAGGTTCTTATCAAGGTGCCGAATCTCGGCATCCGCGAAGAATGCCCCGGCGTGGATGAAGCCGGTCGATGTATGGTCAAAAAGGCGCTCGACACGTTCGGGAAGGAAGCTGAAGGCGCAACGACGCTCGCGGATGATCCGAATGCGGCCTACAAAATCGTCGGTACCGATACCGTCGGCCCTATCGCCGGTGACCAACTCCGGAACCAGGCGGTCATCGCGACATTGCTCGGTCTCGCCGGAATCCTGTTCTTCATCGCGTTCCGCTATGACTGGACTTATGCGGCCGGTGCCGTGATCGCGGTGTTTCATGACGTTCTTATCACGCTCGCGTTCTTCTCGGTCTTTCAGTGGGAAGTCAATTTGACCGTACTTGCAGCGTTGCTGACGCTCGTCGGTTTCTCGGTCAACGACTCGATCGTCATCTTTGACCGAATCCGTGAGAATCTGACGCTGCATCGCGGCGAATCGCTCTACAAGCTTACCAACGACTCGATCAACCAGACGATGTCGCGAACGATCGTCACCAATGGCCTCGTGTTCCTTTCGGTTCTGGCGCTGGTTTGGTTCGGCGGTGAAGTGCTGCGCGGATTTTCGCTCGCGCTTTTTGTCGGCTCGATCACCGGAACGTACTCGACAATCGCCATCGCCAGTCCGATCGCGATCTGGTGGCAGGGCAAGATCGGTGCAGCCCAGATAAAAGAGGTGGAGGTACCGAAAGCCGAGCGGCTTGCATCGGCGTCGCGTCGCCCGGTATCACGGCGGCCGGTGACACGATAACTTATTAAGAAAGCGCGAATCATAAAGAAAAGTTTTCGAATTGATTCGCGCTCTTTTTGCAAAATCCCCCGAAAAGATAGCAAATTTTCTTTGAATTTCGACGGTTATCGGCCAAATTAATCTTGACTTTCGAAAACCAAAACCTTAGACTTCCTAACGTTGCTGGTCAATTAGATAAGTCGTAAACGGCGCTTCTTAAACGTCCTTTTCAGTAAAGGTGACTCGGGAGTTTTCGGTGGCTTTGTGTTTTCAGGCTGGCACGATTTCTGTTCACCCCGCGATTGAGAAAAGGTACAAAAGACGGCTGGAAGCATCAAAGCTTTTTCCGCTGACGCTTTTTCATTATTGCAGCGTCAGGTGCATGACAATTTTCGTTTCGCAATCATATTTCGATACCTTTGACGAAGTTTGGCACCGGAAAAAGGAAGGATAAAAAGATGTTAGATCAATTAGTTGAATCCAAAAACAACTCGGCGGAGAATACCCGGCGAAGTGAATTTTTGCTAGGGACGTTTGTCATCATCGTGCTTGGATTGCTGAGCGGATGGACCTACAGTCTGTTTGCGAAGGATTACGCCATGGGCTCCGGCGATCTCGATATTTCGAGTTTGGTCGCACCGGTGGCGCTGCCCGAAGATGCACCGCCCGAACCGGAACCCGAGGACAAGCCGAAAGCCGAAACCAACAAAGTGACGGTTATTGAGAAGATCGCGTCGATGGAAGACTCGCTTCGCGATCCTCCGAAGATTACCGAACAGCGTGCGGTCAATGCTCCGACCTTGAGGAAGGACCAGTGGGACAACGTTGCTGAAGGGCGTACGAATTCGACCCAAGGTCAGATCGACAACGCTCCGAAAGGTGGCGGCCTGTCGTCGACGACTGGCGGCGGCGGTGGCGGCGGCGGTGGCAACGACGACAATTTTGATGAACCCGTTATCAAGGCGACTCCGAAGCCGACCGAAAAACCGGTTCCGAAAATCATTTCCGGGGGCGTCGTCAACGGTAAGGCCACAAATCTGGTCAAGCCGCCGTATCCGGCCGCTGCACGTGCTGTTCGCGCGAGCGGAGCGGTCAATGTTCAGGTGACGATCGATGAAAACGGAAACGTAATTTCGGCCTCGGCTGTTTCGGGACATCCGTTGCTTCGCGCGGCGGCAACGTCGGCGGCCCGTTCATCGAAGTTTTCGCCGACCCTTCTTTCGGGTCAGCCGGTCAAGGTCACTGGCGTGATCGTATACAATTTCCAGCCGTAAAAGGCATGAATCAAGCGGCCGCGTGAAAATTCCGCGGCCGCGATTGCAATAATAAATTTTGATTTCTTTGGAGGAAAAATCATGACTTTTTTAGTTAGCCTTTTGGGCTTATTGTTCAGCGAAGGCGGCGTTTCGTTCGGTTTCTACGACATCGTCAAGAGTTTGACGATTCCGGGCTGGGTGGTTATTTTCACGCTCATCGCGCAGTCGATCTACATGATCGCCGTCGGTATCGAGCGTATGCTCACCTACAACAAGGCGAAACAACAGTCTCGTCAGTATGCTCCGAAGGTTGCGCAGGCGCTCAAGAACAGCAACATCGACGAAGCCATCAACATCAGCGACAAGCACAAAGATTCGCACCTTGCGATGGTTGTTTCGTCAGGCCTTAAAGAGTTCCAGGCACATCAGGGCAACTCGGACATCTCGGCTGACGAAATGGAAGCATCGAAGCGCGCGCTCGAACGCGCGATCGCGGTCAAGACGGCTGAACTCAAGCGCGGTCTTTCGGGACTTGCGACGGTCGGCTCGACGGCTCCGTTCGTCGGACTGTTTGGAACCGTCGTCGGTATCATCGGCGCGTTCCAGGCTCTCCGTACCAATGAAACGGCCGGTATCGGCGCGGTCGGCGGCGCGATTGCTGAAGCGCTTGTGGCGACGGCTTTCGGTATCGCGGTTGCGGTTCCGGCGGTGTGGATCTTCAACTACTTTACGAACAAAGTTACGAGCTTTGGCGTCGAAATGGAAAACTCGGCCTCTGAACTTGTTGACTACTTCATCAAACAGCGCTCAAAACGGTTGAGCTAGAGCATTTGCTCATAGGGAGAATTAAGTTATGGGAATGACAGTTGGTGGTGCCGACGAATATAACTCGGAAATCAACGTAACCCCGATGGTGGACGTAATGCTCGTGCTCTTGATCATTTTCATGATCGTCACGCCGCTGCTCCAACAGGGTGTTTCGGTGAACCTTCCGCGTGAAATGAATAGTCCGACCGAAGACCCTGATATCGCAAAGGATACCTCGGTGATCGTCGCTATTCCGGACAACAACAACTTCTACATCGGAAAGAATCAATATCCGCTCGAAGAGCTTGGAGAAAAGATCAAAACTCTGATGAAGGACAAGACTCCCGAGAAGCGAATTGTCTATATCAAGAGCAGTATCGAGGTCGAGTACGGCACCGTCGTCAAGGCTATCGATCAGGTTCGCAAACAGGATATCGACAAGATTGGACTCGTCGCCGACAAGAAAAAGAGCGCGGCGCAGCCCAATCAGTAATCTAGTGGGATTGTTTTCAGTCAATTGGGAGTAAACAGCTATGGGAATGTCAACAGGTGGTTCGAAAGACGGGGCATCACCGAACATCAACGTCACGCCGTTGATCGACGTGTTGCTCGTGCTCTTGATCATCTTCATGGTCATCACTCCTTCGAAACCGAGCCGCTTCGAAGCGAAGGTTCCGGCCGAACCGAAGGAAGAGGATAAGAACGTCGTCGCACGGCCGAATCCGAATACATTGGTGATCAATGTCGGTCGTGATGCCGGGAAGCTTCGGCTGAACCAGGACGATATTGGAGATATTTCGGACACGGAGCCGCTGACGGCGAAACTGGTCGAGATCTTCAAGTACCGTGAATCAAACGGTATCATTCGTTTCGGAACGAACGAGGTTGAAAAGACCGTGTTCGTAAAAGCGCCGAAGACGGTTAGGTACGGGGACGTCGTAAAGGCGATCGACGCGGCGAAGATGGCGGGAGCTGATCCGGTCGGTCTTCAGATTGATGATCTAGAGAATTAGTGCCCGGGGGCGACCGGAGGATTTCGGTCGCTCGCAGGTAAA
>JBGASE010000153.1:0-16280 GCA_044229875.1 Pyrinomonadaceae bacterium | reverse complement strand
CACGCACCTTCGATGTGCACGTTCTTGGCGCTGTTACCCTTGACGCTGATCACGTCTCCGACTTTTACCTGAAACGAAGGAATGTCAACTTTGCGGTCGTTAACCAGGATGTGCCCGTGGTTAACGAGTTGGCGTGCCTGACGACGCGAGGTTGAAAAACCTGAACGATAAACGACATTGTCCAGACGACGCTCCAGAAGGAAGAGCAGGTTTTCACCCGTTACCCCTTTCTGGCGGAGCGCCTTCTCAAAATAATTGCGGAATTGCTTTTCAAGAATGAAGTAGATCCGCTTAACCTTCTGCTTCTCGCGAAGCTGCTGGCCGTAGCCGGACGGCATCTTACGGCGCGCGCCGCCATGCTGTCCCGGCGGGTTGGTTCCACGCTTTTCAATGGCGCACGACGGCTTGAAACACCGGTCGCCTTTCAAAAACAACTTTGCACCTTCGCGGCGGCACAAACGGCACACCGCATCTCTGTATCTAGCCATATTTTTTCTGTTTGTTGCTTCCGGGCGGATTCGATTCGGTCGTCAGCCGCGATCGGCGACCAACGGGCGACTTTTGTCCGCTCGCGGAAAAGTTTACGGGAGGCTTCGCCACCCTTCTTCCTTTCGATAGTTAATTGACTTAAGAAAGATCAAATTTCAACCGCAACCGATCAAACGCGACGGCGTTTCGGCGGACGGCATCCGTTGTGCGGGATCGGCGTCGTGTCGCGGATCGCGGTAACGCGGATTCCGGCCTGGTTGATCGCGCGGATCGCTGATTCGCGACCGCCGCCTGGACCTTTCACACGAACTTCAACTTCACGCATACCCGCATCGAGCGCTTTGCGGGCGACGTCCGACGCAGCTTGCTGAGCTGCAAACGGGGTGCCCTTGCGCGATCCGCGGAAGCCCTTCGCTCCGGCCGACGACTGCGCAACCAAATTGCCCTGCGCATCCGTGATCGAAACAAGCGTGTTGTTGAAAGAAGCCGAGATATGTACGATTCCGTACGGAATGTTCTTTTTCTCTTTCTTCTTGTAAACCTTCTTTCCTTTTGCTGGTGCTTTTGCCATATGTCTTCACGCGGCGATCGGGACGACGGCCGGGAACCTGAACGCCCCCGATAATCGATCCGACCAGCCGCTAAAAATTACTTCTTGCCCGGTGCCTTCTTCTTCGCGACAGCTGCCTTGCGCGGCCCCTTGCGGGTCCGGGCATTTGTCGACGTACGTTGTCCGCGAACCGGAAGGCTGCGGCGATGACGAAGGCCGCGATAGCAGCCGATGTCCATCAATCGCTTGATGTCCATCTGAACATGCTTCCGCAGATCGCCTTCGACTTCAAAGTCGGTATCGATGATCGTACGGATACGCGTCAGTTCGTCTTCACTGAGATCCTTGATCTTTGAACTGACGCTGATCTGCGCCTTTTCGAGAATTACCGAAGCGGCGGCTTTGCCGATGCCGTAAATGTACGTCAGGCCAACCTGCGCTCTTTTGTTCGGCGGTAAATCAACTCCTGCTACACGAGCCATATCTCTCCTGATTGCGGAATTCGGAATTGGGATCTCGGATTTGTCCTAAATCCGAAATCCGCAATCGAAAATCCAAAATTTCATTATCCTTGTCTTTGTTTGTGCTTCGGATTATCACAAATCACGCGCACGATTCCCTTGCGATGAATGATCTTGCATTTGTCGCAGATCTTTTTAACTGAAGGACGTACTTTCATTTTGCTTCCCTCTCTTACTTATAGCGATAGGTGATTCTGCCGCGATTCAAATCATACGGCGAGAGTTCGACCAACACGCGATCACCCGGCAGAATCCGGATGAAATTCTTTCTCATCTTTCCCGAAATATGTGCCAAAACCTGATGCTGATTGTCTTCGAGCGCAATCCGGAACATCGCGTTCGGCAGGGTTTCAAGAACCGTGGCAGTGACTTCTATCGCTTCTTCTTTTGACATACGGTACAGAGCCGACCCCGTTAGAGTCGGCAAACTGCTAATGTTACCGTTTTACGGCAATGATTTCAAGTTACGCTGACGCCCTTTTGTTGATCGCCGCTTTTTGCGCCTTCGTCAGCGTCAGGATCTCGGGCCCATCCGGTGTTACCGCGATCGTGTGCTCGACGTGGGCGCTTGCTTTTCCGTCTTTCGTGACGACCGTCCATTTATCGTCGAGCGTCTTCGTTTCATGCGTTCCGAGATTCAGCATCGGCTCAAGCGCAAAGCAATATCCGGCGCGGATCTTCTCTTTCGTGCCGGCGCGTCCGTAGTTCGGAATTTGCGGCGACTCATGCATGTGACGGCCGATGCCGTGCCCGGTGTAATCGCGAACGATCCCGTAACCGAATTTTTCGGCATGCGCCTGAATCGCGGCTCCGATGTCCCCGACCCGTTTGTTGGGATGACATTCGGCGATTCCGAGCGCGAGGCATTCTTCTGTGACCCGGATCAGCTGCGCAAGTTCCGGTTCGATCTTTCCGACGGGGGCGGTGAACGCCGTGTCGCCGACGAATCCGTTGTACGTCGCGGCCATGTCGAGCGAAACGATGTCGCCTTCCTTGAGCGGGATCGATGTCGAAAACCCATGAACGATGGCCTCATTGACCGAGGCGCAGATCGCAAACGGAAACGGAGTCATTCCGTACGGCGTGTAGCCGATGAACGTCGGGATCGCGCCGGCATCACGCATCATTTTTTCGGCGACGGCGTTGAGTTCAAGCGTCGTAATGCCCGGCGCGATCATTGCGCGCAACGCCTCGCGGACCTCGGCGATCAATTCGCCGACATCGCGCATGCGGTCAAGGTCTTTTTGTGATTTCGCAATGATCATCCGTTTTCCGAACAAGAATCTGCTTGCCTGACTCAATACGCCGGTGATTCTCGAGCCGAGTCTTACCATTCGACTTTAACCGTCGTAACCGGCTGCCGCCGCGACCGCGCTGAAGATCGATTCAACGTCGCCCGATCCGTCAACCTGTTCGAGCCGCCCCGATCGGCTGTAATAATCAAGCAACGGACGCGTCGAGACGTCGTACGTTTCAAGCCGTGTGCCGACACTCTCTTCGTTGTCATCCGCCCGGTGTATCAGCACGGCATCCGGATGAATGTCGCAAAAACCGGAGTTCTTCGGCGGTTTCGAATAGACGTTGTAGATCTCGCCGCAGACGCCGCACGAGCGTCGTCCGGTGAGCCGCTGCATCAGCTCTTGCCGATCGACATGCACCTCAACCGCCACGATCTCCTTCTCCTGCTCGCGCGCCAGTTCCTCAAGTTGTTCCGCCTGGACCGCAGTCCGCGGATAACCGTCCAGAATATAATTGCCGGCGCAATCGTCGCGGGACGTACGGTCCCGAACTATCTTGAACGTCAGATCGTCTGAAATAAGCTTGCCGGCCGCCATCGTCTCCTGTACTTCATGAGCGAGCGGCGTGTCGGCGTTCTTCATTTCGCGGAACATGTCACCCGTCGAAATCTGCGGAATCGAGTACCGTTCCTGCAGCAATCTCGCCTGGGTTCCCTTCCCGGCCCCCGGCGGGCCGATCAGAACGATGATCTTACTCATAACGACAATTCGTTTTAATGCGAAAAGACGCAGAGCCGTCAGCTCTGCGTCTTTCGTGATTCAAACCAACTATGAGCGGCGTCCGCGCAATCTTGAGCCGGCCCCCAGAAATCCCTCGTAATTACGCATCACGAGTTGGGCTTCGATCTGCGAGACCGTGTCCATTGCAACGCCGACAAGAATCAGCAGCGACGTGCCGCCGAAAAAGAACTGATATCCGAGCCCCGTCGGGATCCACGTCAGACCCGGCGTGTTGGTGACGAAGTTATCGAGCACTTCACCGATAAACGGCAGTCTCGCGACGTTGAATCCGCTCAGCAAAAGCTGCGGAACGAACGCCACGAACGCGAGATAAAGCGCACCGACCGTGGTCAGCCGGGTCAGAATCGAATTCAGATATTCGCCCGTCGGCGATCCCGGTCTGATACCTGGGACAAACCCGCCGTGTTTGCGCAGGTTGTCAGCCACCTCATCGGTATTGAACACGATCGTGATATAGAAAAACGTGAACAACACGATCAACGACAGAAAGATCAACTCGTAGTACGGATCTCCGCCGTTGAACTGCTGGAAGAACGTGTAAACCTTTGTCCAGATCGAATTCGGATCGTATCCTTCCGTTCCGGGTTGCGCCGGGGGAAAGGCAGCGATCAACGTCTGCGGCATGGCCAGAACCGACGATGCGAAGATCACCGGGATGACGCCGCCCATATTGATCTTGAGCGGCAAACTCGTCTCCTGTCCGCGGAACGTCTGGTTTCCGACGCGCCGGCTCGCATAACTGATGGCGATGTTGCGGCGTGCCGATTCGACGTAAACGATGAGCGCGATCAGCGCGACCATGACGACGACGAGAAAAATCACGCCGAGCGTCTGCATCGCGTCGCCCGCACCGATTCGGTCTTTGATCTGAACCAAACCTCGCGGCAATCCGATGACGATACCCGCAAAAATTAGCAACGAGATTCCGTTGCCGACGCCGCGCTCAGTGATCTGCTCACCGAGCCACATGACGAAGACCGTTCCGGTCGTGAGCGTCACAACCACGAGCATCGTCGCCCAGGCGCTGTCGGCAATGATGCCATTGCGGCTCAGCCACGTCGCGACGAAGAAGGTCTGGATCGAACAAAGCGCAACCGTCAGATATCGGGTCCATTGATTGATCTTCTGCCGGCCGACTTCGCCTTCTTCCTGAATCTTCTTGAGAGGCGGATAAAGAACCGTCATCAGCTGCAGAATGATCGAGGCGGTGATGTACGGAGTCACGCCGAGAGCGAAGACCGAAATCGTCCGGAAGTTTCCGCCCGAAAACAGATCGAGCACGCCAAGCAACGTCGAACTGACCTGCTGCCACAACTGTTCGAGCTTGTCCTTGTTGATCCCCGGGGCCGAAACATGCGCGCCGAGACGATAAATGGCCAAAAGTCCGAGTGTGAAGAAGATCCTCTTCCTCAATTCCGGAATCTTGAACATGTTTTGAACGGCGGCAAAAAACTTATCCATACAGTCCTCTTACTATCTGCAGAAACTACTCGGCAACTTCGGCTTTCTTGATCTCGGTCGCGCTTCCGCCGGCCTTTTCGATCTTGGCTTTTGCCGTTTTTGTGAACCGATGAGCGGAAATCGAAATCGCCTTGGTGATTTCACCGTTCCCAAGAATCACGAGATCGTGCTTTGCTTTCTTGATCAGACCGCGCTCATGCAGAATTTCCGGCGTAACCTGTTCGCCGTCGCTGAAATTCTCATTGATCTTGGCCAGACTGATCTCGATCCACTGCTTCTTGAAGATGTTGGTGAATCCGCGTTTCGGAAGACGGCGCTGAAGCGGCATCTGACCGCCTTCAAAACCGGCTTTGCTCGAATATCCCGAACGCGATTTCTGTCCCTTGTTTCCACGACCCGAAGTCTTGCCGAGCCCGGATCCGGGTCCGCGGCCGACGCGCTTCTTCTTGTGCGTTGACCCCTCGGACGGGTGCAAATTATTTAATGATAATGCCATAGTCTTATCCTACAATAGCCGTTTTCCGATTCGTTGTCGTTTCCGGCAAACGTGACGCGTAGGGCGCGTTCGATCCGAAACGACCGGACTCGGTGCCGGTCAGGTTAGTCCACGATCCGCAGCAAATGGGGAACTTTCGCGACAACGCCGCGCATCGCCGGATTGTCGGGACGCTCAATCACCTGGTTGAGCTTCGTGATCCCGAGACTCTTGACGATATCCTTTTGCTTTTTCGAATAGCCGATCGTGCTCTTGTAATACTGGATCTTGATCGTTCCGCCGTCAGCTTTTTCAGTTTTCTTAGCCATCTTTTTATTTCTCTGCTTTCCGTTTCAGTAATCGCCGGCAAACGCTCAACGCTGTCGCGCGGCGAGCCACAGACCAACGGACGCAAATTACAACAGTTCTTCGACCTGTTTGCCGCGCAACCGCGCAACTTCAACCGGATCCTTCATTCGCAGCAACCCGTCAAAGGTCGCCCGGATCACGTTGTGCGCGTTGTTCGATCCAAGGATCTTCGTCCGGACGTTATGGACGCCGAGCGATTGAAGTACAGCGCGAACCGCACCGCCGGCGATAACACCGGTTCCCTCTTTCGCGGGCTTGATCAGAACTCGGCCAGCGCCGTATCGGCCGATGATTTCGTGCGGCAGCGTTCCGTCGATCAAAGTCACTTTGATGAGGTTCTTCTTCGCCGCTTCAACCGCTTTCTTGATCGCGTTCGGAACTTCTTTGGCCTTTCCGGTACCGAATCCGACGTGTCCGGCTTCATCGCCGACAACGACAAGTGCGGCGAACGAAAGATTCTTACCGCCCTTGACGACCTTCGTCACGCGATTGATCGAAATCAACTGGTCTTTCAGGATCAGACCGCCTGCTGAAATTCTCTGATTATTCGTTTTCATTATTTCCTTCCGCTTTAGCTTCCGCTTTGTTCAGGCCTGCTTCACGCGTTGCTTCAATCAGCACTTTGACGCGTCCGTGAAAGACGTAGCCGCCGCGATCGTAAACAACTTCGGAAACACCGGCCGCTATGCTGCGCTCCGCGATCACGGAACCAACTTTTCGGGCCGCTTCGATGTTTCCGCCCGTCGAAACACCCATTCCCTTTTCAGTGGTCGAGGCCGACGCCAACGTTTTCCCGTTGTCATCGTCGATCACCTGAGCATAAATGTGATTTAAGCTCCTGAAAACGGCGAGGCGCGGACGCTCGCTGGTTCCGCGAACTTTCTTGCGAATCCGACTGTGGACGCCGCGGCGAATCTCTGCTCTGCTTTTCTGTGCCATAATCTTACTCTTTCAATCAAATGCCGCCGACCGATGCGCTCCGGATCGAAGTCCGCAGAACGGCCGACGAAACAAAACCTATTTTCCGGTCTTTCCGGGCTTCAGCCGATACAACTTGTCGGCGTACCTGATTCCTTTGCCTTTGTACGCATCGGGTTTTCGCAAACGGTTCAACTCGGCGGCGACCTGTCCAAGCATCTGTTTGTCGATCCCCGAAAGGGTGATCGTCGTCTGATACTGGTTGATCGACGCTTTCGTATTGACGCGTTCGGCCTTGGCTTCGATTCCTTCCGGAAGATCATATTCGATCGGATGTGAATAGCCGAGAGCGAAAACGATCCGCTTGCCCTGAACGTCGGCTTTGTAACCGACACCGACAACGTCCATTTCCTTGGTGAAGCCCTGCGTCACGCCGACGATCGCGTTGTTCGCCAACGCACGGGCAAGACCGTGAAACGCGCGGTCATCGTCGCTGTTGCGCTCCGCGATCAGGGTACCGTCTTCCTCACGGAACGTGACGCCCGCCGGAATCGGCGACTTCAGCGAACCTTTCGGCCCCTTAACTTCCAACTCAACATCGCTGACAGTCACGGTAACTCCGGACGGGATCGCGATCGGTTTCTTTCCAACTCGAGACATAATATTTATTCTGATCAGGGTCTCAGGCTTCGGATTTCCGGCACCACTAGGCGCATCGGCTTCCGGCCGGCTAACCCCGGATCGGCTTAGTACACCTGCGCCAAAATTTCACCACCAACGTTTTCCTGGCGTGCTTTCTTCCCGCTCATCAGTCCGCGGGACGTCGAGACGATGTTGATGCCATAACCGCCCAAAACCCGCGGAATGTCGCCGGCACCGACGTAAACCCGGCGGCCCGGTCGCGAGACACGCGACAAATGGGTGATCGAGGAAAGGCCCTTTGCGTCATAACGCAGAAAGATGCGAATCATGTTCTTCGTACCTTCGCCCTTTGACACAAAGTTATTGATATACCCTTCTTCTTTCAGGATACGCGCAATTTCCAACTTCAGCTTTGAGCTCGGAATATAAAATCTAAAATCTAAAATCGTATTACCAACTTGATTTGACGACTCCGGGAATCTGCCCTTCGAGCGCCAGTTCACGCAAAGAAACGCGCGAAATACCAAATTTACGCAGAAAGCCCCGCGGGCGTCCGGTTTGCGAGCAGCGATTGCGGACCCGAACCGGGCTCGCGTCACGCGGCAGCTTCTGGAGCGCCATCACCGCATCGTCGACCTGTTCCGGCGTCGAATTCGGATTATTGATGATCTTCTTCAGCTCCGCGCGCCGTCCCGCATAATGCGCGACCTTTTTCTTTCGTTGGTTGTTCTTAACAACTTTACTGATCTTTGCCATATGAATCTCAAGAAACTATTGTCTAAAAGGCATACCCAGCGCTTTCAGAAGCGCGCGCGCCTGCTCATCCGTTTTCGCCGTCGTGAAGATCGAAATATTCATCCCGCGTGTCTTGTCGACCTTGTTGAAATCGATCTCCGGGAAAATCAGCTGCTCGCGCACACCGAGGGTGTAATTTCCGCGACCGTCGAACGCCTTGCCCGAAATCCCGCGAAAGTCACGAACACGCGGCAATGCGACTGAGATCAAACGATCGAGAAACTCGTACATCCGCTCGCCGCGAAGCGTGACCATCGTGCCAATGCTCATTCCCTGGCGAAGCTTGAAGGCAGCGATCGATTTCTTGGCTTTGGTCACGACCGGTTTCTGCCCGGTCACCGACTTCAGCTCTTCGACTGCCGTGTCGAGGATCTTTGAATTGGCGATCGCTTCTCCGACGCCCATGTTGACGATGATCTTTTCGATCTTCGGAACCGCCATCGGATTTTCAATTCCGAATTCCTTGGCGATCGCCGGTGCGATCTCGTTCTTGTATTTGTCTCTAAGTCTAGCCATGTCTTTATTATTTTCGATTTTGGATTTCCGATTTTGGATTCAAACCCAATCCAAAATCCAAAATCCGCAATCCAAAACCCTACTGTTCTTCCTCGGCGCTCTGGCGCGTCGTGCGCGTGTACGGCGGATCCGCGATCACTTTGCCGCTTTTTGCGACCCGGACTTTCTTGCCGTCGATGACGTCATATTTGATGCGCGTCGGCTTTCCGGTTTCAGGATCGATGAGGGCGACGTTCGAAACATCAACCCAGGCTTCCTGTTCGATGATTCCGCCTTCAACACCCATTTGCGGAACCGCCTTGCGGTGCCGTTTGACGATCATTCCGCCTTCAACTTTTACCTTTCCGTTTCGCGGGTCAACGGCGATCACTTTTCCGCGGAGGGGTTGAGGGTTACCATTCGCGTCATAGGGGTTGAATTCCTTACCCGAAATGAACACGACCTGGTCGCCGCGCTTGATCTTGCTTCTGATTGTTCCTTTCTTAACCGTTTTCATTTCCTAAATAACCTCCGGCGCGAGCGAAACGATCTTCATGAAGTTCTTTTCGCGAAGTTCGCGGGCGACCGGCCCGAAAACACGGGTTCCGATCGGCGTGCCGTCATCCTTGATCAGGACCGCCGCATTCTCGTCGAATCGAATATAGGTTCCGTCCTTGCGGCGGACTTCCTTTCGGGTTCGGACAATGACGGCATTGTAAACTTTGCCTTTCTTGGCGGTGCCGTCGGGCGACGCTTCTTTGACGGTGACCTTGATCTTGTCTCCGAGGTGCGCGATCTTTCCGGTCGATCCGCCGATCGGCATGATCATCACCACACGTTTGGCTCCCGAATTGTCAGCGACCGCCAGGGAGGTCTGCATCTGAATCATAACTGTTTACTCCGTTCTGGTTACGGGCCTCGGGCATGAACCTTGGGTTTGGCCGACATCGTCTCCGAACCGTGTTCCGCTCTTCCGGTTCCCCCGAACCTATTTCTCTGCTTTCTGAATAATCTCAACCACGCGCCAGCGCTTACGTGCCGACATCGGCCGCGTTTCAATGATCCGCACCTTGTCGCCGATTCCGGCTCCGAGCTCGTCATGCGCCATGAAATTCTTGCGTCGTTTGACGTACTTGCGATAGATCGGGTGCTTGATCAGTCGATCGACCCGAACGACAACGGTCTTTGTCATCTTGTCGGATGAAACCACGCCGACGCGTTCCGCGCGTTTGCCCGATTTAGATTTCGGCGCATCAGAGGAAACCTCTACCGGTTCAGCCGCAGCCGCTTTGGCCTTCGCTTTCGGCTTCTTCGGAGCTTCGGCCACCGGTTCGGCAACGGTCTCAACTACTTCGGTTGCTTCCGTGGCCGCAGCTTCGATTGTTTCCGCAGTGGTTTCCGCGGTCGCCTCAGCAGCTTCCGTCGCCGCCGCTTCGATCGTTTCCGTCGCGGTTTCCCCAGCGGTTTCGGCCGCTTCCGTTGCGACTACTTCTTCCTGTTCTTCTTTCTTCTTTCTCGGCATTTCTTTTATCTCAACCTGTTACGCCTGAGCCTTTTCCGATTCCAGCTCTTTCTGGCGGATCAAGGTGTAAACACGCGCCAGAGTCTTCTTCTCGCGGCGAATATCGTTGACCGTTTCGCCAACTCCCAAACTCTTACGAAACTTCAAGCGAAAGAGCGATTCTTTGAGTGCATCGGCCTGATCACGAAGTTCGTCCAGGTTCATGTCACGCAATTGTTCCAGTTGTTCTGTCCGTTTCATGATTAAACTACGCCTCCTTCGAGATCGGTCCGGGTCACGAACTTCGTCTTGAGCGGCAGTTTCTGGGCAGCGAGGCGCATAGCTTCGCGCGCGAGTTCTTCACTGACTCCCTTGATTTCATAAAGGATCCGTCCCGGTTTGACGACCGCGACCCAGTGATCCGGAGCGCCCTTTCCGCTACCCATACGGGTTTCAGCCGGCTTGCGCGTGATCGGCTTGTCAGGGAACATACGGATCCAGACCTGTCCGCCGCGCTTGATGTGGCGCGTCATCGCGATACGAGCCGCTTCGATCTGACGATCGGTGATCCAACCCGCTTCCAGCGTTTTGAGTGCAAAGTCACCGAAATTCATTTTTTCGCCGCGCGTCGCTTTTCCGCGCATACGGCCTTTCATGACCCTTCGGTGCTTGACCTTCTTCGGCATCAACATAATTTAGCAACCTCGATTTGGCAGTGTGACCATCGGCGCCGGCGGCGCGGTTCGTCTCAGTAGCCAAAAATCTCTTCTATCTCCTTTCGTCACGACGGCGCGGCGGGCGACGATCGCCACGGCCTCCGCCCTGCACTTTCGGTTCATTGATCGGATCGGTCGTCGTTCCGCGCGCCATTGACGCATTCGGATCGAGGATTTCACCGCGATAGATCCAAACTTTGACGCCAATGATTCCGAACGTCGTCAGTGCTTCTGCAAATCCGTAATCGATATCGGCACGCAGCGTGTGAAGCGGAAGGCGTCCTTCAAGGCTCCATTCGGTACGGGCGATTTCAGCTCCGTTCAGTCGTCCGGCGCACATCACCTTGATTCCCATCGCGCCGAATCGCTGCGACTCTTCCATCGTCTTCTTCATCGCCCGGCGAAAAGCGATTCGCTTTTCAAGCTGCTGCGCGATTTTCTCGGCCTGCAGCTGGGCATTGAGCTCCGGCTTCTGGATTTCCTGGATCGAAACGATCACTTCGCGGCCGGTCTTCTTTGAAAGGTCTTCGCGGAGCTTCTCGATTTCGGCACCTTTGCGGCCGATGATGATCCCCGGACGCGAGGTGTAGATGATGATCTTCAAACGGTTCGCGGCACGTTCAACGTCGATGTGCGAAACGCCGGCTCCGGCAAAGCGCTTCTTCAGATCGCGCTTCAGCTGCAGATCCTCCGCAAGAAATGCGGCGAAGTCTTTCTTCGCGTACCAGTGCGAATGCCAATCCTTGTTATAGCCGACCCGAAAGCCGTATGGATGAACTTTTTGTCCCATAATAAGTTTCTCTTAGGCTTTGTCAGCCTCCGTTTCCGCCGCCGGTGTTTCAACCGCGGCTTCCTTTACTTCTTCAATCGGTTCCGCCGCCGCCTTTTTGGCCTTCTTCGGTGCGGGCGCCGCGTCCTTAGCCTTGGCCGTCTTCGCTTTCGGCGCTTCGGCCTTCTTCTTCGGCGCTTCGGCTTCCGGTTTCGCCTTTACTTCAGTCACGGTCTGCTCGCTCGAAACATGAATCGTGATGTGGCAATAGTGGCGCTGTTCCCGGTAGGCGCGGCCCTGGGGAGCCGGCCGCATGCGGCGACGATTTTTTGTCGGGCCCATGTCGACAAAACAGCTCTTGACCCAAAGATCGTCCGGATCGATCGCGATGTTCTGCTGCTCGGCGATATTGGTCGCGTTCGCGATCGCGGAGTTAAGGCACTTGGCGATCGGCTGTGCGGCGCGCTTTTCGGTGAATTTCAGGATCGCAAGCGCCTGCGAAACATTTCGCCCGCGGATGAGATCAATCACCAACCGTGCTTTACGCGGCGATCCCTTTAGATACTTTGTCTTTGCAATTGCTTCCATAATCTTATTTTCGATTTCGCTCTCAGCCCGTTACGCCCTTTTTCTCGGCTCGCCTCGGACTTCAGATCGCAAATCGCAAATTTCCTTATCTTCGTTTCGCCGCCTTCTCAGCCTTCGTTCCCGGATGCCCCTTGTAGGTCCGCGTCGGGGAAAATTCGCCGAGTTTGTGTCCGACCATGTTTTCGGTGACATACACCGGAACATGCCGTTTGCCGTTGTGAACGCCGAAGGTCAGACCGACCATTTCCGGCGTGATCGTTGAGCGGCGCGACCAGGTTTTGATCGCTTGCGGCTTGTTGCCGGTCTCACTGATCTTTCTCAATACTTTCTGGACGCTTAAATCGATAAACGGCCCTTTTTTGACTGAACGTGGCATAATTCGATTTTGGATTCGGGATTTTCGATTCCGGATTTGTCGTTGATGACTTCAATCATCCACCGCAAATCATGAATCTTGAATCGCAAATTACTTATTTCTTCCTTCTGTCGCGCACGATCATGTTCTGCGTGCGTTTGTTCTTGCGCGTCTTGTAGCCGCGTGTCGGCTGTCCCCACGGGGTTACCGGATGACGTCCGCCCGAGGTCTTGCCCTCACCACCGCCGTGCGGGTGATCGACCGGGTTCATTGCGACGCCGCGAACCTTCGGACGGCGACCCATCCAGCGGGTTCGACCCGCTTTACCGAGCGAAACGTTCTCATGCTCGACGTTTCCGACCTGGCCGACAGTCGCCATGCAGACGACCGGTACCCGGCGAACTTCACCCGAAGGCATCCGAAGCAGTGCGAAATCACCTTCTTTGGCGACGAGCTGGGCAAATCCGCCCGCGGCACGAACCATCTGACCGCCCTTTCCGGGTCGGAGTTCGATGTTGTGCAGTTCGGTTCCGAGCGGGATATTCTTGATCGGCAACGCATTGCCCGGAAGAATATCGGCCTCGGCTCCGCTCAGCACGGTCGCTCCGACCTTGAGTCCGACCGGCGCGATGATGTAACGCTTTTCGCCGTCGAGATAGGTGATCAGCGCGATATGCGCCGAACGGTTCGGATCATATTCGATCTGCGAAACATTTCCCGGAATTCCGATCTTGTTGCGCTTGAAATCGATGATGCGATAAAAACGCTTGTGACCGCCGCCGCGACGGCGAACCGTGATCCGGCCATCGCTGTTACGTCCTGAAATGCGCTTTTTTGACTCGAGCAAAGATTTTTCGGGTTTTGCGTTCGGAGTCAGTTCATCCCGCGTCAGATAAGTCTGATAGCGTCTCGCGGGTGATGTCGGTTTTAATTTCTTGATACCCATAATTCGATTCTGGATTTTCGATTTGGGATTTTGGATTTACCTAAATCTCAAATCGTCCTCTTAATCTCTCGCTTATTCGATCTTCATTTCCTGAGTTCGGAATTAGGGCGATGACCGCCAATCCAAAATCCAAAATCAGAAATCCAAAATCGCTAGATTGCTTCTGCGTAATCAACCATCGGTTCGCCTTTCTTGAGCGTCACATACGCCTTTTTCCAATTCGGGCGACGGCCTTCATAACGGCCCCTTTTCTTCAGCTTCCCTTCGTACTGGACGGTCCGGACCTTGTCGACCTTGACCCCGAATACTTCCTCGACCGCGCTTCGGATCTGGTCCTTGCCCGCCTTCGTGTTGACACGGAAGGTCAGGACCTGGGCTTCACCATCGGTACTGGTCGATTCCTTGAGAAGAACCGATTTTTCGGTCACAACGGGCGATTTCAAAACGTCCCAAACACTCATCTTATTCATTTTCCGTCGCCTCCTCGGTCACCGCGGTTTCTGCGTCCGCCTCTTTCTTGGCCTTCGGTTTGGCTGCCACCTTCTTCGGCTTCGGTGCGTCTTCGACAACAACCGCGACTTCAACCGGAGCAGCTTCCTTGCGGCCTTCGCGTTTCGGATCGAGAAGTTCGTTCAGTGCTTCAGCCGCGGCTTTCGAAAGCACGAGCTTCTCGTGATAGATAATGTCGTAAATGTTCAGACCGTAAGCGTTCGTGACCTTCGTCTTTTCAACGTTGCGCGCCGACAGCACGAGATTCGCGTTGTCGAGCGAGTCGATGATCAACGTCTTAACCGCTTTTTTGACATCGGTCAGGCCGAGCGATTTCATCGACGCCAGAAATTCGCGAGTCTTGATCTCTTTGAATGACAATTCATCAACGACGATGATGTTGCCTTCACGCAATCTTTCTGAAAGAGCCGAGCGCAACGCGCCGCGGCGCATCTTTTTCGGAATATTGTAGGACCAGTCACGCGGCTGCGGTCCGTGCACGTTGCCGCCGCCTTTCCAGAGCGGCGACCGAAGCGACGCGATACGCGCGCGGCCGGTGCCTTTCTGCTTCCAAAGCTTGCGTCCCGAACCCGAAACATTGCCGCGGGTCTTCGTCGCGGACGTGCCCTGACGGGCGTTGGCCAGATAGTTCTTGACCGCCGCGTGGATCAGGCCCTCGTTGAGCTCGGCGCCGAACACGGCATCCGAAAGCGTCACTTCGCCGACTTCCTTATTCTTCAAATTGCGAACCTTTACGGTAGGCATAATGTTAACTCCGTTATCAGTGTGGAATTTTGGAAAGAGACGGAAACCCGCAACCTCATTTACTCTCCCAATCGTTCCGATCTTCCAAGTTGATCTTCCCGCCAGTCTCGGTGCGGTAGATACAACCAAACTTAATTCTGTTTCTTGACGACAACCAGGCTGCCGTTTGCTCCCGGTACTGCGCCGCGAATCATGATCAGGTTGTTCTCAGCATCGACACGGGCCACCGTCAGGCCTTTGACCGTGACGCGTGCATCGCCCATGTGACCCGACGACTTCGTTCCCTTGATGACGCGTGACGGATACGCCGACTGGCCAATCGAACCCGGAGCGCGGACAGACATCGAACCGTGCGATTCAGGACCGCGATGGAACTTATGCCGTTTGATCGTGCCCGCGAAACCGCGGCCCTTCGACTTTCCGACAACTTCGATCTTGTCACCGTCCGCGAACAAATCTGCTTTGACCTGATCGCCCACGTTCACCTCTGCCTCGCCTTCAAGGCGAATCTCGCGGAGTACGCGGGTCGGCGGCAAACCGTTGCCCGTCTTTTCAAAGTGTCCCCGCATCGGCTTGGTGACGTTCTTCAACTTGATCGGCTGATCTTCAACAAGACCGAGCTGAACCGCGTTGTAACCGTCACGTCCGGCGGCGCTTTTCGTTTGGACGACGACACAAGGTCCCGCTTTGATGACGGTGACCGGCGTAACCGTTCCGTCTTCCGCGAAGATCTGCGTCATTCCAATTTTTCTGCCAATGATTCCGCTAACCATAACTTTTCGAATTTTGATTCTGATTCTCTATCCCGGATTCTTGAATTCAATCGGCCCTCAGGCTTTCAATTATCCAAAACCAGAAATCTGGAACCGCGTTAATTTTTCCCGAATGCCTTGATTTCAACATCGACGCCTGCCGGCAAATCGAGCTTCATGAGCGCGTCAACAGTTTCTGCCGTCGGATCAAGAATGTCCATCAAGCGCTTGTGCGTCCGGATTTCAAACTGTTCACGCGATTTCTTGTCGACGTGCGGCGAACGCAAAACAGTCCACTTATTCTTGATCGTCGGAAGCGGGATCGGTCCAGCCACCCGGGCGCCCGTGCGCTTCGCGGTTTCGACGATCTCGACCGTTGACTGGTCAAGAACGCGATGATCGTAAGCTTTCAACTTGATGCGAATTTTTTCGTTTAACATATCGTTATTTCAAATCCCACAATTCCGAATTCCAGATTCCCGCGGTCCTGATTTCAGACTTGGAATCTGGAATCCTGGAATTTGGAATTCTAACTATTCGACAATATCGGAAACCGTTCCGGCTCCGACCGTGCGGCCGCCCTCGCGGATGGCGAACCGAAGTCCTTTCTCCATCGCGATCGGTGCGATCAGCTCGATCTCCATC
>JBGASE010000152.1:0-8394 GCA_044229875.1 Pyrinomonadaceae bacterium | reverse complement strand
ATGAATCTTTGCATCAATGCCCGCGACGCGATGCCGAACGGCGGGAGCCTGACTCTGTCGGCAAAGAACATCACGCTCGATGAGCATTACGCCCGCGTGCATCTCGACGCGAATGCCGGCGATTACGTGCTGCTGAGTGTTGTCGACAACGGAAGCGGAATGTCCGGCGAAGTCCTGAAGAGGATTTTCGATCCGTTTTTTACGACCAAGGATATCGGCAAAGGGACCGGTCTCGGTCTCGCGACATCGCAGACAATCATCAAAGGGCTCGACGGGTTCATCAACGTCTACAGCGAACTCGGAAAAGGCACGAAGTTTACCGTTTACCTTCCGGCGCTCGAAGCAGAGCATCCGGAGGCAGGCGCGGCCGACGCGGCGGCGATGCCGTCCGGCGGCGGCGAACTGATCCTCGTAGTCGACGACGAAGACGCCGTCCGCGAACTGACCCGCGCGACGCTCGAACGCTACGGCTACCGCGTCATCGTTGCCGCCGACGGCGCCGAAGCGCTCGCGGTCTTTTCACGGCAGCAAGAAGAGATCGGGCTCGTGCTGACGGACCTGACGATGCCGCAGATCGACGGACGGACGCTGGTCAGAACGCTGCGCAAGATCGAACCCTCGCTGCCGGTGATCGTGATGAGCGGATTGCTCGACGCGTCCAACGCCGGCGAGCTGAAATCACTGAACGTCCAGGGCGTCCTTCAAAAACCGTTTTCGGCGGAAGGTCTTTTGAACCTGATCCGTGACGCGGTTTCTGAAGACTGATCCGGCCCGGACGATTGCCCAAATAATCGTCCATGGCAAGAATGAAACTCAGCCTCAGGTTGTTTAGCGTTTTTCGCGCATTTCGTGGTAAAGACTCATATCGCGAATTCTGCTTTTTATCGCGGCATTTCGACGTTGACGGACGAAGAGCAAAAAAAGACCGCAACGGATCGCGTGCACGATACGTTGCGGCTTTCAATGAGGAGGATTGCCAGTTTAGGGATTGGAGATTATCTTGCGTGTACGGCGCCAGAAGGAATGTATCGGCCGTTCTTCTCAACTTCGGCGACCGGTTCATGTGAATGATTGCGATGTGCGACTGTGGCCGGCAGGACCATCATCATACCCGCGAAAACCATTCCGAAAAGAACAAAGCCAAACGCGATTGCGGTCAGCAATGTCATATTTCCAGTAACCAGAAACGCGATCGCGAAAACCGCGAAAAGTGCCCAAATTGTTCCGTAAGCTTTTACCATTCTTTCAAGACTCCGTAGTGTCAAAATATGCTAGCGACTGATTCTTTCATCGCTGCCCTTCATCTAAGCAACGACCGTACCAAACCGGAAAACGTTGATTTTGCTGGGTTTCGCGCATCCTGCGTGCGAACTTTCCCGCAAGTACAAAAAGAAAAGGTGCGGATTTCTCCGCACCCTTTCGCCGATCGATGATCATCGTTTACGGCTTTTGGACCAACTTCCCTTCCGCGTCGAGAATTACGATCTCGCCGAGATTCAGTTCGCGGATGGCGGCTTCGATCTTCGAAAGATCGCCGACCAGAACCAATGAAGAGCCCCCGACGGCCGAGTATTTCTGAACGACGCGGTTGACAGCGTCAAGCTGCAACGTCCCGAATTCGTCGGTCTCCTTCTGAAGTTCGGTCATCGGCAAACGATCGAGCCAAAGCTGGACGATCTGTCCGCCGATCCGGCCGAATCCTTCAAACTGCTGCGAATAGCCGCGGATCTTCGCCAGGCGCGCGGAATTGAGCTCTTCAGCGCTGATCGGCTTTTCACCGGCGATGAACTTCTGCTCCTTGACGAATTCGATCACCGACTCCTTCGTCTTATCCGTCTGAACACCGCCCGACGCGATCCACGTTCCGCCCGCCGAATAGTGGGTCGGGAACGCGAAGACGCCATACGAATAACCCTTGTCCTCACGAAGATTCAGGTTAAGTCGGGTCCCGAAACCGCCGCCGTAAACGGTGTTCCCGAGCGCCAATGCGTAATAGTCGGCCGACTTGCGCTGCGGCGCCTGAAGCACCTGCGAGACGATTGTCTGCGACGCTCCTTGCTTGTCGATTAGAAACACCTTTCCGGGCCCGATCGGTTTCGCCGCCGGGATCTTCGCCTCGGGTGCGGCACCGCCGCTCCACGATCCGAAATTCTTGCGGGCAAGATCCGTTGCCTCGGCAATCGTAATGTCGCCGACAAAGAAGATCGCGGAACTTCCCGGTTTCCAGTACGACTGATAGAACTGCGTCAGGTCATCGCGGCCGATCGCCGAAACGGTCGCCGGAAGTGTCGCCCGCCCGTAGGGATGATCGGCACCGAATGCAACCATTTGAGCAACCCGACTTGCGACGCTGTTCGGATTGTTCGCCGCCTGAGTGAGACCGTCGAGCGTCGTTTTCTTTTCACGATCGAATTCTTCAGCCGGAAACGCGGGGTTGAGCGCGATATCCGCCATGATTCCGACCGATTCCGAGAGATTTCGTTTGAGAACCTCGAGCCCCATCGTTGCCGATTCGCGTCCGGCACCGACGCCGAGCGACGTTCCGAGATTTCCGAGCGATTCATCGATCTGAATTGCATTCCGCGATTTCGATCCGCGCCGCATCATCCGCGCCGTCATCGACGCGAGCCCGAGTTTGGCAGCCGGATCATTCACGCTTCCGGCGCGGGTCGCGAGCGAGACGGCGACCTTCGGCAACTCCGGTTTTTCGACAACGTAGACTTCCAAACCGTTTTCGAGCTTGGCCGACTTTACTTCCGGAGCCTTGAACGGCTTATCGCCGCCGAGCGCCGGTTCCTTCGTCCGATCGACCGCAACTTTTGACGGCGGCCCCGATTTCTCGGCGCGGAAACGGACAAGCAGCCGATCGCTCGTATTGAGGTACTTGTCGACGGCGGCCCGCAGACTTTCGGCCGTCACCGATCGGTGGCGCGAAAGATCTTCTTCAAACTTGCCCGGATCGCCGAGAAACGTATTGTACTGATTCAGCAGATCGGATTTACCGCCGAATCCGCCGATCGCCTCAAGACCCGAAATAAACCCGAATTCCCACTTCGTCTTGGCGCGGTTGAGTTCTTCCGGTGTCGGACCTTCTTTCGCGAGCCGAGCGATTTCGGCGGTTACGCCTTTTTCGACATCGGCAAGACTAACGCCGGGCCGGGCCGTCGCCCACATCATGAACGCGCCGCCCAGCGGTTGTCCGCCCTGAAACGCGACGACGTTGGATGCCAGTTGCTTTTCATAAACGAGTGCTTTGTTCATCCGCGCCGAAAGGCCGTCGGTCAGAATCGTTGCCGCCAGTTCGAGTTCGGCGTCACCGGCGTCAAAATATGCGGGCGAGATCCACGCAAAATATGTCCGCTCCTGCGGAATCCGATCAGCGACCTCGACCGTTTTTTCACCGTTCAGTTTCGGCATCGATTTGATCGGCCGATCGAGCGGCGGTCCTGCCGGTATCGTTCCGAAGTACTTCTCGACCAACCGCTTTGCCTCGGCCGGATCAAAGTCGCCGGCGATCACGAGCGATAGGTTGTTCGGCGTGTAATAGGTGCGGAAAAAGTCCTTGACGTCATCAAGCGACGCCGCCGTCAGGTCTTCATGCGATCCGATGACGTCGTTCCCGTAGGGATGACCGCGCGGCACGAGGTTTTCGTTGACGATCTTGAACCAGCGCCCGTAAGGCTGATTTTCAAGCCCCTGACGGCGCTCGTTCTTGACGACATCGCGCTGATTATCGAGTTTTTCCTTGGTCAGGCCTTCGGGAAGCGTCGCCAGGCGATCGGCCTCGACCCACAGCAAATTCTCGAGATTTCCGGACGGAACGGTCGCAAAATAGTTCGTCCTGTCCTGGTTTGTGGTTCCGTTGACGCCGCCTTCGAGCAGGTTCGCGCCGGCCGCTTCGACGTACGTAAAGTAGTCTTTGCTCGCGTTTTTCGAACCCTGAAACATCATGTGTTCGAAAAGATGCGCGAATCCGCTGCGACCCGGCCGTTCATTGGCGGATCCGACGTGGAACCACTGATTGACGTGAACGATCGGAAGTTTGCGGTCAACGTGAAGGATGACCTGCAGTCCGTTCGACAGCGTGTACTTTTCAAACTCGATCTTCGGGACCGAGTTCTGCTGCGCCTCGACCTTGAGCGTCGCCAGCGGCAGGATCGCGAGCAGCGCGATCATCAAAAAACTGATCGATTTTTTCATAAAGTTCTCCAGGGATTTTTTGCGTTGAATCCGAAACGCCGTGACAGGAACCGGCAGTGTGGATTTTGAAGTTATTACGTCGGAACGGCTGATCAGGTTTCCGACATGACGAACGTCGCGATGCTGGTCGGCGTTTCGTAGCACCGAACTTTGTAAACCTGCACGCGGTCGTCGCCGACGCGCGAGTTCATATATTCGCAAATGTATGCGGCGAGATTTTCGGCTGACGGATTGAGTTCCTCATCGAACGGCGGAAGTTCGTTGATGTTCCGATGATCGAGATACTTGACGATCTCGTCCGCGGCGTCCTTGAGATCGCCGAAATCGATCAAAAGTCCGATATTATTGAGCTCCGATCCGCGGGCGAAGATCTCGATCTTGTAATTGTGTCCGTGAAGGTTCTCGCATTTCCCTTTGTATCCGCGCAGTTGGTGCGCGGATGAGAAGTTGCGTTCGATCATGACTTCGTAAAACGACTGCATAAATCTTCAATATTTATCGAACCGGTATTCAACCTGCTTGACGACGGTTATGTTTGTCCCGTCTTTCCTGGCGGGCCGTAATTTGATGCCGGTGGCAGCTTTGACTGCCTGCCGATCAAACTCGTCGCAACCCGACGGCACGGTTATCTTTGATTCGGTAACTTTCCCCGACTCATGGAATGTCACCCGCAACCTCACAAACAGCGTAGACTCGCCGCAAACATCCTTTGTTTCGATCCTCGGTTTTTTGAGAATCTTGACTGGCGCGTCGTTATCGTCGAACGCCATCACGGCCGATACCAAAACAATGACTGTCAACACGACTGCAACAAATCGCTTGATCATAAACGAATTTTACGGTCCCGCGGTCAAAGATTCAATCGCCTTCAATTTGCCGTCCTGATTCAAACATCACCGCGACGTCGTTCAGGTCGCCGGTGATCCGTGTTCGCGGAAGCGAATTGAGAAAATCGCGGCCGTAAGATTTCGTTCGGAGTCGCGTATCGAGAAGCGCGATCACGCCGCGGTCCGTCTTGCTGCGGATCAGTCTGCCGATTCCCTGCTTGAGCGAGATCACCGCCTGCGGAACTGAATATTCGAAGAAAGACCGACCGCCGTTTTCGTCGATGAACTTCGTCCGCGCCGCGACGATCGGGTCAGACGGAACAGCGAACGGGAGTTTGTCGATAATGACGCATGAGAGCTGATCTCCCTGAACGTCGACGCCTTGCCAAAAGCTCGACGTCGCAAAAAGCACCGCGTTCGGGGTCGCTCGAAAGCGGTCGAGAATTCCGGCCTTCGACATCGATCCCTGAAGAAAGCACGGATAATTGATCCGCGACGAAACCTGCTCAAAAAGGGCGTTCATCGCGTAATTGCTGGTGCAAAGCACGAACGCGTGTCCGCGCGTGATCGACAGTAGCTTGATGATCTCGGCCGCCGCCATCGAATTGTACTCCGGCGCCCGCGGATCGGGCATCGCCCGCGGAATGTAGATGATCGACTGCTTTTCGTAATCGAACGAAGACGGCGCGATCAGCGTCGCCGTCTTTTCGCCTTCCAGCCCGAGCCGTTCGCGGATGAAGTCGAACTTTCCGTTTGTCGCCAAGGTCGCGCTTGTCAGAACGACGGTTTCCGTTTTGTCGAAGAGCTTTTCCTGAAGCAGCGTCGAAACGTCGATCGGCGAGGCGCGCAGAAACATCCCACGACCGCGGCGTTCGATCCAGTAAACATAGTTCTTCTCCGCCTGAGTGACGATAAAATCAAGGTCGAATCGGGTCTGGCGTGCGCGGCGCAAAAGGTTTTCGGCTTCGGTGATCTTTTCGGCAAACACATCGACCGCCGTCTCAAGATGTTGAAACGCCTGATCGAGCGCGAAAAACGCCTCGCCGAGCGGTGTCGGTTCAAGATCGCCGTCGCGCATCTGACGGACAAAAGAATCAGGCATCAGCGGGTATCGCCCGTCGTTGGCGCGGGCCTGCGTGAAACGGATCCAGAACTGATCGGCGAAAGTCTTGATCTTGGCGCCGATCTTTACCAGGTCGCGCAGCGTGACGGCGTCCGTGATCGGAAGCTGCTCGGCATCCCGAACGATTTCATCGATCTGAAAATTCGAGATCTGGAATCCGAAATAGTCGGCCGCGATGTCTTCGATCAAATGGGCTTCATCGAATATCACCGCGCCGTAATCGGGCAATACCCGGCCGTATTGGTTCCCGCGCAGATTGAGATCGGCGAAAAAGAGATGATGGTTGACGATCACGATGTCGGCCGATTCGGCCTTTGACCGCATCCGCGTGATGAAACAAGGCTCAAAGTCGGCACATTTCTGGCCAAGACAGGTTTCGCCGCGCGCGTTGATCCGCGGCCAGAATCCGATGTTCTCCGGTAGATTGACGAGCTCCGCCCGGTCACCTGTTTCGGTGTCACGCGTCCATTCGCGGACCTCGTTGAAATAATCGGTCTCGTCGAGCCCGTCGAGGATCGGCTGGTTCTCGGCCTTCGCGATCTTTTGAAGACACGCGTAATTCGATCGCCCTTTCATGTACGAAGCTGAAAACTTCCGCGGGAGAATCTTTTGCAGAAACGGAATGTCCTTTTCCATCAGCTGTTCCTGAAGGTTTTTCGTGCCCGTTGAAACGATGATCCGTTGCTTGGTGGCGATCGCCGCGGCAATTGCCGGGACGAGATACGCAAGCGTTTTTCCGGTCCCGGTCCCGGCTTCGACGATGAGGTGTCCGTTATCCTCAAATGCGCGCGTCACCGCCTCGGCCATTCTGATCTGGCCCTCACGATGCTCATATTGGCGATGATTTCTTGAGATGAGGCCGTTCTCGCCGAAAATTTCCTGAATGAAGTTTTTTTCCATGTTTTTGTCTGAGGTCAAAGCACGGTTGAAATTGACACCCTCGGCGATAACTGTGAAGATTGTCGGAGTCCGTCGGGACAATATCAATTGACGCTTCCGAAGCTAATGCCAGCGTCAATATCGTACCAAATCAATCATCCGTTTTCCTATCGGCGCGCAAGTCGCCGACACGCTTGAAGAAATATGAATCACCCAATCAGCAGATACAGAAATCCGCTCGTGCTTGCGATCGCCGTGATCGCTGCGATCACATTCGTTTCAGTCATTCCCGGGAAGATCGGCCGGGCTGCCGTCGATCGCCGGGACGGGCTGATCGAGCGCACTGAAAGTCACGTTCCGGGGCTTGAAAATTACGATATCCGGACCGACAAGAGTTCGTTCCCAAAGCTCATCGGATTTCGGGAATCAGCCCGGCGCGACGCGGCTTCGGTTGCCGACATCCGTGACGGTTTCGTCACCGGCGAATCGCAGTTGCGGCAGCGGGTTCCGAGTCTGAAGGTTGAATACAACGCCGATCTGAAATCACCTGAAGTGATCGGGCCGGACGTTTTGCAGGGGCGAAATTTCGTGACGGCATCGTCGGCCGTCAAGCGATCCGAGATTCTCCGCAACTTCATCAAGGAAAACAATCAGCTCGTCGGAGTCGACGACGCACAGGCGGATGCGCTCAAGGTTACGGCCGATTACACGAATCCCGACGGAAATCTTTCATTCGCGCATCTTGAGCAGTTTATCGGCGGCGTGCCGGTGTTCCGTGGCGAGATCAAGGCCGGTTTCACGAAGTCGGGCGAGATCATCCGCGTCATCAACAACCTTGCGCCTGGGCTCGATTATGGCTCGCTTTCGACCGATTTCCGCGATCCGCTGAGGGCCGTTCAGGCGGCGGCCGACAATATTTCGCTCGATCACAAGAAACTCGATCTGCGACGCGAGGAATCGGCTTCGACCGAGCTCAGAACCGTCTTCGGAAAAGGCGATTGGGCGACGACCGCAGAAAAGATGTACTTTCCGACCGAGCCGGGTGTCGCAAGAACCGCTTGGAGAGTCCTCATCTGGCAGCCGGTCAATGCTTTTTACGTGATCGTCGACGCCGAAACGCAAACGGTTCTCTGGCGAAAGAACATAACTGAGGATCAGACGCAGTCGGCAACCTACAACGTTTACGCGAATTCGAACGCGATGATCAACGTGGCTGACAATCCGTTTCCGCTTTCGCCGGGACCGACGTCGCCCAACGGATCACAGGGTGCCGCAATCGGCCGGACGCTGATCACGAGGATCGGCAACGAAGCTCCGTACACGTTCAACAACAACGGCTGGATAACCGACGGCGGCAACGAAACC
>JBGASE010000151.1:0-8429 GCA_044229875.1 Pyrinomonadaceae bacterium | reverse complement strand
TGTTCCAGCAGACCGCCGGCCGACAAGTGGTGATCCGCGTCGGCCCGAATCCCGACGGAAAGGATGCGCGAGATGTGACCGTCATTCCGGTCGCGAGCGAAAACGGACTGCGCGGTCTTACCTGGATCGAGGACAATCGCCGGAAGGTTGATGAGCTGAGCGGCGGAAAGTTGGCGTATGTTTATCTGCCGAACACGGGCGGACAGGGTTACACCAATTTCAATCGCTACTATTTTTCACAGATCGACCGCGAAGGAGCGGTCATCGACGAACGGTTCAACGGCGGCGGAAGCGCGGCCGACTACATGATCTCATATCTCAGACTTCCGCTGATGAATTACTGGTCAACACGCGAAGGCGAGGATTTCACGACGCCGGCGTCGGCGATCTACGGGCCGAAATCGATGATCATCAACGAATATTCGGGCTCGGGCGGCGATCTCCTGCCGTGGCTTTTCCGGCAGAACAAGATCGGAACGCTTGTCGGAAAACGGACATGGGGCGGACTGGTCGGAATCTACAGCTATCCGAGTTTGATCGACGGCGGTCAGATCTCAGCTCCGCGCGTCGCTTTCAGAAACGCGCAGGGTGAGCTCGATGTCGAAAACAAGGGCGTCGCGCCCGACGTCGATGTCGATCTCGACCCGAAACTCTGGCGTCAGGGCCGTGATTCGCAGCTCGAAAAAGCGGTTCAGGTGACGATGGAAGAACTCAAGAAACGGCCGGCGAAAAAGCCGGTCAACGGACCGTTCCCGAGCTATCCGAAACAGGACTAAGGTCTTCGTCGGGAATCTTATGAGGGCCGTGCGGCGCACATCCGGGCGCTGCACGGCCCTCGGTTCATGAGTATTGCAATTGATCCGCGATAGGAATATTATTTTCGAACTGGTGAAGAAAGAACGCGAATCCTCAACTATTGAAAACATCAGAAAGGCTCATTCCGAACGCCGTCTCGAAGTCCAATCGCGGCTCGCCGAGTTTGCCGCGATCTGGGCATCGGAAAACGACGATCGCTTGTGGGAAGAAATGGTTTATTGCTTCTTCACCGGCGGCTGTTCGGCCCGAATGGGGCTGAGATCGGTCGAAGCCGTTCGTCACTTGTTGAAACATGGTTCGCACGATGAGTTGATGAACGCGCTGGTCGGACGTCACCGCTATCCACGGGCCCGGGCTCGTTACATCGTCGCTTCACGCGATTTTTTAACGGCCGATTGCGGAATGAAATTGTTTGAGCGTTTGCGCGATTTCGACGATCCGCTGGCGCGGCGCGACTGGCTGGTCAAGGAAAAGGGCATCAAAGGACTTGGCTATAAGGAGGCGAGTCACTTCCTGCGAAACATCGGATTTCGCGGATACGCGATCCTCGACAAACATGTCCTTAGATGTCTGACCGAATTGAAAATTATTGACGACCCAAAGCCACCAAATACGAGGTTGAAGTATCTAAGCATCGAAGACAGGTTGAAAATGTTCGCCGTTCAGGCCCGTATTGATTTCGATGAACTTGATCTCGTGCTTTGGTCGATGAAAACGGGCGAGATTCTTAAGTAGAAAAAAAGACAATCGGAGATAGGAAAGGAGTTGTTAAATGATGCGACTTGAAACCCTTGAATTTACCCGCCGTTGCCGGTATCTCTCCTTTTTGGGTTTGGTTTTCACGATGTTTCTCGCAATTGCGTCGCCGGTCGCCGGCGCCGACGATGTCCAGCAAACCGAAGAAGACTCAAGAATCATCATCAAACAAAGCGATAAGCTGATTCGCAAGGGACTTATGGCCGAGGCGAAGAAACGGCTTCAGGGTCTTTTGAGCCGTGAACCGAATCACTCGACCGCCAAGCTCAAACTCGCGTACATTGCGCTCAAAGAAAAGGAACTTCTGACTGCCTATGATCTGTCGTTTGAAGTCGCAAAGGCGGAGCCGAACAACGCCTACGCGTTCGCGGTGCTCGGTTCGACGCTGCTCAATGCCGGCAATTTTCGCGAGGCCGAGACGATTCTGATCAACGCGCTTCGGCTCAACAAAAAGGAAGCTCTCGGCTGGGCCGGGCTCGGGATGCTCGACTTTTACGAGAACCGGATCCGTGAATCGATCGAAAACCTCGAAACTGCAACGTTTTTTGATCCGTATGAGCCGGACTACGTCTTTTCGCTGGCGCAGGTATCTGCACGCGGCGAACGTTACAAGCAAGCTGCCGACGCATATCGCCGGTTTTTGTCGGTTTCACCTATTAATGACACCGAACGCCGCGATCGGATCAAAGGGCTGATCAATTTTCTCAGCTTTTTGGGTCAGAAGTCGTCACTTTACGATGTCGGCGGCGCCGATCAGACAAGCGTCGAGGTAACATTGCTGCGCGATCGACCGGCGCTCACGGTTCGGATCAATCGCAACAGTGAACCGCTCCGCTTCATTCTCGATACCGGTTCGGGGATCTCAGTGATTTCACGCGAAACCGCCGAACGTTTGAAGATCCGATCGGTGACGCGCGGCGGACTTGCGCGCGCGATCGGCGGCGACGGCAAGTTCGAGATCGTTTACGGCTTTCTAAGGTCGGTCAATATCGGCGACGTCCAGATCCGAAGCGTTCCGGTTTACATCCGCGATTTTCACAACAACGACGAGAATATCGACGGTTACATCGGGCTCTCGCTGATTTCGAAATTCCTGACGACGCTCGATTACGGCGAACGCAAATTCTCGCTGGTCAAAAAAGACCTCGCCGCCGAACTCGGTACGGTGCCTGACAGCGATCTCTTTTTGCCGCTGAGACTGACGTCGAGCGGTTTTCTGAGCGGCGAAGTGCAGCTCGAAGGACTCGACAGCCGCTTCAATTTCATCGTCGATACCGGTGCCAGCGTTTCGGTCATATCCGACGAAATCGCCGGAACGGATGAGATTCAGCAGTTTCTGCGCGACGAAACGCTGCGCGTCGTCGGCGCCGCCGGAGTCACCGATAACGTCAAATCGTTCATGCTGCCGCGCGTCACGTTCGGCACGCATACACGCGAGCGGATCATGGCGATCGCGCTTGATCTCGACGTCATCAACGAAGCTTCCGGATTTCGCCAATCGGGAATTCTCGGCGGGAATTTTCTGAAGAACTATCGGTTGACGTTCGATTTCAAGAATTCGAAAGTGTTCTTCGCGCCGCTGGCGAAATAGTGACGGTCGTTTGACTTCCGTCGCCGGAATTGCGAATTTAACAGTTCCGATGAAGCAGTCACTCTATCTCGAAACTTCGGTCGTTGGCGCATATCTCGACAACGGAGAACCGTTTCGGCGCGATTTGACGATCCGCTGGTGGGAACACGAACTTTCCGAGTACCGCGCTTACAGCTCGATCCTTGTCAGACGCGAACTCGAGCGAATTGCCGAACCGCACCGCACCGGCTATCTGAATCTGATCAGGCCGATCGAAGAACTGGAGATCTCCGATGAAGTAACGATTCTGGCCGAAGGTTATGTCGCGCGCGGCATCTTTCACCGAAAGTTCATGGCCGACGCGATGCACATCGCGTTCGCATCGTTTTATAAGATCGACTACCTCGTCACGTGGAATTTCGGACACCTCGCAAATGTCCGCAAACAAGCTCGAATCCGATTGTTCAATGCCGCCGCCGGGTTCTTTTCGCCGACGATCGTGACGCCCGAGTTTCTGGTTCACAGCCTGTAACCGGCTTGACGATTGCCCCGTAACGACCGACAATTACGACTATTCCAAAGATGTACCGACGTCCAAAATTTTTAGAAGTTCTGATCGAAATCCGGCAGGAAATGGCCCGCGAAGCGGATCACGACGTCGATCTTTTCGCGGAGATGGTCCGCGCCGGAACATTTCCCGAAACCGCGGACCGGCGTTCGGTCGCGGATGAGCCCGATCGCTTGAAAGCAAGTCGCCGTCCGTCGGTCAAGACCGGGAGAATCTGATATGGATTTCGCATTTGAAGCAATCGGTATCGAACTTCCGAACGAACGCGCATATCAGCGGTTGGTTCGTGACGTCGGCAAGCGCGGCGAAGTCTCCGAGCTACGCCGGAACGACGGAACTCTGCACGGCCGATGTTTGAAGTTTGGAAAAGGACTCGAGGTCTGGACGATGCTTTATGAGGCCGAGCCGGGCGAGCTACTCTACGCAGATTGCCGACCCGGATTTCGCGGACGCCGTCGTCACAAGGTCGGACCTTGGCTGATGACCGAGGTCGCCGAAGAAGGCGCGGCGGTGGTTCACGGGTTTATCGAGGACACCGAGGTCGAAGTGCTTTTCGAGCTTCAGAATCTGACCGAGGTCGGAACGCGGGCGCTTTCAAGCGCGACACTCACCGTCGGACTTTGCGGGCTTGCATCCTCGGCGGAGGTTGTTGACGAACCGCTCGACGCAAGCTGGCAAAGCTACGATGAACTGTCGCTGAGTGTCGTCGAAAAGGAAAACGACTGGCGCCTGACCGGAAAGATCATCGCGCTTGAAGCGCTCCGGAATCCGCAGTCCGGTTCCGATCTTTTTTGGTTTCTTGTCGAGATCGGCGAACTTCAGCTCGAGATCGTAGTCAATCAGCGAATGCTCGACGGTAGCCGGATCGCGATCGGATCTTACATCAAAGCGGACGTCTGGCTTCAGGGCCATATCGTCCCCGAACCGAAACAGTCGAACGGCTACGAGGGCATTGACTGGACGGTTCGCCCTTCGGATCATTGGTTCGCGCTCAGACGTCCGAATTGATTGCCTCGCATAACGGGTCCTGATATGCGTCGATTAATCGTTGTGGTCACAATCGTTGTCGTTTTCGCGGCCGTCGCCGTCGCCGGTCTCTTTGCGTTCAATCGATATTGGATCCAACGTTACGACGAGGTGATCAGACGGCAATCGACGATCTATCGGCTTGACGACCGCCTTGTCTGGAGCGTGATCTACGAAGAGACTTATTTCCGCGCGTGGGTTGTCGGTGCCGATGCCGAAGTCGGATTGATGCAGGTGACGCCGGCCGTCGCGCGTGAGTGGGCGCGCGAAACCGGCCTCAAAGAGTTTGAAAAGCAATCGACCGAAAACGTCACCGAACTGCTCCGCGATCCGGAGCGCAATATCCAGATCGGATGCTGGTATCTCGAAAAGCTGAGAGAGCGTTACCACGATTACGCTGCCGAAAATGCGATGGCGCTTGCCGCGTACAACGCCGGCCCGAGCCGCGTCGAGGAATGGACGCGCGGAAGCGAAGATCCTTCGCGAATCAGTGAAGAGGCGTTCGTCCAGTCGATCACGATCGGCTCGACAAAATCGTACGTTTCGTCGATCCTGCAGCGTTTCCGCGATCAGAAAAAATGAAGATCCTGTCCGCAGATTACGTGCTTCCGATCAGTGCGCCGCCGATCAAGGGCGGCGCCGTCGCGTTTGACGCCGACCGCATCGTCGCCGTCGGCCGTCCCGAAGATCTGTCAGAAGTCTATCCGGCGGCGGTCCGTGAACACTTTGCCGACGCCGCGATCATGCCGGGCCTTGTCAACATACATTCGCATCTTGAACTGACAGCGCTTCGAGGATTCGCCGACGAGTTTGATCACGATTTCTACAATTGGCTGATCAAGATCACGACGACACGCGGCGAGCGGTTGAGCGAAAGCGACGTTGAACTTTCGGCGCTATTGGGCGCGCTTGAAGGCGCCCGGGCCGGCGTGACGACGTTCGGCGACATCGGACGGCTCGGGTCCGCCGGTTTCGCGGCGCTGAAATCTAGCGGACTGCGCGGCGTCGTTTTTCAGGAAACGGAATTCTCGCCGGATTCGCGGACGGCGGACGATGATTTCGACACGCTTCGCACCAGGTTCGAAGCGCTTCGATCTGCTCAGACCGATCGCGTTCGCGTCGGAATCTCCCCGCACGCACCTTACACCGTCAGCGCCGGGCTTTTCCGGTTGATCACGGATTTTGCTCTCGCCGACGAAATTCCGATCACGATCCACGCGTCCGAATCGGTCATGGAAGAGGATCTGATGCTCTACGGAACCGGCTTCTTTGCCGGCGTTTACGAGAAGTTCGGGCTGAAGTTCGACAGTCCCGGCGAGACGACCGTTTCATATCTCGACCGGCTCGGCGTTCTGCAGGCGAAGCCGTTGCTCGCCCATTGCGTCCGGGTCAGCGATGCGGACCTTGAACTGATCGCGAATTCCGATTCGCGCATCGCGCATTGTCCGAAATCGAACGCGAAGTTCGGACACGGCGCGGCACCGTTCGGAAAGATTCTCGAACGCGGAATCAAAACCGGACTTGGGAGCGACTCAATGGCGTCGAACAATGTCTGCGATTTGTTTGAAGAGGCAAGATTTGCGGTCATGTTTGCCCGCAATTCGATTTCCGATCAACGTTTCATTCAGCCGCATGAGGTTCTCAGGGCGGCGACATTCGGCGGCGCGGCGGCGCTCGGGCTTGACCAGCAGATCGGCACGCTCGACGCCGGAAAACAGGCCGACCTGATCGTTGTTTCGCTGGCCAATTTGGCGCAATTGCCGGTGCACGACGTCAATTCGGCGATCGTTTTTGCGACCAACGCACGCGATGTCCGATTGACCGTCGTCGGTGGTGAAGAAATCATGCGTGACGGAGAATTTGGACGCGTCGATCTGCGCGAAATCCGAAACGAATTTGATCTGCTCGTCGCACGGATGACTTGAGTTACGCGGTCAGACGATCTGAATGATCTCTTCAAGCGATTTTCGTGAAATATCCGGAACCATTGCCCCGCTTGCCGGATAACCGACCGGAATCAGCACGAACGGAACTTCCGTTTTCGGCCGTCCGAGAATCTCCTGTAAAAACTTCATCGGGCTCGGCGTGTGCGTGAGCGTCGCGAGTCCGGCGCTGTGGAGCGCCGCCAGCAATAATCCAACCGCGATCCCGACCGATTCCTGCGAGTAATATGTCGGCTCCGGCTCGCCCGTCTCGTTGACCGACGTGATGCGAAAGACGACGATCAGATACGGCGCGATTTCGAGAAACGGCTTGTGTTCATCGGTACCGAGCGGCGCCAGCCGACGTAGCCATTTCTCGCTCATGCGTCCGCCATAACTTTCGCGCTCTTCGATCTCAGCAGCTTCGCGGATCTTTTGCTTTGTTGCCGGATCGCGGACAACGACAAACCGCCATGGCTGCATATTGGCACCAGACGGAGCCGTTCCGGCAGCGCGGATCGCGGTTTCAATGATCTCGATCGGGACCGCTTCATCGGAGAAGTCGCGTACCGTCCGACGCCGTGACATAAGATCGAAAAACGCCCCGACACTCGCGATCTGGTCGGTCTCGCTTTCGAGGCGTGTAAAGCTCAGCGGTTTGAGTTTCGGCTGTTCCATAAACATCAAAGTGAAAATTCGGCGACGACCGGCGTGTGATCCGATGGCCGCTCCCATGTTCGCGGCTCGCAATCGATCCAGCAGTTCGTGCATTTAGCGGTCAGGCTCTCGCTTGTCCAAATATGATCGATCCGCAGTCCCTGATTTTTCGGAAACGCGCCCTCTCGATAATTCCACCACGAAAATTCCTGCAAATCACCGTTGATCGTCCTGAACGCATCGCTGAACCCCCATTGTTTGACGTGATGGATCGCGGCGCGTTCCGGTTTTGAAAAGTGGAGTTTGCCTTCCCAGTTTTTGACGCTCCACACGTCGAGCTCTTCCGGCGCGACATTGAAATCCCCGCACAAAAGCGCATCCGAATCTCTTGGGCAATCATCGTCAAACATCCGCCGCAACCGCTGGAGCCAGTCGAGCTTGAACGTGAACTTGTCGGTCCACAGTTCGGTTCCGTTCGGTATGTAGGTGTTCACGATCCTGACGCCCTCAATTGTCGCCGCGATCAGCCTTTTCGGTGCTTCCGGCCCGTCATCCGCAAAATTGTACTGCGGATTCGCGATCGGAAGTCGGGACAGGATCGCAACGCCGTTGTAGCTCTTCTCGCCCGTAAAGATCGAGTCATAGCCCGCGTCCGCAAACTCCGATCGCGGAAATTTTTCGTCAACGCACTTCGTCTCCTGGAGACAGAGCACGTCGGTCTTGGTTGAAGCAAGCCAATTGAGGACTGCTTCGAGGCGGATGGCGATCGAATTCACGTTCCAGGTGGCGATTTTCATAGATTTCATGCGGCGACTGTAGCCGTCACCGTTTCCAGTTCCTCTCGTAAAAGACGCCGTCGATATATCCCTGAATCGATCGGTCGTATTCCGCTATTTCAAGACGTTTTTGCGCCAGAAGGCAATAGCGTTCATCGCTTTCGACGATACAAAAACGGCGGTCGAGCTTTCTTGCGACAACGGCGGACGTTCCGCTTCCGGCAAACGGATCCAGGATCAGATCGCCGGGATTGGTCGAAGCGAGCAATAGTTTTGCAAGAAGTTTTTCAGGCTTCTGCGTCGGATGATCGGTATTTTCGGGCATCGACCAGAACGGG
>JBGASE010000150.1:0-8460 GCA_044229875.1 Pyrinomonadaceae bacterium | reverse complement strand
CGTTCAGGTCGGGATCAGGTCGCTTTCGAGCGATGAGGCGCGCGCGATCGCGGACGGACTGCCGACTAGGATTTACTGGGCCCGTGACACTGCCGGCAGAACCGACTGGATTGATGAAGCGATCGATCACCTGACCGAGAACGTTTATCTCACGATCGATATCGACGGACTCGATCCGAGTCTAGTCCCGACGACCGGCACGCCGGAACCGGGCGGTCTCGGCTGGTATGAGACCTTGACGCTCATCAGAAAGCTGGCCGAACGGAAACGAGTAGTCGGAATGGATCTGGTCGAATTTTCGAAGACCGACAATTCGGATGCGCCCGCGTTTTTGTGCGCGAAGCTGGTTTACAAATCGCTGGCCTACATTTTCCGCGACGAAACTCCAAAGATCACGAGCCGGTAGTCACAATTTCCGTGAACCCGCGGGATGATTTGGCCGTAAATTCAATTATCAAAAATCTTTGAGAAGTATTTTCGGAGAAATAGCAACAATGAATCGCAACAAGTTTTTGGTTCTTGCCGCAATTATCAGCATCGCGGCGTTCTCAGCATGCCGCACCGGCCTTTTCAACGGCGGAAACACCGAGCCCGGACCGGCAAAAACGGATGTTCCGCCGGCGCCGGTCGTTGTTGACGGGATGCGGACGTCATACGCCGATATCGTCGAAAAGACGTCGCCGGCCGTCGTCAGGATCGCGACCGAACGCAAGGCGCAGGCGCGTCAGAATCCGTGGGACGATTTCTTCCGCGACATGGTTCCGCAACAGCCCCAAAACCAGCCGCAGCCGCAGCAGAAAGAGCGCGGCGCCGGCTCGGGCGTTATCGTCAATGCCGATGGCACGATCCTGACGAATCATCACGTCATCGATTCGGCTGAGAAGATCCTCGTTCAAATGGTCGACAACAAGACCTATGAAGCAAAGGTTGTCGGGTCTGATCCGCCGAGCGATCTCGCGGTCCTCAAGATTGAGGGACAGAATTTGCCGTTTCTTACGCTCGGAGACTCGGACCGCGTCCGCGTCGGCGACATCGTCCTCGCGATTGGAAACCCGCTCGGTATCGGCCAGACCGTGACCGGCGGAATCATCTCCGCAAAAGGCCGGCAGACCGGACTGAGCGACGGGTCTTCATTTCAGGACTTTCTTCAGACCGATGCGCCGATCAATCGCGGCAATTCGGGCGGTGCGCTTGTCAATCTTTCGGGTGAGCTGATTGGCATCAATTCACAGATCCTTTCGGGCGGCCAGACTGGCGGGAATATCGGGATTGGCTTCGCGATTCCGTCGAACATGGCGAAAAATGTGCTCGAACAGATTCTGAAAGACGGTAAAGTCCGGCGCGGAATGCTTGGGATCAACATTCAGAACATAACCGAAGACGTGGCGCAAAGCCTCGATCTCAAAGATGTCAGGGGCGTTCTGGTATCAAATGTGAGAGCCGGTTCAGCGGCCGAAAAAGCCGGGGTCAAACGCGGAGACATCATCATCGCGATCAACGGTGAGAAGGTCGAAGACGGAAACGTGCTGAGAAATAAGGTTGCCGGCACGATGCCCGGTTCTGAAATCCGGATCAAACTGATCCGCGACGGCGCCGAATCCGAGGTCGTCGCCGCGCTCGATGAATTTGCGAGCGACGAAACCGGAGCGAACATGCAGAAAGACGGTGATACCGACAAAAACAAACCGTCGGGCAAGCTTGGCCTCGATCTGAAGCCGCTCTCGGCTGAAGACGCCAAGCAACTTCAGCTTCCGGCGGATGTCAAAGGTCTGGTTGTCGTCGCGGTCGACCCGAACGGATCAGCGGCCGAGGAAGGCATGGCCCGCGGCGATGTCATAATGGAGGTCAATCGGCAACCTGTCGAAACACTTGAACAGATGCAGGCGGCGCTCGAGAAGTCGGGCGACCGACCGATCCTGATGCTTGTCGCACGGCGCAATCAGGTGAGCTATCTGACGATCCGTCCGCGATAATCGGCGATCGTTCGAAACAATCAGGCCCCGATGCCGGCTTTTTGCGGCTTCGGGGCGTTTGCCTTTCAGTTGTTTGATTTCAGCGCCGACTGTGCTAAAAAGGTGACCTATGCTGAACAGGATATTTCTCTCGCTGCTTCTAGTGGCAACGCTTACTGTCGGGTTCTTCAACGCCTACTCGTACTCCTGGCTTCGAAGCATCGGAGAGCCATCGGCCGCATTTGACGGATTCACCTATTATCTCGGGTTATCTTGGAACGCGCTTTGGATCTCATCGGCCTTGCTGCTGGTGACCGCAAATGCGGCGCTTTGGAAGACCAGATCATCGTGGACGATGTGGGCGACATTCGTCTTTTACACCTTTTTCGTCGTTGCGAGATATTTCTGGCTCGAACCCGCCGGTGCATCGTTTCGGGTTGAGCGGCTCGGCGCAGCGGCTGGCTACAACGTTTCGGTGCTTCTCGGCATCGTCCTCGTTTTTCTCTTCGGCGTGATCGTCTTTTTCAATCAGTATCTGAGTCTCAGGCTGTTTGAAAAGATGTATCCGGCGGTCGCCGAGGAAGCGCCCGCGGCGCAGCCGGAACCCGCAGCGGAATGATCAAAAGGAAAAGCCTCCGATTACTCGAAGGCTGATTTCAAAAGGGTATCGGGATGGCGAGATTTGAACTCACGACCTTTCGCACCCCAAGCGAACGCGCTACCAGGCTGCGCTACATCCCGTTTTGGCGAAGTTCAAGATTAAGGAACGGAATTGGGTTTGTCAAACTTCAGTATTTTCTCAGAAACGACGCCGTTTCTTCCGGGCGTTTGCGTTTGAGCAGTTCCCTGAGTTCCAAAAGCTGCGAGGCAAGATCGGTCAACGCCTGGCGCCGGTCAGGTGTTTCGGAATCAACCGGTTTCTGATGATCGAATTTCGGCGCAACCGCGACCGGAGCGGATTCGAATCCCTCAAGTTCGTCGATCTCGTCATCGAAATCTTCGGCCGCAAGCGGAGCCAACGGCTGCAGCAACGGCTCGCGGACCGGTTCGTTCGGAACGATCTTCAGCCGGCTGCTCTCGCGCAGTTCGTTCTGTAGTTTCTTGCGGGCGCCGGCGATCGTGTATTCATCGACATACAAAAGCTCTTTGATCCGGAGCGCGATCTCAACGTCGCGCCGACGATAACTTCGCTGACCCGAACGGTTTTTCTGAGGCGAAAGCTGCGGAAATTCGGTCTCCCAGTATCGGAGGACATGCGCCTGAACATCGACGATGTCGCACACCTCACCGATCTTGAAGAATATCTTTTCCGGAATTGCAATTGCGGCTTGTCCCATTGAGACCTCTCGTATGTTAAAGTTTTAACTGACTTTCGCCGCCGTTATTGTATGTATTTACTGACTTTGTGTCAATGAGTTTCTATGACTAGCGAGTTCGGATTCATCGAAAACCTGAAGCGTTACCGTAACTTTTCGCTGATCGGCGACGACTGCGCGATCCTCCCCAAAGACGAGTTCACCGATCTGCTGATGACCGCGGATATGTTGGTCGAGGACGTCGACTTCAAACTCGATTGGTGTACGGCCGAAGATATCGGCCACAAGTCTCTCGCGGTCTCACTTTCAGATATCGCGGCAATGGGCGGCGCCCCGAAGTGGTCGCTAGTTTCACTCGCCGTCCCGAACGACCTATGGGCAAGCGGTTTTGTCGAACGGTTCTATGACGGCTATTGCCGGCTCGCCGAAAAATTCGGCGTCGAGGTCGCGGGCGGCGACATCTCCCGCGCGCCGGATCGTTTGGTCATCGATTCGGTCGTCGGCGGTGAGGTCGAAACGGGCACGGCCGTGAAGCGCTCGGGCGCGTCGGCCAGCGATGTAATTTGGGTCAGCGGTCCGCTCGGAGGCGCCGGCGGCGATCTGCGTCGTCTCTTGGCAGGCGATCGGGATCAGGTCAGCGAACGTCTATTGAGACCGCTTCCGCGTGTCGAACTCGGCCAAGAACTCCGCGCCGTGGGAGTTTCGGCGATGATCGATCTCAGCGACGGGCTGTCGGGCGATTTGAAACATATTTGCGAGGCAAGCTGTGTCGGCGCGGAGATCGACGCCGAAAGGATCCCGATCGCGGACGGGCTCGTCGAGTCGTTCGGGGACCAGACCGCCCTGCAACTCGCCCTCGCCGGCGGCGAGGATTTCGAGCTGCTGGTGACCGCCTCGCCCGAAAAAAATCTCAACGAAGTATCGGACACGTTTCGCGCCATCGGCAGAATCACTTCAACTGCTGCACTAATTGAACTTATAGACGGCCCAAGAAGGCGGCGACCGATGCCTGAATCATGGCAGCATTTCGCCTGAAAATCGGAAACGCCGCAAAATCGCCCTTGACACGTGAAAATTCATCGTGGTACAAACTTTTCTCGGCCCGATCAAGCGGGCAGATTTTGATTGTGAGAATAACAATGCTCAGACGAAACAAAAGATTTAGTTCAACCGGCCACATAGATCGCCCGACACCGTGCATCGGTTCGGATCGATTGTTTGACGGCGGTCTCGAACCCAAAAATTTGACTTGAAAATGCGGGAGCGGCTGTGCAACCCGCTCCCGATACAATTCGGCGCAATCAATGCGCGATCGGAGCAATTGCCGGCAACTCTTGAATGAGTGCCGGCTTTTTGTTTGTTGTTTGAAAACTTGAAAAATTACCTGGCCCGATCGGATTCGGGCCGGACTCATGTTCCCGCCCGTACGGGTGGCGAACGCTTTCGAACATGCCCTTATATTCACGATATCGCGATCAAATGCGATCGCGGAAATTCATTCGTGGAGCAAAAATATGGCATTTATCGATTTGGATAGTGACGACCCGATTGGCAACGCGTCGTTCTACAACGTAAATTCGGCAGTCGGGTACGGCTGCAAAAACCTGCTGGAAGACGTCAAGGTGGTGCAGTTTTTCCTTAAGCGCGTTTACACCACCGAGACCATGAAACAGCACAAGCCGTGGGGCGAAATGTCGGTCGACGGCATCGTCGGCCCGATCACGCGGGCCTGGATCATCCGGACGCAGACTCTCGCCAACAACGTTCTTGTCGACGGCATCGTCGACAAGGCCGGCAACGAGTCGAACCCGAGCAACTGGGAATCGTCGATTTCGCATACGCGTTACGTGATCCGCCTGCTGAACAATCAGCTTCGCAAACACGACACGGAGGTTTACAAAACGCTGACGACGAATCCGGTCGTCCCCGGCGACGTGCGGGTGATCTTTCAGCAGATCCACGCCGCCGGCCCGCCGATGAACTACGCCAGCAGTTAAATCGGCAGACTCAACAAGTTTCGATCAACGGATCGAATTCATAGTCGCGGAATGCGAACCGAATCCATCGGTCGATGGTTCGTTCGCATTTTTGCTTTTTTATCAACAAATGACCCAAGGGAGTATTTATGACTTTCAACAGACTCAATATTTCGGGGGCACATTCGGAGATTTTCTCCTGGGTCAGTCACGGTTTGACGATCGAGGAGGAGAACATGCTTCGGAATGTCTCCAGACTTCCCTGTCTTTTCAAGCACGTCGCGCTGATGCCCGACGCGCATCTCGGCATCGGTTCGATGGTCGGTTCCGTCGTCGCAACGCGTGATGCGATCGTTCCGGCGTCGGTCGGCGTCGATATCGGCTGCGGCATGATGGCCGTCAAAACGCCGTTCAAAAGCGGTATTCTCGACGGCAAGCTCGTAAAATTGCGGGCCGAAATCGAAGCGGCGATTCCTGTCGGATTCAACGCGCACAAAGAATCCGATTGGCACGGATCGCGTTGGGACGGATGGGGCAAGTTCGACGATCTGCACACCGGCGTCGCCGACCGCAAGCGCAAGGCGATGCTGCAGATGGGAACGCTCGGTGGCGGAAACCACTTCATCGAGGTCTGTCTCGATACGGAAAACGGCGTTTGGCTGATGCTCCACTCCGGTTCCCGGAACATCGGCAAAGAACTCGCGGACCGCCACATCGCGACGGCGAAGACGCTTCATCGGCTGAATGAGCTTCCGGATCCGAATCTCGCGTATTTTATCCGCGGGACGAAGGAATTCGAAGACTACTGGCACGATCTCGAGTGGGCTCAGGCCTACGCGATGATGAACCGCCGCGTGATGATGAACCGGCTTTTGAAGGCATTCAACAAGATGTTCAATAAGGGCAAAACTTTCCGGCCCGAAATTGAGGTCAATTGCCATCACAATTACGTCGGTTTGGAGGAGCATTTCGGCGAGAAGGTGTTCGTCACCCGAAAGGGCGCGATCAACGCCGAATCGGGACGACTCGGGATCATTCCGGGTTCGATGGGCGCAAAATCGTTCATCGTCAAAGGGCTCGGAAATCCGCAGTCGTTCAATTCGTGTTCGCACGGTGCGGGGCGGAAAATGTCCCGGACGGCGGCGAAGAAGCGATTCTCGCGCGAAGATCTCGAGCGGATGACCCGCGGCGTCGAATGCCGCAAGGACGCCGGCGTCATCGACGAGATCCCGGCGGCATACAAGGACATCGAACAGGTGATGCGCAGTCAGTCTGACCTGGTCGAAGTCGTCGCCGAGATCAAACAGGTCGTTTGCGTCAAGGGTTAACCGGCAGCAAAAGACAAGAAAGGCCTGAATCGTCCGCACGGACGGTTCAGGCCGTTGACTCGGTCCAACTACTGAACGCAAACCCGGTAAGCGCTCATGTACTGGCTCGCAGGCGTGAAGGTCGTCAGCCCGTCAAAGCAGTTCGGTTTCGACACAAATCCCTCGAAGTCGGCGCCGCTCGCGCCGTCCGAGATATTGAAATGAAGTCGTTTGTTCGTCGGCTGATCCCAGTTGCCGAAGTAGCCGGGATACTGTAGCGAGATTCCGCCGCCGGAGTCGAGCGACATTTCGAACGTCGAGATCGAACTCGGGTAGAGTTCGCATTCAAAATACGCACTTAGATTCTGACCGGTGCAGAGCGAAACGACGACGTTTGCCGAGGTGATCGGCAAATCCTGATAGGTTACCGTCGGAGCAAATGACTGTTCGTTGTTTGTCGTCGGAGCCTCGTTGGACGAGGTCGTCGCTGCTCTGGCGACAAGGTTGAGCGGTTTCGACGTCACCGGATACTCGAAGTTGAACGAGACCGATCGCAGGTTGTTGTTCGGATTCGTGCCGATGTTGCCGAGATTGCAAACAAGACGTTTGTTTTGGTTGACCACGCAATTTGCCGGAACATTGGTAAGTTTCCCGAGAATCTGTTGGGTCGGGCTCGTGTTTGTCAGCGGAAACTCGATCGTCAGAGTGACGTTTTGCGCCGTCTGGTTTCCGATGTTGCGGACGCGTGCCGTGTATTGGTACGGCGAGTTGACGAGTACAGTTGTCGGCCCGGTCCAGGCCTGAACCGCAAGATCCGGTTTCGGCGCGGCGTAAGAAACTGCTGACAGGATTGCGATAGCGATCGCGACCGTAATTGTATTGCTTATTCGAAGTTTCAAGATGTTTTCTCTCCTTTTTTTAATCCGGCATATTGCCTTGTGTCGATGAACGAAGGGCGCGAAAATTTCTTGCAACTTTTTTAAGGCTTTTTGTAAATATGAGTATTTTCAGCACTTTACGGAACTTGTCGCAGTTCCGGCGGGCGTCGGCGCCGAAAATACACGTTTGTCACGCGAATTTCATATACAAAAGTGAGCGAAATTGAGTAATATGGTGGCAACCGATTCCGGTCACACAACATATTGCGTTTTTCCGATTCGTGTATCTGAAAGATCGAAATAGAAGAGGAGGTGATTCCATTGATAACGGGTAGAGTTTTGCTGTTGAATTTTTCGTATGAGCCGCTGGGGACGATCGGTGTCGCCCGGGCGATTTGTATGTGGTTCTCCGGCAAACTGACGGTTGAGGAGAATGACGGCGACAACGTCCTGCATTCGCCTTCGACGATAATTCCGGTTCCCTCGGTCGTCCGACTGCGCAATTATGTGCACGTCAAGCGGCGCCGGCAGGAGACCACGATGAAAAGGGCTCGGATCTACATCCGCGATCGGTATCGCTGCCAGTACTGCGGTGAGCACCGGCACGCCAAAGATCTGACGCTCGACCATATTCTGCCGCGTGCACAGGGCGGTGAAAGCACACCGCACAACCTGGTCGCGGCCTGCGTCAAATGCAACCAGAGAAAGGGCAATCGAACTCCTGAACAGGCGCGTATGCCGCTTCTCACATCGCAGAAACTGCTCCGTCTCGGGCTCGATCATGTGCTTTTGTGCCATTACGCCGAGTCGCGTCCGGAATGGAAGAAATATCTGTTCATGGACGAAGACGAGGACATGCTTGAAGCGATGGCAGCATAAATCGCAATATTTGGAGTGCAGAGTGCAGAGATTTAAGTGCAGAGTGCAGAGTGCAGAGTGCAAAGTTCAAAATTCAAAGTTCAAAGTGCATAGTTTAATCGACGTCTGATACGCACTGTCCATTGTCAGTTGTCCACTCTGCACTCTGCACT
>JBGASE010000149.1:0-8484 GCA_044229875.1 Pyrinomonadaceae bacterium | reverse complement strand
CTTGCCCTTGTAATCACTTACGCTCTTGAAAACGTCAGCGGCCGCGCGGCTGGTGATGAAAACTCCGTCTATCGCCGGATCAACGACGATCTCAGGTTGCAGAACAACGGTCTCGATCGCCGGACAATTAATCACCTCAAAGCCACCGTTCTCAAGCAGATCCGTGAATCCGTCGCGTTTTCTGACGACCAGTACCGATGCCATCACAACACCTTCCCGGACGCCGCCGAACCGTCGCGAGCGGCGTTCAGAATTTCGGCCGCGCCGGCCGTCAGGCATCGTTCCGCAAGTTCGGTGCCGATCATCTCGGCCTCGGCCATCAATCCGGTCGACGAATCGCGGATCACACGCTTGCCGTCGGTCGAGCCGACAAATCCGTCGAGCGCGAGACGCCCGCCGACATAACTCGCGTTGGCACCGATCGGAACCTGGCAACCGCCTTCGAGACGGCGCAAAAACGCGCGTTCGGCGCGGATGCACGATTCGGTTTCGTCATCGTTGAAGGCACGGAGCATGTTTTCGAGTTCCGTATCGCCGTCCCGAATCTCGACCGCCATCACGCCCTGCCCGACGGCCGGCAGCAAAATGGCCTTCGGAATCACCTGGCTGATGTGCGAGTCGAGTCCGAGTCGGTGTACGCCTGCGAAGGCGAGAATCATCGCATCGAGATCCGATGCAATGAATTTGTTGATGCGCGTCGGGACGTTGCCGCGAATTTCGACGATTTCGAGATCGGAACGAAAAGCGAGCAGTTGGCTACGGCGCCGGAGACTGCCGGTCGCGACCCGCGCGCCAATCGGAAGATCTTCGATCGCCGAAACGGATTTAGCGATCAAAACGTCGTTCGGCGTTTCGCGCGCACTGACGGCGCCGATCTTCAATCCGTCGGGCTGAATCGTCGGCAGATCCTTGAGACTGTGGATCGCAAGATCGATCTCGCCGGCCAACATCGCCGACTCAAGCTCCTGCGTGAAAAGCCCCTTGTCCCCGATCTTCGAAAGCGCGGTGTCGAGAACGGCGTCGCCTTTTGTCTTGATGATCCGAACGTCGAAACGGGCGTCGGGAAATTGAGATTCGAGCGACGATTTGACGAAATTCGTCTGCCACAGCGCCAGATCGCTGCCGCGGGTTCCGATGGTGAATTTACGCTGCAACTTGAAACCTCGTCTTGTCGGCCGCTTCCTTCATCGCTGCCAGTTGATTGACGACCTCGAAATGCCCCGCAAAATCGGTGCCGTGCCGCATCGCGACTTTATGCAGATACGGCAGATTGCTGATCAGAAAATCTTTGACGGCGACGATCTCTCGCTGCGTATCCGGATCGGGTTTCGCTCCGGCCCGCGTCGCCGGAAGCAACGGCTGGGAATAGTACCAGATCAGAAATTCCGACATTTCGCGCATGATTATTTGGTTGACGACGGGCAGATCGGCGATGCGCCGCTGATGATTGCGGTCGATGATCGCCGTCAGATCGTCGATATTCCTCAAACGCACATTCTCGCATTCGGCGGCGTCCTGGGCAATGTCGCGCGGAACCGCGATGTCGATCAGGAGGATCGGGTCGCGCCGGGTTTCAAAATCGGACTTGCTGAGTATCGGATCCGACGAACTTGTCGACGTTATCACCGCATCGACATCCGACAGAGATTCCCGGAACTCGGAAAACTCAAGAACTTCACCGATGAAGTCATGATCGGCGCGAAGGGCTGTGAGCAACGACTCGGCATTTTCGCGCGTCCGGTTGACGAAAACGATCGATCCGGTCTTTTTCTTCAAAAGCGCCTCAGCCGTCAGACGCGACATGTTTCCGGCTCCGATGATCATCACCTTTCTGTCGGCCAGCGATCCGAGTTCCTTCGATGCAAGCTCAACCGCCGCCGACGATATCGAAACTGCGCCTTTGTGCAAATTCGTCTCGGCATGAACCTGTTTCCCGATCTTGAAGCTTCGCTGAAACATCTGATGAAGGATCTTCCCGGTCGATTCGAATGATTCGGCGAGTTGGAACGATTCTTTCACCTGACCGAGGATCTGCATATCGCCGACGATCTTCGAATCAAGACTGGTCGTTACGCGAAAAAGCTGTTGACACGCGGAGCATGCGATGAGACCGAAAAAATCTTCCCTGCGAATAAATCCGCGGGCGTTCTTGAATTCGATCACCAGATCCTTGTAATACTCGATGGTCAGGTCGCTGCGGTTCGAAACCCCGTAAATTTCGAGCCGATTGCACGTTGAAATAACGACGGCTTCGTCGAGAGTCTCCTTGAGTTGAGTCAGAAGTGCGGGAATTTCCGCGTCTTGAATATAAAGTCGCTCGCGAATTTCCACAGGCGCCGTTTTATGATTGATGCCGATCGCGAATAATACTGATTGATTGGCTAGTGATTCCAAAGCTCTTCCGTGACCGCCGGCTGAATTACCAACGATTACGCCCCCGCAAAGATTGAAAGTTTAGCAAACTCATCGTCGCTCAATCAGACAGAGATCTATTAACACGACTAATGTTGCTGATAAGCAAAAACCGCCGTCCGATTGCTTGAAATATCGCAAAAACCTTGTTTGACAGGACTTCGAAGCGCGGATTTATGACTTACATGAAAGCCTTCGGATAAAATTTGAATTCGGATTCGCGTTCGGTGTCTCTGATTTTCAATTTCGGTCTTGCCGTTGCCGCCTGACCTGCCTTCCCTTGTTCGTATTCGCGGCAACGCCGGTGTTAAACGCAAGAACCATTCCACAAATCGGAAATCGGATAAATCACTCCGCTTTAGAACTTTCGCGATTGCGCCTATGATAAGGAGGCGATGTTGAAGATTGAAAACTACATTGGCGGAAAGCTCGTGGCGCCGGTCTCGGGCGATTATTTGGACAACTTCGATCCGTCGCGGGGCGAGGTTTATTCGCGGATTCCCGATTCGGATGAGCGCGATGTAGATGCGGCGGTGCAAGCGGCGTCCGACGCGTTTCCGGCGTGGTCGGCGATGGCGTCGGAAGAGAGATTCGAGATCATGATGCGCATCGTGCGCCTGATCGAACGCGATCTCGAGGCGCTCGCGCTCGCCGAAAGCATCGACAACGGCAAGCCTGTCAGTCTCGCAAAACGAGTCGATATTCCGCGCGCGGCGGCAAATTTCCGGTTTTACGCGACGGCGCAAATGCACCTTGCGAACGAATCGCACCAAACCGCCGGTCAGGCGATCAACTACACGCTGCGCCAGCCGCTCGGCGTCGTCGGCTGCATTTCGCCCTGGAACCTCCCGCTTTATCTGTTTACGTGGAAAATCGCGCCGGCGATCGCCGTCGGCTGTACGGTGGTCGCAAAGCCGTCGGAAGTGACGCCGATGACGGCGTATCTTCTCTCGAAGCTGTGCATCGAAGCCGGATTGCCGCCGGGCGTGCTCAATATCGTTCACGGAACCGGTCCGAAAACCGGCGCGGCGATCGTTTCACATCCGGACGTCAAAGCGATCTCGTTTACGGGCGGAACGGCGACCGGCGAATGGATCGCGCGTGAGGCGGCGCCGAAATTCAAGAAACTTTCGCTCGAACTCGGCGGCAAGAATCCGAACATCATCTTCGCTGATTGCGATTATGAATCGATGATTGAAACGACGTTGCTCTCGTCGTTTTCGAATCAGGGCGAGATTTGCCTCTGCGGTTCGCGGATTTTTGTCGAGCGTTCGATCTACGATCGATTCCGGACTGACTTCGTGAATCGCGTCAGCGCGCTCAAGGTCGGCGATCCGCGCGCGGTTGAAACGGACCTCGGCGCGATCGTTTCGAAACAGCATTTCGAGAAGATCCTCTCGTACGTCAAACTTGCGAAGACCGAGGGCGGCGTTGTCCTGACCGGCGGAACCGCGGTAAATGTCGATGGCTTCGGCGGTTGGTTCATCGCCCCGACCGTGATCGAAGGTTTGCCGTTCGATTGCCGGACGAATCAGGAAGAGATCTTCGGTCCGGTCGTGACGATCCAGCCGTTCGATTCCGAGGACGAGGTTCTCGGTTTCGCGAATTCAGTCCGTTACGGTCTGGCGTCGACCGTCTGGACGCAGGATCTGACCCGCGCCCATCGCGTTGCGGCACGGATCGAAGCCGGGATCGTCTGGATCAACTGTTGGCTGCTTCGCGATCTGCGGACCCCGTTCGGCGGCGTCAAAGACTCAGGCATCGGCCGCGAAGGCGGATTCGAAGCCCTGCGGTTTTTCACTGAGGAGAAGAACGTCTGCATTAGGGTGAAAGAGTGAAAGAGTGAAAAAGTTAAAAGGCAAAAGGCAAAAGTAGGAAAGTAAAAAGTAAAAAGGCAAAAGTAAAAAAGCCTTGTTTCTAAGATTTCCTTTTCCGTTCAAGGATTTTCGTTTTCGACGATTCCAACGCTTTCACTTTTCACTTTTCATACTTTTGCCTTCAACTTTTTACTTTTTACTTTTTACTTTTACCTTTTACCTTTTTACTTTTTACTTTCCTGCTTTTTACTTTTTACTTTTTACTTTTTACTTTTGCCTTTTTACTTTGAAACATATGACTACACAACCTGTTAGGATCGAAACCGGTGAGGAAGTCGCGTTCGAATTGATGAAATTCATCGCGGAGAAAGAGAATCGCGCGTTGGCGACCGAAGAGGTCCGCGATTACTATCTCGATCTTTTTGTCGAGTGTGCGAGCGTCGTTTATGACGGCGAACGCGCGACCGACGAATGATTGACGGTTTCGACCGACATTAAATATGAATATGATCGAATCTTCACGGGCTCCGGAGCCCGTCGGGCTCTACCCGCATGCGCGCCGCGTCGGTGACTTGCTGTTTCTTTCGGGCGTCGGTCCGCGTGAACGTGGAACAAAGAAGATTCCGGGCGTTGAACTCGACGACGCCGGGAACATCTTGTCGTACGATATTGAAACGCAATGCCGATCCGTCTTTCAAAACGTCAGGTTCATCCTCGAGGACGCCGGTTCTTCGTGGGACAAAATCGTCGATGTCACCGTGTTTCTGACAAATATGAAAGACGATTTTGCGACCTACAACCGGATTTACGCCGAGTATTTCGCCGACAGCCGTCCCTGCCGGACGACCGTCGAGATCAATTGTTTGCCGACGCCGATCGCGATCGAACTAAAGGTCATCGCCACGGTTTGAATCGGAGCGATATGGAAAACGAGATCAATTTTCATCCGAGTTCCCCGATATTTCGTGTTTCGGATCTTCGCGCGAGTTTGACGTATTATCTCGACGTGCTTGGATTCGGTCTTGACTGGAACTATGAAGGATTCTTCGCTTCGGTTTCGCGCGGACCGGCGAACCTGATGCTCAGCGAAAACGATCAGGGAAAGTTCGGAAGCTGGGCATACATCGGCGTCGGCGAAGTCGACCGACTGCATGAAGAATTCAGCGGCCGAGGCGCGATCATAAAATTGCCGCCACGGAATTTCAGTTGGGCAAAGGAAATCCACGTCGCCGACCCTGACGGAAACGTCCTGCGATTCGGTTCCGAACCGGATGAATCGCGTCCGTTCGACGAATGGGTCTCGTGGTACGAATAAGTTTGGAGTTCCGCCTTCAGGCGGCGTTTGGCTAATCATGAAATTCGTAGCATTTATCCGCGGAATCAACGTCGGCGGAAAGACGATCGTAAAAATGGAGCGTCTTCGCGACTTGCTGTCCGCCGCCGGGCTCGAATCCGTCCGGACATACATTCAGAGCGGCAACATTGCGTTTGAATCTGAAAGTCTCGACGAGGATTCAGCGCGTCAGGTGATTGAAGACGTGATGTCGCGCGAGTTTTTTCAGACGCCGGTTATGGTCCGAAGCCGCGACGAACTTGCCCGGCTGATTGCCGAGAATCCATTCGCTGGAGACGAGTATGAAGAGAAGCAACTCCATCTGGTTTTTCTCAACAATCCGTTACCGGACGAAAAAGCCGAACTTTTGCTCGCGCAGCAATCACCGAATGAACGCTTCGAAATTCGCGGCCGCGATATCTATTGCTTGCTGCTCGCCGGCGTCGCCGACAGCGCGCTTGGGAAAAAGTTCATCGAAAATAAGCTGAAAACCGCTTCGACCGCCCGAAACTGGCGAACCATGAACGCGGTGATCAATCTCTAATATTTATGAGAATTGCACTTGTCGCACTTTTGCTGACCGCTTCCCTGTCGGTTGCCGGACAAACACAAACGCGCAACGTGATCCTCGTGACGCTTGACGGGGCCCGGACACAGGAGATATTCGGCGGACTCGATCGCGAACTTTATCAGAAAATTTACAAGAACGGTTCAAAACGCGAGACGTACCGGACATTCGATGCACCGATGCCGGTTCAGCGGCGCGAGAAATTGATGCCGTTCTTTTGGAAACTGATGCGCGAGCGCGGCTCGATCGCCGGTAACCGCGAACGCGGAAGCCGAGCTGAAACAACGAACAATCTGCTGTTCTCGTATCCCGGCTATTCCGAGATCGTCACTGGCCGCGCCCGCGACGAAGTCATCAACAGCAACGATCGGATTCAGAACCGATTCCCTTCGTTTCTGCAGTTTCTCCAAAAGAAGATGAAGCTCGGCCATGACGACGTCGCGGTATTTGCATCCTGGAACGTCTTCAATGAGATCGTTTTGACCGACCCGGAAGCGTTCGAGGTGAATGCCGGTTTTGAAGAGTATCGGCCGCGAATCCCCTCGCTCAAACTCCTCAATCAGTTGCAGACCGAAGCGCCGACGCCGTGGGATTCGGTCCGGCACGACTTTTACACGTTCAGCTTTGCGATGCATCATCTCAAAACCTATCGGCCGCGTGTTCTTTACATCGGGCTCGGCGAAACCGACGACTGGGCACATGACAAAAACTACGATCGGATGATCGACGCCCTTCGCCGCACCGATTCGTATCTTGAAAAGCTCTTCAAATTCATCGATTCCGATCCGCAATATCGCGGCAAAACGACCGTTCTGATCACGGTCGATCACGGCCGCGGATCGACCGAGAAAGACTGGTACGGCCATGGTGAAGACGTCCCCGAGGCGCGCAATATCTGGATGGCGTTCATCTCACCCGACTGGAAACTCCGGGGCGAATGGACAAAATCACCGACGATCTACCAGAATCAGGTCGCCGCGACGCTTACAAAGGCGCTCGGATTCGATTATTCTGAACAGGATAAGGAGGCCGGAAAGCCGATTGGGCTGCTTTTCGAAAAATGACATGCCGATAACCAGACCGTTCAATTTCAGAAAATGGATCGACGACAACCGTCATCTTCTCAAACCGCCGGTCGGCAACAAACTGGTCTATCAGGACGCCGAGTTCATCGTCATGGTTGTCGGCGGGCCGAATTCGCGAAAGGACTATCACTGGGAAGAAGGCGAGGAGTTTTTCTATCAGATCGAGGGCGATATCACGGTCAAGATACAGGAAGACGGAAGAGCGGTCGATGTTCCGATCCGCGAAGGCGAGATCTTTCTGCTTCCGCCGCGTGTTCCGCATAATCCGATCCGTGGCGCGAATACCGTCGGGCTTGTCATCGAACGCAAGCGGCGCGAGGGCGAGCTCGACGGTCTGCTCTGGTTCTGCGAAAACTGCAACGCCAAGCTCTTCGAGGAGTATTTCCAGCTTACCGACATCGTTAATCAGTTCCAGGGTGTCTTCCGCAAGTTTTACGGCGATGCTGATTTGCGAACATGCAACGACTGCGGCGCAGTAATGGAACCGCCGCCGGTCGTCGGATAACCCGTTATTTGGATTTTGGATTGCGGATTTTGGATCTGCTCGTCCTGATGAGCGCATCAAAGAAGATTCACGATCCATCCGGAGTTCCTCCCGAAAATCCAAAATCCAAAATCGAAAACCCAAAATGCATAAGATCGATATCCACACCCATATTCTGCCGCGCGAGATTCCGCGTTGGAAAGAAAAATTCGGTTACGGCGGATTCATCACGCTCGATCATCACAAACCGTGTTGCGCCCGGATGCTCAAGGATGACGGGCATTTTTTTCACGAGATCGAGGATAACTGCTGGTCTCCCGAACGGCGGATCGAAGAATTCGCCGCCCAGGACGTCGATATCCAGGTGCTTTCAACGGTTCCGGTGATGTTCAATTACTGGGCGAAACCGGCGGACTGTGACGAAACCTCGAAATTCCTCAACGACGGAATCGCCGAGATCGTCACGCGGTTTCCGGAGCGTTTTCTCGGACTCGGAACGCTTCCGATGCAAGACACGTCGCTCGCGATCCGCGAGCTTGAACGCTGCCGGCAGATCGGCCTCAAAGGCGTCCAGATCGGCTCCAACGTCAATCAGTTAAATCTCGGTGAGCCGCGATTCTTTGATTTCTTCACGGCCTGCGAAGAGCTTGGGATGGCCGTCTTCGTCCATCCGTGGGAAATGATGGGCGAGGCCGAGATGAAAAAATACTGGCTGCCGTGGCTGGTCGGAATGCCGGCCGAAACATCGCGGGCGATTTGCTCGCTGATCTTCTCGGGCGTGCTCG
>JBGASE010000148.1:0-8487 GCA_044229875.1 Pyrinomonadaceae bacterium | reverse complement strand
CTGCTTTGTCAGAGCGGACGTGTTGGTCAAACGCGGAGACGTGCTCGAACTGATCGAAGTCAAGGCGAAGTCGTTCGACCCCGCGACGGACAAGTTTCTCAACAAAGACGGCTCCGTTTCCAGGCGATGGATCGACATTATCGAAGACGTCGCGTTTCAGAAGTACGTCGTTGAGAACGCCTTTCCGGATCTTGAGGTGCGGGCATTTCTGATGCTTGCCGACAAATCGAAGGCATGTCCGACTGACGGACTCAACCAGAAACTGAAGGTTGAAAAACATGGTTCGCGACCATTTGTGAATGTCGCCGACGGGCTTTCGGCCGAAGATCTCGACCCGCAGATACTGGTCAGAATTTCCGCCGACGATGCATGTTCGATCGTTGCCGGCGAAGCATTCGTTGACCGGATCGCATTGTTGTCCGAAGCCGACTGCAATGACCTCAGAATACCGCCATCGATCACATCGGTCTGCGGAAAATGTGAATTCCGAAGCTACGACCTGACCTCCGAATCCGGGAAAAAAAGCGGGTTCGAACAATGCTGGACCGAGGCTCTCGGTTGGACCGCCGAAGAATGTTTGGAGCCGACCGTTCTTGACGTCTGGAATCTTCTCAACAAAGACGACCTGATAGCGGAGGGCGTCATTCGTATGTCAGAAATCGAACGGCACCATATTCCATCGGCGGAGCCGGCCAAACCCGGACTTTCAAAATCCGACCGCCAATGGCTTCAGGTCAGCAAAAACAAACATCGCGATAACACGCCGCATTTTGAGGTCGATGCCCTTCGAGATGAACTTGGCTCCTGGACTTTTCCGCTTCATTTCATCGATTTCGAAACCGCCGCTCCGGCCGTCCCGATAAATCGCGGACTGCGTCCTTATGAGGTGATCGCGTTTCAGTTTTCCCATCATACAGTCGACGCCGATGGAACGGTACGGCACGCCGACGAATATCTGAACGTCGAAGCCGGCAGGTTCCCGAACTTCGAATTTGTCCGGCGGTTGAAGTCGGTTCTCGAAAACGATCAGGGAAGCGTTTTTCGTTACGCCGCGCACGAAAACACGGTGCTGGCACAGATCTACGAACAACTGAAAAACCGCGGGCGCGATTTGCCTGATCGGGGCGAGCTGATGGAATTTGTCCGGACATTGACGAACAGCACACGATCTTCGTCCGAATCCTGGCACGGCACACGTTCGATGATCGACATGCTCGACATCGTCCAAAGATGCTTTTATCATCCGCGGATGGGCGGATCGAACTCGATCAAATACGTCCTGCCGGCGATGATCGAATCGAGCCGGTTTCTTCAGGATCGATATTCACGGCCGATTTACGGATCGGAGATCGAAAGTCTGAACTATCGGTCGCACGCGTGGGTTGCGCGCGGTGCGGACGGTCGACTTGTGGATCCGTACAAGCAACTGCCGCCGCTGTTCGACGATATCGACCCGGCCGAAATTGAGGCGGTTGACATCGACGAGATCCGGGAGGGAGGAGCCGCAATGGCGGCTTACTATCGACTTCAACATGAAGATCTGCCCGATGCGGTCCGCGCGGCGATAATTGCCGGGCTTAGAAAGTATTGCGAGCTGGACACTTTCGCTATGGTCATGATCTATGAAGGTTGGCGTGAAGTCGTTGCGGATTAGCCGAATTTGCCGGGATTTCGGAAGAGAGAAGCTTGACCGCAAAATGACCAGGGAGACGAAACGTGTTGTCCGGAAATCGCGACCGATTGCGGCAGACTCACCGCTTGGACTTCGCGGCCCGCAATTCGTTGCGCGCGACGGCGATCCGGACCAGTTTCTCCAAGATTTCATCCGGGATCGGCGCGTCGATGCCAAACCTGACCGTGCCGGCCGAGGTCTTGAAACCGGACAAATCGTCGGCACACTCGACGATCGGTTGTTTGCCCGGGAAAAAACTGCAGTGATTACGGAAGGCCGCATAGCTGCAGAGCATCCCGAAGTACTTGAACGTCGGAACACCGTAACTTATTGATTCGGAGGCTGACGGCACCAACACGCGAACCTTGGCGCGGATCCTCTCCAGAGCCTCGCGATGGCCGGGCGGTATATTCGAAAGATATGCGTCGACATCGTTCATATTCAGCAATTCAGTACAGGTCTGGTCAGACATCGTTTTGCGAACAGTGCGTCAAAGTTTTCGGAACGCGTCATCGGTGAACTTGAAGTGAATATCCGATTCATCGCTGACGGCGCCAAGTTTGCGATAAAACTTCATCGCCGCCTCGTTCCAGTCGAGAACGGTGAAATCGATCCGTTCATATCCGCGTTCGCGTCCGATCCGGGCAATCTCGCCGAGCATTTTTTCACCCAGCCGTCGTCCGCGGAAATTGCTCCGAATGTAAAGGTCTTCGAGGTAAAAGCCCGACTGCCCGCGGAACGTCGAAAAACTCGGGTAGAAGACGGCATATCCGGCAAGCGTCCGGCCGTCGGTCACGACCAGCGCCTCCGCCGTTTTGAAATCGCCGAACAACGCGTTTGAAAGCCGTTCTTCGGTTACCTCGTAATATTCGGAGAGCTTTTCGAACTCGGCGAATTCGCGGAGCATCGTCAGGATCCCCGGAACATGCTCAAGGGTTGCGGTAATGATCTTCATCGGATTTGTTTTTGAAAGCCGAAATTACTGTCCGCGTCCGCAGCACTTACAGCGATTTTCATCGGAGAATTCGATCTTCGCGAATTCGATTTCGTGACGAGCCCTGATCGGATCGCGGTCGTTCGAATCGAAGTACTCGTTGATGGCCTCGACCAACGCCAGCTTTTCCTTCCCGTTTAACTGGAAAAAGCCATTGAACACAACAGTTACGTTTTCAGGGTTCATATCGGGATTGTTCAATATTCAATCGGTTCAAGATTTAAGATTCAATCGGTTCAAGAAGTTCAAGATTCTACAACGAATTCAGAGTTCTTGAGCGCGATCTCGCCTGAAGGCGAAACTCTAACGAAAATCCAAAATCGAAAATCCTAAATGCGTTTCGGACAGATCGATTCAATCACGCATTCGGCGCATTTTGGATTGCGGGCTTTGCAGACCGTCCGGCCGTGCGTGATAAGCCAATGAGGGAACATCACCCAGTGCTTCTTCGGGACGATTTCGGACAGGTCATTCTCGATTTTCACGGCATCGGTCTCTTCCGTCAGCCCGAGTCGTTGCGACAGTCGTGCGACGTGCGTGTCGACCACGACGCCCGACGCGATCCCGAACGCGTTGCCGAGAACGACGTTCGCGGTTTTGCGGGCGACGCCGTTCAGTGTCAGGAGTTCGTTCATCGTCTGCGGAACCTCGCCGCCGAAGTCTTCGATCAGTTTCCGGGCCGCACCGCGGATCGCTTTCGCCTTGTTGTTGAAAAAATTCACCGATTTGATGTCATCCGCGAGCTCTTCCTGGGAAACGTCGGCAAAGTCCTTTGCCGAACGGTACTTGCGAAACAACGCGGCGGTCACGATATTGACGCGCTCATCGGTGCACTGCGCCGAAAGAATCGTCGCGACGAGCAATTCGAGGGCATTTGAGTGATTCAATGCACAATGAGCGTCAGGGTACGCCTTCCTGAGCTTTCCGATTATCTCGGACGCATGTTGCGACTTGTCGGGATTCATAAGCGTCAAGGCTAAAAAAGTTTGATTCAAAATGCAAACTTCACCCTGATTCGGTAAAATTCAGGCATCATGAAAGTCCCGCTCTTAGACCTGACTGAGCAGAACGCCTTGCTTCGCCCGGAGATCGAAGCCGCGCTCGGCCGTGTTCTTGATTCAAACGGATTCATACTCGGACCGGAAGTCGCCGCACTTGAGTCCGAACTCGCGGCATACTGCGGAACGAAGCACGCGATCGCCTGCGCTTCGGGTACGGATGCGCTTCTCCTTGCGCTGATGGCATTCGACATCGGTCCCGGTGATGAGGTGATCACCACTCCATACAGTTTTTTCGCGACGGTTTCGGCGATCACGCGTCTCGGCGCGACGCCGGTTTTTGTCGATATCGATCCAAAAACTTTCAATATCGATGTTACGCAGATCGAATCGAAGATCACCGAACGGACAAAAGCCATTCAGCCGGTTCATCTTTACGGTCAGTGTGCCGATATGACCGAACTTCGCGCGATCGCGGAGCGCCACCGAATTCCGTTGGTCGAGGACGCGGCGCAGGCGATCGGGGCAGAAGAAAACGGCGTTCGGGCCGGAGCCATGAGCGAGATCGGCTGCTTCAGTTTCTACCCGTCAAAAAACCTTGGCGGGATGGGTGACGGCGGATTTATGACGACCGATGATGATGCACTGGCGCACAAACTGAACGCGCTCCGGGTCCACGGATCTTTCGAACGCTATTATCACAAATGGGTCGGGCTCAATTCGCGTCTTGACGGCTTTCAGGGCGCGATCCTTCGTGTCAAACTTCCGCATCTCGACAATTGGTCGGATCGCCGTCATTCAAACGCCGAACGTTATCGGGAATTGTTCACCGATGCCGGACTTACGGAAATAATCGGACTGCCTTTCGTCCGCCCGAATTGCCGCCATATTTACAATCAGTTCGTCATCCGCGTACCTGAAGGTCGCGACAAACTCAAATCTTATCTCGCGGAGCAGGGAATCGGGACGGACATTTACTACCCGGTTTCGCTTCACCTTCAGGAATGTTTTGCATATCTCGGAGGCGGCGCAGGCGATTATCCGGAGAGTGAATGGGCGTCGCGTGAATCGCTCGCGATTCCGATTTTTCCGGAGCTCAGGCCGGATCAGCAGGAATACGTTGTCGAGAAGATCGCGGCGTATTTTGCTTGATTAAAATAACCAAATCGAATAATTTTCAAACATCGTGGCCGAACCTTTTTTCGAAATCAAAACGACGAATCTCACTGGCAAGATCGTGCTCGGGACGATTGTGCTGATCGTGCTCACATTCGGTTGGTTCGCGATCCGCTGGCAGATCGGCAACATGCTCGGCGCGCTGACGCCGCCGAATTCGCCGAATTCCGCCGAGATCGCGAAATTCAGCCAGGAACTGAGCCCGCGTGATCCGATCACGAACTGGCTTGTCGGAACCGTGCTCAAAGACGAGTTCTCCGCGGATGCCGCGTCGCGTGCGGTGATCAGCTTTGAAGAAATGGTGCGGAATGCACCAAACGATCATCGGGCGTGGGTCGAACTCGGCCGCGCGCTTGAACAGAACGAGCAGTTTGAGCGGGCCGAGCAATCATTCAAACGAGCCGTCGACCTTGCGCCGAATTACAGTTTTCCGCGATGGCATCTGTCCAACTATCTGCTCCGTCGCGGCCGTGAAGACGAAGCGGTTAAAGAACTTAGGTTAGTGGCCGAATCTGGACGCGAATACCGCGAACAGGTGTTTGCATTGACGTGGGAGTATTTTGAAAAGGACGTCGCCAAGATCGAAAACATCGCCGGCCCGCGTTCCGACGTCCGAACCGATCTCGCCAAGTTCTTTGCGGCCCGCGAAATGGCGACCGATTCACTTCGGATCTGGAACACGCTGACGGCCGAACAGAAGCAGGATCACCAGGACGTCGCGAAGGTGATCGCGCAGGCACTTTACGAAAAGAAATTTTATCGGTCGGCGGCGGCGTTCGTACATCAACTGGCGCTCGAACCGCAGGCCAAAGCCGAGGAGATTCAGAACGGCGGATTTGAAAGTCCGATTCCCGACGATGCTCAGAAGGTTTATTTCAACTGGAAGGTAGTTCGGGCTGAAAAACTTGAAATTCGCACGGATCAGCTCAAGAAACGCGATGGCAATCGGGCGTTGCGGCTCAATTTTACCGGTTTTTCGGCGATCGAGATCAAGAATTTTTGGCAAGTGCTCGCGGTCGAGCCCGGGAAGCGTTACAAACTCGGATTCTGGGTCAGAACCGAAAATCTGAAAAGCGCCGGCACTCCGTTGATCGAGATTGTCAATGCGGTTGACAACAAGATTCTGGCGACGAGCCCTGCGTTTCCGACCGATTCGAACGACTGGTCGCAGGTCAAGGTAGATTTCAACGTTCCCGGAGATACCGAGGGCGTTCTGATTCGGTTGGATCGGGCGTATTGCGGCGAGGCATGTCCGATCGTCGGCTCGGTTTGGCTCGACGACTTCACGATCGAAAAACTTTGAAATGAGCTCAGAAACTACATTCCTGAACCGATTCGTATTCGCGCTGCTGTGCGTGATCGTCGTTTTCTCGACGCTCGCATACGGGGCAGTTCATCAGCCGATCATCGCCTTCGTCTATTTGCTGATCGCGCTCGTTGTCGTGATCTGGGCGGTGGACTCCTTGCGTCGCGGTGCGGTTCGCGTCAATCGCTCGTTTCTTCAGATTCCGATCTTTCTGACCGTCGTATATGCATTGTTTCAGGTAATCCCGTTCGGGAGTCTCGCGTCGCAGGCCGGACTCGAAGGGATTCGGCGGACGATCTCGATCGAACCGTTCTGGACACAGATGTTCGCGCTCCATTTTTTCGCGCTGTTTCTGTACTTTGCGGCGATGCTCGCGTCAATCGACAGCGTCGCCCGAATCCGGCGGCTTTCTTCGGTTCTGATCGTTTTCGGATTCTTGTTCTCGTTCTACGCGATTCTGCAGTATGTTCTCAGCCCGACAAAGATATACGGGCTTTACGATGCGCAGCATGCCGCACAGCCCTTCGGATCGTTCGTCAACCGGCACAATTATGCCGCGCTAATTGAAATGCTGATCGCCGTACCGCTCGGGATGCTGTTTACGGGTTCGATCCCGCGTGAAAAGCGACTGATCGTCATCACCGCGGTGTTGCTGATGGGCGTCTCGCTGATTCTGAGCGGCTCGCGCGGCGGACTGCTCGCTCTCGTCAGTTCGCTTGTATTTCTGGTGATCGTCACCGGACGCGCGAAAAGCGGCAATCAGATCGCGGTCAAGGTGGCACTGGCGGCACTGCTCCTCGTGATCGTCGTCTTCGGATCGATCTTTGTCGGCGGCGAATCATCGCTGACAAGGATCGCGGAAACGGCGAAATCGGATGATTTTTCGGCGAACCGTTTTCACATCTGGAAGGTGACGCTCGACGTGATCGTCGCGAATCTCCCGTTCGGTGCCGGAATCGGGGCATATGCCGCGGCTTACACCCAATTCGACACGATGAACGGAATGGGGCGCGTTGAGCAGGCCCACAACGATTACCTGCAGATTCTGGCCGATGCCGGCGTCGTCGGGTTGATTCTGAGTCTTGCTTTTATCGGCGGATTCTTCAGGGTCGGAATGAAAAGCGTTCGGACCGACAACGTTTACCGTCGCGGAATCGCGCTCGGCGCGATGACCGGATGTTTTTCGATCCTTGTCCACAGTATTTTCGATTTCGTACTTCACACGACGGCGATAACGCTCACGTTTTTGACGCTGCTGACGTTGGTCGTTGCCGCCGGCCGCGAGTATGACGACGACGAGCGTGTTTTCGAACGAAAGCGGCGAAAGGCGAACGTGACCTCTATCGAGGCCAAGCGCAAACGCGAAGATTGAATCCAACGCGGATCAGGTTTGCCCGCGAAACACACAAAACACGCTAAATGATTTTCGTGATTGGCAGGTTGCCGGCAGCGCGCGGATAACCGGAATTCGCGCGACGACGGTAGAAAGCGGCTGATCGGAGTCTACTCCGGTAATCCAACTCTCAGTCGGGTCGGTCGGCAATCAATTTGTGATTTCGGTTTCAAGGAGTTCTTCGTCGGCTTTTTTCCGCGGCGCGATCAAACTGAAGACATACCAGATCACACCGTGCGAGACATAAATCAGTGAAATCAACAGCAACGCGTATTGCGAATAAAACCAGATGAACATCGCGGTTGCAGCGATCAGCAGTACGACGTAGATGTTCGTCCGGCTGTTGCCCGCGGTCTTGAAGCTGTTGTAGCGGATCGTGCTGACCATCAGCAGACCGAGCAGCCCGAGCAGGACGAGGACCATGATTCCGAACAATCGGGCATAGTCGGCTGTGTACGCGCTCAGTGGTTGCGGCGCGAAATGAATGATTGACGCCATCAGTCCGGCCGCCGGCGGGATCGGGAGTCCGACAAAGTTCTTTTTGTCGACCTTCGGCGTTCCCTCGATCAGGACGCGTGGCCGTGTCGCCTGCAGATTGAACCGCGCGAGCCGGAACGCCCCGCACATCAGATATGCGAACAAAAGAAACACGCCGAGATTGTGCATCGGCGTCTGGTCGGGAAATACCGACCCGATTCCCCACGCGTAAACTAGTGCGATCGGGCCGATCCCGAACGTGACGACATCGGCGAGCGAATCAAGCTGGACTCCGATTTCCGTCGCGGTTCGCGTCGCCCGTGCGACGCGCCCGTCCAAGTTATCGTAGAGAATCGCAAAACCGATCGCAAGTGCGGCGTAATTGAAGTAGGACGCGGCGAGGACCGGATTCGACTGAACGCTTTGAAAGCCGCGGATCGAATAAATCACCGTCAGGAAGCCCATCCCGAC
>JBGASE010000013.1:0-38198 GCA_044229875.1 Pyrinomonadaceae bacterium | reverse complement strand
GGAACGCTCCCGGTCACGCTTGATGAAGTTCAGCGTGAACCGTCGGTTTTGATCGAGGTCAAACGCCGTATCGACGGCGACCGCCGGGCCGGCCGCTTTGGTCTGACCGGGTAAGCTAACCAGCTGCTAATGAACAAGATAACGGCGTCACAGGCAGGGCGGGCGAGCTACATGACGCTGTGGCCGATGACACGGCGTGAACAAATGGGACTTGGAAAATGCGGGATTTGGGGTGACTTTGTTGCAAACCGGGTTTCCGAATGGCCGTCGATCGTCTCTCAATCGACGGCAACAAAGGAAAGCTGGCAAAACCTGGCGGTTCGCGGCGGTTTGCCTACGCCGGCGCTGGAATTGAAGACGGACCAGGATCGGAATATTTGGTTCGACGGGTACGTTCGGACATATCTTGAACGCGATCTTCAAGATCTCGCCGCAATCTCTTCGCTTCCCGATTTTCGGCGCCTGATGCGAATCGCTGCAAATCGGATCGGTGGAATCGTGAATCAATCCGATATTGCTCGCGACGCCGCGTTGCCGCAATCGACGGCTCACCGCTATCTCAATCTCCTCGAAACCTCGTACATGATTTTCCGGTTGCCAGCGTTCGAGTCAAACCGGACAAAGCGACTCGTGAAATCGCCGAAACTATATTGGGGAGACACCGGACTTGCCTCGTTTCTTTCAAATACTCCACCCGATGGGCAAATTCTCGAGAACCTGGTTTTGTTGGACCTTCTCGTTTGGCGGGATTCTTCAATCAGCCGTTCAGACGTCTTTTTTTGGCGAACGCAAATTGGGGAAGAAGTGGATTTCGTCATCGAAACGCCGACCGGGCTCCTGCCGATTGAAATCAAGTCCTCAACGCGCCCGACGCTCCGCGATGTAAAAGGCTTGAGGAGTTTCATGAAGGAGTATCATGGCGAATGTCTGGGAGGTTTGCTGATTCACGGAGGCGACGAAACGAGTTGGATCGCGCCCGACGTTCTCGCGGTTCCGTGGTGGAACGCGATCTGAAAAGAAACGGCACGGACCCGAGATGGATCCGTGCCATGACTATTGCATTTTCGTCCGATCAGATAAAGAACGGAGCGAGCACGAGCGTGATCGTCGCCAAAAGCTTGATCAGAACGTGCAGCGACGGGCCAGCCGTGTCCTTGAACGGATCGCCGACGGTATCGCCGACGACTGCAGCCTTATGCGAATCCGAACCCTTGCCGCCATACGCGCCGGTTTCGATGTACTTCTTCGCATTGTCCCAAGCTCCGCCCGAGTTGTTGAGGAAGAGCGCCATCAGAATTCCGACGATCGTCGCAACCATCAGGAATCCGGCAACGACTTCGGCACCGGTCGCGGAGCTCAGCGAAGCGCCGCCGCCAAGAGCGTTGTAGAGCATTCGGAAAACGACGCCGACAACGACCGGAAGCGTGACCGCGAGAATTCCCGGCAGAACCATTTCACGCAACGCCGATTTGGTAACGATATCGACCGTGCGTCCGTAATTCGGCTTCGACGTGCCTTCCATGATGCCGGGATCGTTCTTGAACTGCGACCGAACATCCTCGATAACCGCCTGCGCGGCTTTGCCGACGGCCTTGATCGCCAGCGCGGCAAAAAGGAACACGAGCATCGCGCCGAGCATGCCGCCGACAAAAACGGCCGGTTTCGCAAGGTTGATCGATTCGAGTTTCAGACCGTAATGCTCGACTTCGTCGAGATACGCTGAAAACAGCAGGAACGCAGCAAGCGCCGCCGATCCGACCGCATATCCCTTCGTCAGCGCCTTGGTCGTGTTTCCGACCGAATCGAGCTTGTCGGTCTTATCGCGAACTTCCGCGGGCTGATTCGACATTTCAACGATTCCGCCGGCGTTGTCCGTGATCGGGCCGAAGACATCCATCGCAAGCACGTATCCGGCGGTACCGAGCATACCCATCGTCGCAACGGCCGTACCGAAGAGCCCGGCCTTTTGGAGACCCGATGCTTCGCCGAGGAAGTATGACGTCACCAAAGCGACGGCGATGACGATGATCGGCATCGCAACGCATTCAAGTCCGACGGCAATGCCGCTGATGATGTTCGTTGCCGGACCGGTTTCGGAAGCCTTTGCGATCGATTGGACCGGACGGTAATCCGATTCGGTGTAGTACTGCGTGATGAACAAAAACGCGACCGAGGTCAACAATCCGATAACGCCGCACGCCCAGAAGTAGATCCAGGCTTCGGGAGCGGTCGGAACGCCCTCGGCATTCTTCGGGTTGAGCAGGAAGTAGCAAGCGCCGCCGAAGAGCAACGCGGCCAGAACCGCGGTCACATAATAACCGGTGTTGAGCGCCTGCATCGGGTTCTTCGAATCGTCTTTCGTTCTGACGATCATGACGCCGATGATCGACGCAATGATGCACAGCGCGCTGACAACGAGCGGGAACAGGATCACGCCGAGCTGCTGCGACGGCGAGAAGAGCTTGGCGTTGGCCGCAAAGAGCGACGCTCCGAGAATCAACGCGCCGATGTTTTCGGCCGCCGTCGATTCGAACAGGTCGGCGCCGCGGCCGGCGCAGTCGCCGACGTTGTCGCCGACGAGGTCAGCGATAACCGCGGGATTGCGCGGATCGTCTTCAGGAATGCCGGCTTCGACTTTACCGACAAGGTCGGCGCCGACGTCGGCCGCTTTCGTATAGATTCCGCCGCCGAGCTGCGCAAACAACGCGACGAACGATGCGCCGAAGCCGAATCCGGCGATGACGAGCGGAATGCTCCGTGAATCGACTCCGGTCGCTTTAACCAAAAGGAACAAGATCGAAATGCCGAGCAAGCACATCGCGACCACGAAGAGTCCCGATACGGCTCCGCCGCGGAGCGCGGTCTGAAGCGCGTCGTTGAGCGAACGCGTCGCCGCCGAAGCGGTGCGGATATTCGTGCGGATCGAGATCCACATCCCGATGTAACCGGCAACCACCGAGCACGCAGCCCCGAAAACGAAAGACGCCACCGTCCACAACGCAAGCGGCATTGGCTTGAGCGGATCGGCACTGCTTTCCGGACGCACGAACGCGTAAAGCAAGAAGAGCAAAAGCGCGACGGCAACAGACATCGTTCCGATGGTTTTGTTCTGCCGCGAAAGAAAAGCTTCCGCGCCTTCCTTGATCGCGTTCGAGATCGTCTGCATCTCAGGCGTCCCGGTATCGCGCTTCATGACGTTCTGGATCAGGAAAAATGCAAACCCGATCGCTAACGCACTGATAATAAGAACCAAGTAAAGTTCCACGTCTAAATCCCTCTCTGTTAAGTTTTTAAATTGAAAAGTGCGTGCCTGTTCAGCAAGTGAAAATCAACCCGGACAGGCAAAAGGGGAATTATGGCCGATTTTTGGTCGAAGATTCAAACGTGAAGCTGTCGTAATCGCAAGGAATCAAGCAAAAATGCGGGTTCCGGGCAAAAAAATGATGTCTTCGAACGATCGTTCGCTATTCTACCTGACCGGCGCGCGTGATGATGCTCAGCTCGATTGCGATCTTGTTGCCGCTGCCGTGCAGACCTGCATCGTCAAAAAAGCACGTAGAGGGATTTACTTTTCACGCGATGCGAGGATTGCCGCGGCGAACAAGACCGCGATAGTGATCATCATCACGGCCGGCGGCAGTATCGCGAACTTCAGTGTCGCGATCGCGATGGCGACCATCATGAGTATCACGACGAACAGCGAACGCCGGAGAATCCTCGGTTCACCGCCGGCGATCCACAACAAGAGCGACGTCCCGATCGGAAAGACGATGAAATAGAAGCTGTAGGCAGTCATGATCTCTTCATAACTGCGCATTTCTCCCGACGGCATTTCAAACCGCGTCGATCCGAACAACTCAAGAAATCTGCGCTGGTTTTCATCGACCGGCGACGGCGGCGGCGACAAATGAGCCGCGAGATGACCGAACCCGATCAGCAACAGGATCGAATTTCCGATATGAAAGAGAATCTTCGCGAGTCGGTTCACTGTTTTCTCCTGACGTATTTGAAGTCGTAGCTCACGGTCCAGGTCTTACCTCCGTCGGCAGATATTTCGGCGAGTTGCCGGACGGTATTTTCGTCGATTTTGGAAAACGTAAGTTTCTGCTGCGTCGTTTTGCCGTCGGCGCCGATTGTCTCGCCCTCGAACCGCATCGCTCCGTTATTGAACGTTCCCGAATAACGAAGTGCGCCGCCGCCGCTTCCGATCCATGATTGATACCATTTTTTCGTTCCCGAATCAAAAAAATTGATGCTTTTGCCGTCGCCGCCCTGAGTTCCGACCCAATTTTCCATCAATCCGCAACCGTTTGAAAAAAGCTGTACGGAGTTGGTCCCGGCCTTCTGTCCGGCCGGATTGAAAACGTCCCAGTCGCCGACCCAGAAATCGAATTGACGGGCTTCGGCGAGGAACATACACGGCCGCCGGGCTCGGTCCGCGATTTCGGTCATCTTTTTGAACCGCGGATCGGCACGCAGATTCTCGAGATCGGGATCGGACTCAATGTTGGTCGTGAACGCCGCGCCGGCGCCGAGCGCCTTTTCAAGCCATTCAAATGCTTTGTCGAGCTCTTTCAAGCGGGCATGCCCGCAGGCGATGTTGTACATTGACGACGGATTCCGCGCGATCGCGACATTCCGTTCAAACGCGGCGATCGCCTCGCGGTATCGCCCGAGCGAGTGAAGCGACATGCCAAGAAAGTACCAAGCACGGCCGTTGGACGGTTCTGACTTGGTGATCTCCGCGAATGCATTTGCGGCTTCGGCGAATTTCTTCTCCTGATAAAGCTGGCCGGCGGCCGCCATCTGCGGCGACTGCGCCGATGCGAACGACGCGAAGACAACGAGAAACGATATAACGACGACGATTGTTTTGACTCGGTTCATAAACGTGTTAATTTTCGAACTTGGATTCGGAAAGCGAAACCGGCGCTGGTCTTGCGGAGTAGGCCGGTTTCGGATTCCCGACGCAAGCGCGACGATTCGCGTTTGCTTTTCTTGATGAAGCAAGACCGGATGCTCATCCGTTGCTTTCAGTCCTGTTCACATCCGTTTGATGCTCGCTACATCGGGGCTGATTCTGCTCCATGATCCGATCTGATGTCTTGAAAGAGTTTTGAAATTTGGATGAGAGAGTTATCAAATTCAACAACCACGGGCGATCAAGCGACTTTTCTATTTGGAAATTTCCGTCTTGATCTCGATAAATCCTCGCTTTGGCACGGTGATGAACTGGTTCCGCTGACACCGAAGGCGCTTGAGACGCTCGCGGTTCTGATACGCCACGGCGGCAATGTCGTGACAAAAGAAACGCTTCTCGACGAAGTTTGGGCCGGAACGTTCGTTGAAGAATCGACGCTGTCGCAAAACATCCTGACGCTCCGCAAATCGCTCGGGTCATACGACTCTTCGGTGAAATACATCGAAACCGTTCCGCGGCGCGGTTATCGATGGGCTGCAGAGGTCAGAAGTGAACCCGAAGACGGCAGGGCGCCGGAAAGCGATTCCGGTCGCGATCGGCGCAGATTTGCCGCGATCGGACTCGGATTCGTGCTTCTCGCCGTCATCGCCGCGGTTTCTATCGGTTACCTGCTTCGCAAAAGCCGTTTTGACCGCGCGTTCCGGAACGTCGTCGTGACAAATGTCTATTCGGACTCGGCAGTTGAAACGGTAGCCGTTTCGCCGAACGGAAAATACCTTGCGCTTGCAACCCACAGCGGAAACACGCGATCGATCATTCTTCGTCACGCGGATCAGGCGAACTCACTGGAGATCGTTCCGACGGTCCGAGGGCGGTTGATCGGAATGGAATTTTCGGCGCTCGGCGACAACCTGTACTTTTCAGTTTATCCGCCCGACTCGCGACGCGGTGAGTTGTTCCGCGTTCCGGCGATCGGCGGCGCGACGCAAACGCTGCTCAGCGATATCGACAGCGCTCCGGCGGCCTCGAAAGACGGCCGAATGATCGCGTTTATCCGAAACGAAGACGAAGGACCGGCGTCGACGCTGGTCGTCGCGGACGCTGACGGCGGGAATCAGCAGGTCATTTCGCGCCGACCGTCGGCTGCAGGTTTTGAACACACTGCGATCTCATCGGACGGAAGATTTCTTGCCGGCGTCGTTCGCGCTCCCGATTCTGGATCGATGTCGATCGTCGTAATCGACCGAAATTCCGGTGAAGAAAAAATGCTCGATCTCAAGGCGTTCCGATGGATCGGACCGATCGCGTGGCTGGAAGACGGGAGCGGCGTCGCGTTCATCGCGTATCCGTCCGATTCGCCGAATCTCACCGACGAGGTTTGGATCGCCGACATCAACGGCGGCGCGCGGATGATCGGAAACGGAGTCAGCGGAACGTTCGGACTCAGTCTGACCGCGGATTCGACGTCGATCTTTTCCGTCCGCGCGAACAAGATCACGAGCATCGTTTCGTTCCGGATCGGCGAGAATGTCAATCCTTCGGTACTGATCACAAAATCCGGAGACGAAAGCCTGCTCCCGCTCGGAACAAGCTGGACAACCGCCGATCGCATCGTTTTCTCGACGACGCAGAACGGCAACGCCGATCTTTGGGAGATGAACACAAACGGTTCCGAGCGCCGTCAATTGACGTCGGATCCGAGCGCCGAGTTCGCGCCCGTCGTGTCCGGTGACGACATCCTGTACATCTCAAACCGCGACGGGCGCGGCGAGATCCGGCGCATGAGCCGTGACGGAACCCAAAAATCGAAGATCGAAGTCGGCAGCGAGGTCGCATCGATCACGAAATCGACGGACAGCGATCTTCTTTTCACCGCGTACGACGGCAGCATTTTCCGGCAAAAACTGTGGCGCGTTCCGGTCACCGGCGGAACGCCGCGGCGCCTTTCGGACCGGCTCGTGTTTTCGCCGCAATTGTCGCCTGACGGCCGTATCGTCGCTTGCTTTTCGCCCGCCGTCGAAGGGCGTCGCCGTCTGGTTCTGACGCTGCTCGACGCGGATTCCGGCGAGGTCGTCAAAACGCACGAAACTCCTGTCTCCGCGCAGCTGCCGCTGTTCGATTGGTTCCCCGACGGCGAGTCCCTGGCGATCGCCGCCGGCGACGCCAACGGCTCGGCGGTTTACCGGCTCGACCTGCGATCGGCAGCGACCGAACGCCTTCGCGACTGGCCGCAAGAAAGTATATTCAGGATCGCCGTGGCGCCGGACGGTAAAACTGTTCTGATTGAAAAGGGGACAATGGTCAACGAAATAATACGAATGACCGACCAGGACAACTAATCGCGACCCATCAACTGAACAAATCGGTTGAAGAGATACTCGGAGTCGTGCGGGCCGGGTGCGCTTTCGGGATGATACTGAACCGAGAAAACAGGCAGTGAGCGGTGGCGGAGACCGGCGACCGTGCGATCGTTGAGATTAACGTGAGTTACTTCGACCGATTCGGGAAGCGAGTCTGCATCGACCGCAAATCCATGATTGTGGGAGGTAATTTCGACTTTGCCGGTCGTCAGATCCATGATCGGCTGATTTCCTCCGCGATGGCCGAATTTCAGCTTGTAGGTCGAGCCGCCGAAAACCTGTCCGATGATCTGATGACCGAGACAGATACCGAACATCGGCACGCCGCTCGCGGTAAGTTTCGAAATTTCTCCGACGACCGACCGCATCGATGACGGATCTCCGGGTCCGTTCGACAGGAAGATTCCATCGGGTTTGAGCGACATCACATCTGTGGCGGTCGTTTCCGCCGGGACGACGGTGACGCGGCATCCGCGCTTTGCAAATTCACGGAGCGAGTTCGTTTTGACGCCGAAATCGTACGCGACGACATGGAACTTTGCATCGGCCGCGGCCGGAAATTCGTAAGCTTCATCGATCGTGACGGCGCTCGCGAGCTCGCGGTTCGCCATTTCCGGCGACTCGACGACCCGTCTCAGCAGAATTTCCGGATTGACCTCTACGGAAGAGATCGCGGCCCGCATCGCGCCTTTGTCGCGGATGTGCCGGACCAGCGCCCGCGTATCGATGTGTTCGATGCCGACTATTCCGTAACGTTTGAGATATGAATCGAGCGATTCTGTCGCGCGCCAGTTTGACGCGACGCGGCTTGCTTCTTTGACGACAAATCCCTCGACCCACGGGCGCCGCGATTCGACGTCTTCTTCATTAACGCCGTAATTTCCGATCAACGGATAAGTCATGCAGACAAGCTGGCCGGCGTATGAAGGATCGGTCAGAATCTCCTGATATCCCGTCATCGATGTATTGAAGACCATTTCCCCGATGGTTTCGCCCTCAGCGCCAAAAGACGCACCGTGAAAGGTGCGTCCGTCTTCAAGTACCAAAATTGCCTTCTTTGCAAGATTCATTTCTATCGTTCGCCTTCGGCACGGATGTCGTCGATCCGCTCCGATTCATCAAGATTGTAGTTGCCGTGCTTGAGAAATCCGATATTCGACGGCGACCAGTAGCGAAAAAACGCCTTCCCGTAAATGTATTTTTCGGGGACAAGTCCCCAGTTTCTTGAGTCGGACGAATTGTCGCGGTTGTCACCCATGACGAAATAATAGTGATCCGAAACCTGTTTCGGACTGACCGTCGGATGATTCTTGTTGTGATCGATATCGAGATAATTTTCTTCGAGCGGTTTGTCGTTGATGAACACTTTTCCCGAGCGAAGTTCGACGGTTTCCCCCGGAAGTCCGATGACGCGTTTGACGTAACTCTTGTCGGGATCGTTCGGGTACCAGAAAACGACGATGTCGCCGCGCTCGATGTGACCCCAGCTGACGCTCTTGAACTTGTAGTAAATCAGCTTGTTGACCAGCAGGCGTTCGCCGTCGTGAAGCTGCGGCACCATCGAAGTTCCTTCGACAACCACCGGCTGCGCGATGAAGACGCCGAAAAGCACAAAAACCACGACGATCAGGAAAATATCGCGTACCAGCCGCAGCGTTTCGTGCCAGATGCTCTGACGAGTTTCACGGCGCAGTTTTTGAATCTCGATGCCGCGATCGTCCGCGGCTTCGAACCCGCCGAACTCGAATTGGTTTTTTCGACGAAAATCGAACATAATCTAAATCTTTCCGCATTAAATACTAGACCAGACGAGTCCAGTTTCCAAACGGCTCAGACAGGTTAACTTCTATGAACGAAACTATCCGCGGCTTGTTCCCCGCAGCCAATTTGCACACCTATTTGAACAGCGCAGCAGTTTCGCCGATGCCGACCATTTCTGCCGACGCAGTGCTTTCGCAACTGCGCGACGTTTCGATGAACGGAACGCTCCATTACACCGAATGGATCGCGACCAAAAACCGCGCCCGGGGTCTTGTCGCCGGAATGCTCGGCGCACAGCCGGAGCAGGTCGCGTTCATGCGCAACACGGCCGACTCAATGGCGAGTGTCGCGAACGGCATCGATTGGCGGCCGGGCGACAACATCGTCACGTTCGCGCGCGAGTTTCCGTCTAACTTTTACCCTTGGCGGCGGATTCGCGACGATTTCGGGATCGAACTAAGAACATGTCCCGAGCGCAATGGCCGGATCGACCTCGACGAATTCATCGGGCTGATCGATTCGCGGACGAAACTCGTTTCGATCAGCGCGGTACAATTCGCCTCGGGATTCCGCGCCGATCTAGAACGGATCGGGCGCGCCGTCCGGGCCGTCGATGGTCTTTTCGCCGTCGATTTCATCCAGGCACTCGGCACGATGCCGTTTGACCTGCCGGCGCAATTTGTTGATATCGGCGCCGGCGGAAGCCACAAATGGCTCTGTTCACCGGAAGGCTGCGGAATACTTTATCTCAGCGATCGTGCGCGCGAGCGCGTGAAGCCGACGTTCGTCGGTTGGATCAGCGTTGAAACGCCGTGGGATTTCGATGATTATGAACAGCCATTCAAGCCGAATGCGCTGGCGTGGGAATCAGGCACCGGCGGTGCATCACTTTTCTACGGCCTTGAAAAGAGCCTTGAATTATTGATCTCAGCCGGTCCGGCTCGAATCGAGCGGCACCTCGCCGCGTTGACCGACATGCTTTGCGACGGGCTTGAAGCAAAGAATTATGATCTTGTCAGCTCGCGTGCGGCCGGCGAGAAATCGCAGATCGTTTGCATCCGGCATCGGCACGGGCTGACGTCGAATGAGATTGCGAAACGGCTCGAGGCGGCAAACATCATCGTTTCGCCGCGCGGCGACCGTTTGCGGATTGCGCCGCATTTTTTCAATCTCGAAGCCGATATCGAGACCCTTTTGTCGAATCTTCCGGACTGAATCGCCGGTATTTCATGATTGAGCGTGAAATGGGTTAAAATATCGGAAATTCGATAAAACTCTTTTTCGAGAGACATCATCTTAGCAACGATTTCAAAGGGTTTTCTTGTTTGATGATTTGATAGTGAGTTTGGAGGACGAAATGGTTCGCAACAATTTTTTTAAGACATTATTCACGGTCGCGATGTTAGTCGCGGGAAGCATAACGGCGCTGGCTCAGACCGGTGCGCCGGTCGGCGGACAGGTTCTGCTCAAAGACGCGGACGGAAAAACGACGCCGGTCGTCGGTGCGTTGGTTGAGGTTTACCGAACCGATATCAAGGCGAAGTTCCCGTCTGACAAAACCGACAAAAAGGGCTATTTCAAGTTTGCCGGACTGCCGTTCGGCGCCGCCTTCGCGTTGTCGATCAGCGGACCGGGCATTGCGCCGACCGTTTTTCCCAACGTACGTGCGGGTAACGAATCGATCGTCGTGAACGTCGTTGCGGGCGACGGCAAAGTTTTAGCTGAAGACGAAGTTCGCCGCTTGCTTGCAGCCGGCGCCGCAGCGACGACCGGTCAGACTCAGGAGAGCGAGGAAGACAAGAAACGGCGCGAAGAAGAAGAGAAAAAGCGCGCTGAAGTCGAGAACAAGAACAAAAAGATCCTTGAAACGAACCAGATCATCGACAAATCGATCACTGAAGGCACGAAGGCTTTGGAACAAAAGAACTTCGACCAGGCCGTAACCAGCTTCCGTGACGGATACATGGCCGATCCGGTTTTCCCCGGAACCGCTCCGTTTTTCCTTAATTCCCTTGCACTTTCACTGGTCAGCCGTGGTACCGAACGATACAACAAAGCGGTATTGGCAAATGACGCCGCAGCACGCAACGCAGCTCGGGAAGAAGCAAAAACCGATTTTACCGAAGCGATTTCGAGCACCGAAAAGTCGCTTGAAATACTGAAGAACGCAACTACCACCGATCCGGCAACGCAGAAGAATTATGAGGCCAACAAGTTGAAGGCGATCGAAGTCCGAAAGAATGCGTTTCGCGTGATGGCACAAACCGGTGCCGATCGGACGCGCGGCAAAGATGCGGCCGTCGCTTTTGCTGAATATCTTGCGAACGAGACGGATCCGGTAAAGAGATCCAAGGGTCAAATGGATCTTGCGCTGACACTCCAGGATTCGGATGAGTTTGAGGCGGCGATCGCCGAGTTTGACAAGATTCTGGCAGAAGACCCGAACAATGCTGATGCGCTTGTCGGACGCGGGTTGAGCTTGGTGACCGTTGGTTATGTCGCGATGGACGCCGATGCGGCAAAGGGCAAGGCGTTGCTTCAAGACGCTGCGAATACGCTTCAGAAATTTGTCGATCTCGCCCCTGAAGGACACAAATTGAAGCAAAGCGCGCTTGATTCGATCGCCGAACTCAAGGGCATCGTGACTCCGCAGAAGTCGAACACGAAAACGACCCCGACCAAAGGCAAAAAGAACTAACGATTCGCATCGTATCTTGTTGAAGCCGCGTCTTTTATGGCGCGGCTTTTTGTTTCCGCGACCGCTCCCCGCCGAACGTCCAACTCTCAAAAGATTCCTTGACAGTTTCGCTATAAAACTCGTATCATCACTTATCAACAGTGTTTATCACCGTTGATGCAACGCTCACCGAAGGCTTGTCATGAACGATTTGGCAGCTCAGTAAGTCCCACAGAGACAAACACTTAGAAGGAAAATTCCGCAACACAAATGTCATCTAAACTTGGGGAAATTCTCGTCCGCGAAAACCTGATAACGTCTCAACAATTGCTTGAGGCGCTTGATTATCAGCGTACCAACGGCGGGCGGCTCGGTTCGAATCTGATCAAGCTCGGAATCATTTCGGACGATGTCATTACCGCCGTTTTATCGCGGCAATACGGCGTGCCGTCAATCAACCTTGAACTCTTCCAGATCGATGATGAAACGATCAAGCTGATCTCGCAGGACGTTGCACTCAAATACACGGTGCTGCCGATCTCGAAGGTCGGCGCGACGCTGACACTTGCGATGGCCGACCCAACCAACGTCTTCGCCATGGACGACATCAAGTTCATGACCGGGCTCAACGTTGAACCGGTGATTGCCTCGGAAGCGTCACTTCAGATCGCGATCACGCGCTATTACAGTTCGTCGAAAGCGATTGACGTCGTCATGGCCGGCCAGGACGACTTTTCAAAGATCGCCTCGAAACTATCTCGGAACGGAAACGGTTCGGCAAAGGTCGAACAGAAGCTCTCTGATGCCGACCTCAATGTTTCGCTCGATAAATTCAAGTTTGACGGCAACGTCGCGGACGATCTCGAAGTCGTCCAGGAAAACGAAGAAATCGACCTCGCCTCGCTCGCGCAGCAAAGCGAGGATGCACCGGTCGTCAGGCTCGTCAATGTTTTGCTTGTCGACAGTCTGCGCCGCGGTGCTTCGGACATCCACGTTGAACCGTACGAGAAAGACTTTCGCATCCGGTTTCGAATTGACGGCATTCTCTACGATGTGATGCATCCGCCGATGAAAATGCGCGACGCGCTGATCTCGCGGCTGAAGATCATGTCAAAGCTCGACATCTCGGAAAAACGCCTGCCGCAGGACGGACGCATCAAGATCAAGGTCAAGATCGACAGCCGCTCGCGCGAGCTCGATTTCCGCGTTTCAACGCTTCCGACATTGTTTGGCGAAAAGGTCGTGCTCCGACTTCTCGACAAAGACAAACTCATGCTCGACATGACCAAACTCGGCTTTGAACAACTGAGTTTGGAGATGTTCCAGCGCAAAATTTCAAAACCGTACGGCATGGTTCTCGTGACCGGGCCGACGGGTTCGGGAAAGACGAAAACGCTTTACTCGGCGCTGCAGTCGCTGAACACGCCGGAGACCAACATCATGACGGCCGAAGATCCGGTCGAATTCAATTTGCCCGGAATCAACCAGGTCCAAATGAAGGAGCAGATCGGTCTTAATTTCGCGGCCGCGCTCAGATCATTCCTGCGACAGGATCCAAACATCGTGCTCGTCGGTGAAATCCGTGACTTTGAAACGGCGGAAATCGCCATCAAAGCGGCACTCACCGGTCACCTTGTGCTCTCGACGCTTCACACGAATGACGCTCCGTCGACAATCTCGCGCATGGTCAATATGGGTATCGAACCGTTTCTGGTCGCAACATCGGTCAACTTGATTCAGGCACAGCGACTGATCCGGCGCATCTGCAAAGATTGCAAAGAGGAAGTTCACGTGCCGGCCGAGGGATTGATCGAAATCGGATTCGGTGCCGAAGAGGCCGAAACGGTCAAGATGTACAAAGGCAAGGGCTGCCAGACATGCAACGGCACGGGCTACAAAGGCCGCGTCGGTCTCTACGAAGTAATGGAGATTAATGATGAGCTGCGTGAGCTCATCATCATTGGCGCCAGCGCCATTGAATTGCGCCGTAAGGCGATCGAAGGTGGAATGATCACGCTTCGCGAATCGGGTTTGCACAAGATTCGCGAGGGGATCACGACAATTGAAGAAGTGGTGAAGGAAACTGTTTTGTAAACATTTGGAGGAAGTATGATAAGGGCAATCGCACTATCGTTGGTTTTGTTGCTTGGAGTCGGGGTCGTCGTCCCGCTCGTGACCGAGTTCGCCGAAGCCGGACCGAAAAAGCAGCGAAAATACAAAGCTAAGAAAAAGAAGAAGATCAAGAAGTATTCGAAGCAGTGGTGGCGGCTTTATCGCGCCCGCATCAAGCGGAAAAAGGCGATTCAGGCCCGCAAACGCGCGCTTCGTCTGCGCCAGATCCGGCTCGCGAAGATGCGCCGTTCGACAAACGGAAAACGCCCGGTCGTGAAGACTCAGCCGGCCGAGAGCAAATCGGCGAAGGTTGAAACTTCACCCGCGGTTCTGCCGAACGGTGCGGTTGCGCCGCAAACGTGGAAGAAGAATCAGGCGTCGACATCCGAACTTCAATATCGTGTCGACGATGAGAACGGTTCGAACCTCGGATCGGCGGCGATCTCGGTTGTCGGCCCCTCAATGGGCGCCGACGACAACCCGAAAGCGAAAACGGTCGGCGGTGTTCCGACAACTTCGCTCCGGCGGAATGTCATCGATCAGATGATCCGCGAGAACGGCTGGGTCGTCAACGACTTCCAGAAAGAAGTCGGCGGCAAGAAAGTCTATGTCGTCGTCGCGCAGTCCGAAAGCAAAGGTTCGGTCCAATCACGTGTCTTCTACTTTGCTGAGGTTGACGGACGCATCTACAGCGTCTCGACAAACTCGGCAGCGGAAGCCACCGAGAAGATCGCAGCCGAGTCCGAAAAGGTGCTCAATATGCTTGTTCGCCGCGGTGCGACGCAACAGGCCGGACTTAAATAAGCAAACCGATCATTTGATCTTTGATCGCCGATCTCATAAACCGATCCGGTATTGCCGGTGAAGAAACGGAGTGCGGGCGATCAGAGATCAAGGATCGAATAGTCTCCGATCACTACAATGAACATCGAACAAAACCACGAACTGACGATCACGCTGCCCGACCTTCTCAGGAAGATGACGGACATGGGCGGATCGGATCTTCACCTGTCAACGAATTCGGCTCCGCAGGTTCGCGTCCACGGACACCTGGCGCCGATCGCCGGCTATGATCTGCTGACGCCGGCCGATACCAAACGCCTTGCCTACTCGGTCCTGACCGATGCCCAAAAGCACCGTTTTGAAGAAAATCTCGAACTCGACTTTTCGTTCGGACTCAAAGGAATGTCGCGGTTCCGTGCGAATCTGTTCAACCAAAAAGGCGCCGTCGGAGCCGTTTTCCGCGCGATTCCTTATGAAATCAAATCTTTCGATGCGCTCGGTCTGCCCGCCGTCGTATCGGATCTTTGCAAGAAACCGCGCGGACTGGTACTCGTTACCGGCCCGACCGGCTCAGGAAAATCGACGACGCTGGCGGCGATGATCGACAAGATCAACATTGACCGCCACGATCATATTTTGACGATCGAAGACCCGATCGAATTTCTCCACAATCACAAGAATTGTCTCGTCAATCAGCGCGAAGTGAATTCGGACACGCACGGGTTCGGGGATGCACTCCGGACTGCGCTTCGTCAGGATCCCGACGTCGTGCTCGTCGGCGAAATGCGCGATCTCGAGACGATCGAGATGGCGCTCAGAATTGCTGAAACCGGTCACTTGACGTTTGCCACGCTCCACACGAATTCGGCGTATTCGACGATCAACCGTATCATCGACGTTTTCCCGGCGGAGCAGCAGGCGCAGGTCCGGACTCAGCTTTCGCTTGTTCTCGAAGGAATCCTCTGCCAATCGCTGCTTCCGAAAGCAGCCGGCGACGGCCGTTGCATGGCGCTTGAAGTGCTGATCCCGAATTCCGCCATCCGAAATCTGATCCGCGAAGACAAGATCCACCAGATCTACTCGATGATGCAGACCGGCCAGGACAAATTCGGGATGCAGACCTTCAACCAGGCGCTCGCCACGTTATTTCACAAGCGACAGATCACGCTCGATGTCGCGATGCAGCGGAGCTCGAATCCGGATGAACTCAAAGAGATCATCGAACGCGGTTCGGGAATCAACCAATCATTCGGCGGTGCCGGCAGACCCGGCCCGGGAGGCGCCGGAAGTCCATATGCCCAGGGCCGTTCGATCGGCCAGCGTCCGCCGGTGCGCAGTTAAGCCGACGCACTTAGACACGTACTTCAATCTTACAGGAGCTAACAGAAAGTCATGCCTACATTCGTATTCAAAGGTCGTAACCGCCTGAACGAGATCGTTTCGGGCGAACGTGACGCCGCCAATCAGGACGAACTTCGCGCTTTGCTTCGCCGCGAGCAGATCGTCATGACGCAGGCATCCGAGAAGGGGCGCGAGATCGCGATCCCGAAACTCGGCCGGAGCAAAAAAGTCTCGCCGAAAGAACTCGCCGTTTTCACGCGTCAGTTCTCGGTCATGATCGATGCCGGTTTGCCGCTGGTTCAGTGTCTCGACATTCTTGCCGAACAACAGCAGAACCCGTTCTTCAAGGACGTGCTGCGTCAGGTGAGACAGAACGTCGAAGAAGGTGCGACGCTGTTCAGCGCGCTTGAAAAGCACCCGAAGGTTTTTGACGGGCTTTACACGCACATGGTCGAAGCCGGGGAAACGGGCGGCGTTCTCGACCTGATCCTTCAGCGTCTCGCGACGTTGATCGAAAAGGTCGTCAAACTTCGCCGAAGCATCGTTTCGGCCTCGATCTATCCGGCGGCCGTTATCTGCGTCGCGATCGGCGCGGTCGCGATCATCATGGTCGTCGTTATCCCGCAGTTCGAACAGATCTTCATTGGTTTGCTCGGTCCCGGCGAAGCGCTTCCGCTTCCGACGCGGATCGTCATGGCGATTTCCAATTTCCTTGCCGGTTGGGGCGGACTCGGTCTGCTCGCGGCATTGATCGGCTCAGCCGTCGCGACAAAGACCTACTACAAAACTCCGAAAGGAAAATGGCAGATCGATACGTTGCTGCTCAAGCTCCCGATCTTCGGAAGCATTCTACGCAAGATCGCGGTCGCCCGGTTCTCGAGAATTCTTTCGACGCTGCTGTCATCGGGTGTTCCGATCCTTCAGTCGCTCGACATTACCGCGAAAACCGCGGGCAACGTCGTCATCGAAGACGCGATCCTGAAGGTCCGTGCCGGCGTTGAACGCGGCGAGAACTTTGTCGATCCGTTGAAGGCGACCGAAGTCTTTCCGCACATGGTCGGACAAATGGTCGGCGTCGGCGAACAGACCGGCGCGCTCGACGCGATGCTCGGCAAGATCGCCGATTTCTATGAAGACGAGGTCGACACGGCGATCGCCGACTTGCTGGCGATGATCGAACCCGTACTCATCGCGTTCCTCGGTATCACGATCGGTTCGATCGTTATCTCGATGTACCTTCCGCTGTTCACGCTCATCGGCAAACTCGCCGGCGGCGCAAAATAGCGCGGTTAACGACTCCCGTAAGAGAAAACCGGCGGCCGATCGATGGATCTGCCGCCGGTTTTCTATCGTTGGTTCGTTTCGAACCGAAGTCGATGTAGAATTGCGGAATGTCGCAGCCAAACGATCTGACAACGCTCAAAACTCCATGCCTGATTCTTGACGGGGAAAAAACGCGCCGTAATGCAGAGCGTGTTTCTGAGATTGCCGCACGGCTTGGGGCTCGTCTCAGGCCGCATATCAAAACCCACAAATCTGCCGAGATCGCACGGATCCAGACCATCGGTCACGACAGTGCGCTGACGGTTTCGACGCTTGCGGAGATCTGGGGATTCGCGCGAAACGGATTTTCCGATTTCACCTACGCCGTACCTTTCGAGCCTGGCAAATTCCCGGAAGCGGCGGAATTGGTCCGCACCGGCCTGACGCTCAATCTCATTACCGACGATCCGAACACCCCGCATGAGCTCGACGTGCTGGCGATCGAAGCCGGCGTTCGCTTCGGCGTCTTTCTCAAGGTTGACTGCGGTTACCACCGCTGCGGCGTTCTGCCTGATTCAGCCGCGGCGACGGCGATTCCGAGGTCGCTTGCGGCTTCAAGCAACCTTGATTTCGCCGGCATTCTGACCCACGCCGGACATTCGTATCATGCGGCGACAAAGGACGAGCTGCGCCGCATCGCGGCCGAAGAACGAGACACGATGGTCGAATTCGCGGATCGGCTGAGATCCGGCGGGATCGCAGTTCCGACCGTCAGCATCGGCTCGACGCCGACGATCACGCATGTCGATCATCTGGACGGAATCGATGAGATCAGGCCCGGAAATTACATCCTTTTTGACGCATCTCAGGCGACGCTCGGCAGCTGCGGATTCGATGACTGCGCGTTGACTGTATTGACGGCCGTTGTTTCGCGGGACCGAACACATCGAAAGATCGTGATCGATGCCGGCGCGATCGCGCTCAGCAAAGATCGCGGACCGGTCGATCTCGACGCCGGTTGCGGATTCGGGAGAGTTCTCGATCTTGAAGGCAACGATCTCGGACTGCGCGTCGATTCAATGTCGCAGGAGCACGGGATCGTAAAGGTCGAAAACGACGAACTATTTGACCGGCTGAAGGTCGGAACGAGACTCCGCGTGTTGGCCAACCACTCATGCCTCACCGCGGCGCAGCACGACGTTTACAATGTTTTGGAAGGCGGCGTGATCACGGAACGCTGGGAAATTTTCAACGGCTGGTGACTATTTGGCGCCGACGAGGTACATCACCGGTTCTTCGCCGATGACACGCGCCGAATGATATGTACCGGCAGGAAGAAAATCGCGGTCGCCAGCTTCAAGGACGAACGTTCCGAGCCGTTCGACGGGAAAGCTCGTGCATGCGACAACGCATTCGACGGCAAAGCCGATCGACAAGGTCGCCGACGGCGCGACGACCAATCCCGCCGGGTTGCGGCGGAGCCGCGGATTTTCAAGACGGACGCTCTCGGAAATGCGGAGGTGGCTGTTTCTAAACCTTGTCCGATCGGGGGCCTAATGAATTGCCGTGAGGAAAGCCACCGATATTCGGGCTTTAGCCAAATCTTGGGCTAAAGCCCTCTGATTATTGGATTTACCCTGTCCGTCAGCTGAAGCAGACGGCAATTCATTGAAAGTCGAAGCCGCAGGAATCGACATCGGGGAAACGATTACGACGGATTTTTGAGACAGCTTCCGGAGCTTTTCCACATATCAAACGCCGGAGGCGCAGGATGCGGTTCGTCGGCTGAATGAGGCGCGACGAGGTTCACGCGTAAACGCGTAACTCCGACTGTTCATGCGTAAACGCATTACTCTGACGGCGGGGGCAAGCCCGCCTTCCTGACCTGCCAATGTGACTCAATCTTGAGCGATTGAGAGAATCTGACCTCTCAACAATGTTGTCGATTGAAAAGTCCGGAAAGTGGGCTTGCCCCCGGAGCTTTTCCGAACATCCGGGGGCCGGAGGCGCAAGAATGGATGAAAAAAGACGACTCCGATGATCAGACGAAGTCGTCAATCCGAAATTAAATGTTACCTACCAGATCGCGCCTTTGCCCGACTCCCAGAACATCTTGTTAAGCGCCGGGATGTCTTTGTCGATAATCTCGGTGCCGCGTGATTTGAGGACCGCCCACTCGGCGTTATAGACCTTCAACTGATCGAGCGACGGCTGATTGACGCGCACGAGATCGCTGTCGGACTGATTGATGACGTACATGTAATTCGCGGTGAACTTGTTCACATAATTCTCAACGTCGTCATACGCCTTCGCCTTGCGCTGAACCATGTCGCCGTCCCAGGCCTTCATCTTCTTGAGCAGATCTTCGGCCGCCTTTTTGACGCCCGCGAGTTTCGGATCATCACCGAGCGTTCCGGCGAGCGCTTCAAGCCGCTTCTGTTTTTCGAACATGTCGTTGACCATGCGGTGCATTGTCGCCAGTTCGTTCTCGGCGGCCGACATTACCTGATGATATTGCGCATATTCGGCGGCGGTCGTCGCATAGGTCGGATTCGGGGTGATCTCGGCCTCGGTCGAAACAGTCTGGCCGCCGGCTTTGATCGTGAACGTGTATTTGCCCGGAATCGCTTTATGTCCGCGATATCCGGCCTCGATGTAGACTCCCGGAACGCCCGGCATCGTCGGATAGCGCATGTCCCAAACGAAGCGATTGAGTCCTTTCGATTTCGACAGCGTCGGCTCCGAGCCCGGACCGCCGTCCCAGCGGCGATATGTCCGGTCGGGAGACGAAGAAAACGTGCGAACGAGACTTCCGGCCGAATCACGAACCTCAAGCGTCACCGAATCCGATTTCTTGAGCTCAGGCAGATTGTAATAAAGAACGATTCCACTCGCCGGATTGACTCCTCTCGAACGATTCGCGCCGGTAAAATCATCGTCCGAATCATCGAGTTCACTGCCGAAGTTGTTCATGAACTGATTGTTCGGCTTGTACATCGAAAACGCCGGCATATCCTTTTTGTACTGGCGCAGGATGTGGAGATCGTCGAAGATCCAGAAAGCACGGCCCGACGTCGAAGCGATCAGATTGCCCTTGTGGACACGGAGATCGGTGATCGGCGTGACCGGCAGGTTGAGTTGGAACGGCGCCCAGTTTTTCCCGCCGTCCCACGACATGAACGCGCCGAGTTCGGTGCCGGCGAAGAGCAGATCTTTGCGGACGTCGTCCTCACGCACGACGCGCGTGAAGGCGTCGGCCGGAATTCCGTTGTCGATCTTTGTCCAGGTCGCGCCGTAATCGGTCGTTTTGTAAAGCCCGGGACGATGATCGTTGAACTTGTAACGCGTCGTCGCGATATACGCCGTGCCCTTGTCGTGCGGCGAGACCTCGATCGCATTGACGAGGCATTCCTGCAGCCCGGCCGGCGTGACGTTTTTCCACGTCGCGCCGTTGTCGCGCGTCAGATGAACGAGCCCGTCGTCGCTTCCGGTCCAGATGACGCCCTTTTCGTGCGGCGATTCCATCACGTACGCAAGCGTTCCGTAGTTTTCAGCACCGACCGCTTCGTTAGTCAGCGGGCCGCCGCCTTTGCCCTGCTTTTCCTTTTCGTTGCGCGTCAGATCGGGCGACGCCTCTTTCCAGGTCTTGCCGTAATCGCTGGTTTTGAGCAGCACCTGCGCGCCGTGATAGAACGTGTTCGGCTCCCATTTGCTCCAGATTATCGGCGCGTTCCAATTGAAGCGGTACTTCATGTCCTTGGCGTCCATCGAAAGATACTGGATTGGCGCCGCCATGATGTTCGTACCGCCCTTAACTTTTGTATCGATGACCTCGATCGTGCCCTGATAGCTTCCGCCGAGGACGTATCGCGGATCGTCCGGATTGAACGCGAGAAACGCACTTTCGCCGCCAGCCGAAGATGTCCAGCCGGACGTTCCAATCCCGAAACTACCGAACTCGGTGCTGGCGATCGAGACCGACGTGTTGTCTTGCTGGCCGCCGTAAATGCGGTACGGAAACTGGTTATCGACATTGATCCGGTAAAACTGACCGGTCGGCATATTCGCCTGCGTGCTCCACGAACGGCCTCGGTTGAAGGTGATCGCGGCGCCGCCGTCGTTTGAGATCACCATGTTCTGCGGATTGTCCGGATTGATCCAGAGATCGTGAAAATCCCCGTGCGTTCCGCCGATCGTTTCCCACGTCCGGCCGCCGTCTTTCGATCTCAGACACGGCGCGCTGAGGACATAGATCATGTTTTCGTCCTTCGGATCGATGAACAGTTCGATGTAGTACCAGGCGCGCTGGATGAGGCGGTTGTCGTTCGAGACCTGCCGCCAGTTCTCACCGGCGTCGTTCGAAACATAAAGGCCGCGATTGTCGGTTTCGGAATCGCCCTCGATCAACGCATATACTTTTTCAGGATTGCTGCGGCTGACGGCAATCGCCATTTTGCCCATCGGTTCGGGCAAACCGCTCGTCATTTTCGTCCACGTCTCGCCACTGTCGGTCGATTTGTAAAGTCCGCTTCCCGGCCCGCCGCTGACGACCTTCCACGGAAGCCGGCCGTGTTCCCACATCGCGGCATACATGATCCGCGGGTTGTTCATGTCCATCGAGAGCTCGGCAGCGCCTGTTTTTTCATCGACGAAAAGCGTGTTTTTCCATGTCGCGCCGCCATCGGTCGATTTATAGATGCCGCGTTCTTTTGACGAACTGTAAAGCGCGCCCTGTGCCGCGACCCAGACAATGTCCGGATTCTTCGGATGAACGATAATGCGCGAGATATGCTGCGACATCGGCAGCCCGATCTTTTTCCAGGTCTTTCCGGCATCGGTCGATTTATAGACGCCGTCGCCGCTGTGCGTCATGACGCCGCGGATCGCATGCTCGCCGGTGCCGACATAAACGACGTTCGGATCGCTGTCGGCGACGGCGATCGCACCGATCGTAGCGGTCCGGAAAAAGCCGTCGGAAATGTTCCGCCAGGAAAGTCCCATGTCCTCGGTCTTCCAGACCCCGCCGCCGGTCGTTCCCATGTAATACGTTTTCGGATCGCCCAAAACTCCGACCGAGGCGACGGATCGCCCGCCGCGGAACGGCCCGATCGAACGCCACTTCATCGGCTTGAATGCTTTGCCCGGATCGTCAGACTGAGCCAGAACCGGAACGCTGACGAACATTGATGCGATTACGAACAGAAGAAACAGTTTTTTTGACATGGAAATATCCTCAAATGCGCTTTTGGAAACGCGGCGCCGCAGAATTGAAAAACGGTTGCAAATGATTGCCCGAAAAAGACTTTGTGTTTGCTTCGGGAATTATACTTCGGGCGCGGAATTTCGGCAATTTGAATCGCATTTCAATTGAACTTTGAATTAGTATACGGGTCATGATCATTCGTCCGACGATTCTGATACTGCTTCTCGCCGCCTTGGCGTCCGCTCAGGCGAGGCATTCGTTTGAAGTTTCGAATACCGAATTCCTGCTCGACCGCAAACCGTTCCAAATCCGCGGCTGCGAGCTTCATCCGGCGCGGATCCCTCATGAATACTGGCGACACAGGATCCGGATGGCAAAGGCGCTCGGGTGCAACACGGTTTCGGTTTACATCTTTTGGAATTTTCATGAAGACGCTTCGGGGCGGTTTGATTTTGCTTCGCCGCAGAAGAACATCGGGCGCTTTCTGACGATCGTGCGTGAAGAAGGAATGTGGGCGCTGATGCGGCCAGGGCCATATGTCTGTGCAGAATGGGACCTTGGCGGAATTCCGGCGCGGCTTCTGGCGATTCCCGACATCAAACTGCGCGGCATGGATCCGCGCTATATCGCCGCCGTCCGGCAGTATTTCAGCGCTTTCGCGCCGATCGTCCGATCCAACCTGATCACGAACGGCGGAAGTATCCTGATGGTTCAGATCGAGAACGAGTACGGAAGTTACGGGAACGACAAACGTTATCTCGAATGGCTGCGGGCGGAATGGAAGCGGCTCGGCGTCAATGTTCCGTTTTACACGGCCGACGGCGCGACGCCATACATGCTTGAGGCGGGAAACATCGACGGCGCGGTGATCGGGCTCGATTCCGGAGCGAACGACAAGGACTTTGAGCAGGCGTTCAAGCGAAATCCGAACGTCCCGGCGTTCTCCAGCGAGAGCTATCCGGGCTGGCTGACGCACTGGGGCGAAAAATGGGCGAAACCCGATCCGAAAGAAATTCTCGGCGAGCTCGAATATCTGATGTCGAAAAAGCGCTCGTTCTGTCTTTACGTCGCGCACGGCGGAACGAATTTCGGATTTTGGGCCGGTGCAAACGCCGCGAACCCGACGCAGTATCAGCCGGACGTGACGAGTTATGATTACGACGCGCCGATCGATGAGCAGGGACGCGCGACCGAGAAGTTTTTCAAAATCCGCGAGCTGATCGCGCGGCATTCGGGCGAGACGTTGCCGGATGTTCCCCGCGAATATCCGGTCGTAGAGATCCCGAAGTTTGAATTGAGACGCGCCGGAAGCCTGCTCGATCTTCGTCTTCCGTCGAAGAACGTCGTCCAGCCGGTTCCGATGGAATCGCTCGGCCAATACACCGGGCTTATCTCGTACAAAACAAAGCTGATAGGGCACAAAAGCGGGAAGCTCAAGCTATGGGAGCCGCATGATTTCGCGCTCGTTTATCTTGACGGAAAACTGATCAGGACGGTTTATCGCGACGGCGGCGACTGGACGGTCGATCTGCCGAAGACCGATTCGCCGATGCCGGAACTTGAGATCGTCGTCGAAGCGATGGGCCGCATCAATTACGGCCAGTTCATGATCGACCGCAAGGGCATCACCGACCGCGTGACGCTCAACAACATGACGCTGATGAACTGGCAGGTGACGCAATATCCGATGGACGAATCGTTCGTCGCGCGATCGATGCGATCGCTCTCGGCAAATTCGAAAGAAGTGAGTTCCAAAACGTCCGACGCCGCCCGCGGGCTGAATTTCTATCGCGCCTCGTTCGATCTCAAATCGGTTGGCGACGCGTACATCGACACCCGGGGATGGAAAAAAGGCATCGTCTATGTCAACGGCCACAACCTCGGCCGATACTGGGAAATCGGTCCTCAAGAGAAACTTTTTTGCCCCGCATCGTGGCTCAGAGAAGGACGGAACGAAATCGTTGTGTTCGAACTTTAAACTCTGCCGTTCGGTCGGCGACGACGTCGAGACAGGATGGTCGGTTTTGATTCAATGCTGTCCGAAACGTTTTCGATCGGTCACCGGAGCATTCCAGATGCTGCGTTCGATGAGGTGAAAAGATCTGAAAGCGAAATTTCCAGGTTTGGTTCTCCTGTCGACTTCCGGGCTTGGTTGACGGATTCCTGAAACCAAGCGTCGCCGCCGCTGCAGACCGAGAACTGAGATTCAGGAATCAGGTTTCAGGATTGCATTTCGCGTTGGCGTCGTTGCGGTAACACCCGGGTGTTTTCCCGCAAAGACGCCAAGGCGTTAAGCGACTGGTGAATTTGAATATTCCGGCGGGCTCCGGGAATCTCAAAACTCCTGTTCCAAAATCGTCATCAGCTCTCAGAACAACCCGACGACGTTTCCGTTTTCGTCGATATCGATCCGTTCGGCTGCCGGATGTTCGGGCAGCGCGGGCATCGTCCGCATGTCGCCGCAGATCGGATAAATGAAGCCCGCGCCGACGCTCGCCCGGACCTCGCGAACCGGGAACGTGAAGCCTGACGGCGCGCCCTTGAGCGATGCGTCGTGGCTCAGGCTGAGATGCGTTTTTGCCATGCAGATCGGCAGTTTCCCGAATCCGTTTTCTTCGTACGACTTGATCGAAGCGGCGGCCTGCGGCGAAAAACTGACGTCTTTCGCACCGTAGATCGTCGTCGCGATCTTTTCGATCTTCTTCGCGATCGGCTGGTCAAGATCGTAAAGAAACTTGAACTCGCTCGGTTCATTGGCGGCCGCAACCGTCATCTCCGCAAGCTCGATCGCACCTTTTCCGCCGTCCGCCCAATGCGTCGAAACCGCCGCGCCGAGCGCTCCGGCAGCAACCGAGATCCGCTTGATCGCCTCAATCTCTTCCGGATGATCCGTTTCGAACGCGTTGATCGCGACGACCGGCGTAACGCCGTGAACCTTGATGTTTTCGATTTGCTTGATCAGATTCGACGCGCCGGCTTCGACATCGGCAACGTTCAATTCAAGCAACTCCTTCGGGAGCGACTTGCCGGCGACGATCTTGTATTTGCCGCTATGCGCCTTGAGCGCGCGCACGGTCGCGACGAGCACGCATGCATCGGGCACGAGACCGCTGTAACGGCATTTGATATTGAAGAATTTTTCGGCACCGATATCCGCGCCGAAGCCCGATTCGGTCAGCAGATAATCGCCGCATTTGGCCGCGATCAGATCGGCGAGGATCGAACTGTTGCCATGGGCAACGTTAGCAAACGGTCCGGCATGAACCAGCGCCGGCGTGTTTTCCAGAGTCTGCATCAGCGTCGGGCGGATGGCGTCGCGCATCAGAACCGTCATCGCCCCGGCGGCGCCGATCTCTTCGGCGGTGACCGGTGACTTGTCGTTCTTGAGCCCGACGACGATCCGGCCGAACCGCTCGCGCATATCCTGGAGTGACGTCGTCAGCGCGAGGATCGCCATCACTTCCGACGCGACAGTGATATCGAACCCCGTTTCGCGCGGGACGCCGCCTTCGAGCTTACCGCCGAGGCCGATGATGATATGACGCAACGCGCGGTCGTTGGTATCGAGAACGCGTTTCCAGGTGATCGAATATGGATCGATGTTAAGCGGATTGCCGCGCATCAGATCGTTGTCGATCATCGCCGCGAGCAGATTGTTCGCGGCGCTGACGGCGTGAATGTCACCAGTCAGATGAAGGTTGAACGTTTCCATCGGGACGACCTGCGCGTAACCGCCGCCGGCCGCTCCGCCCTTGATCCCGAAGGTCGGTCCCTGCGACGGCTGACGGAGCGTGATCACGGCGCGTTTGCCGATGTGCTTCATCGCTTCGCCGATGCCGATCAGCGTCGTCGATTTCCCTTCTCCGAGCGGCGTCGGCGTGATCGCCGAGACGTCGATGTATTTGGCCGTCGGGCGATCCTTGACTTTGTCGAGAACGCTGAGCCGCAATTTGGCGATATGCGGACTGCCGTAAATGTCAAAATCGTCGCTGTCGAGATCCATCTGCGCGGCGATGTCGGATAGCGGCTTGAGTTGCGCCGCCTGTGCGATTGCAAGATCAGATTGCATTTTAATCCACCTTTGGTATGAAAAATTTTAAGAGAACGTTGAGTGTTGGTCTTTGGTCTTTGATCTTTGGACTTTGATCTTTGGTCTTTGGACTATGGTCTTTGGTCTTTGGTCTTTGATCTTTGATCTTTGGTCTTTGGACTTTGATCTATGGCCTTTGATCCTTGGTCTTTGATCTTTGGTCTTTGATCTTTGGTCTTTGATCTTTGGTCTTCGATCTTTGACCTTTCAGTTCTGACGGACTCGAAATCCGAAATCCGAAATCACAAATCCGAAATCCAAAGTCACAAATCCAAAATCCAAAGTCACTATTCCGAAATCAGGATCGTCCTTGCCGGAGCTCCGTCGCCGGTTCCGCCGTCAATCTTGAGCGGAAGGCAATAAAGCGCGTATTCGCCCGACGGAACGTCTCTGAGATCAAGTCCTTCGATGATCACGACTTCGTTTTCAAGCAACGCGATGTGCGTATCGAAAGATCCGGCGCCGAACTTTTCGACCGAAAGATAATCGATCCCGACCAGTTTCACTCCGCCCGCAGCCAGTAGCCTTGCAGCTTCCGGTTCGATGTACGTGAAATCGGTCCGAAATCCCTTTTCCGGCTCGTTCCAAAATGCCGAATTCCGCGTCTTGAACAACACTCGTTCAGCATTTTGCAATGATTCTACATGATCCGCTGTAATCGCCGTCACATCGTCCGAAAATTCGACGACACGGCACGGACCGACGAGTTTGTAAAGATCAAGCTCATCGACACGGCGCGTGTCCTCGATAAAGTGGTTCGGCGCATCGACATGCGTCGCCGTGTGAACGCCGAACGAGATCTGGGAAACATTGGCCACATCTCCGTTGGCGAGCGCCGCGCAGACATCGACCTTGACCGTCGGATCGCCCGGAAACGTCGGCACCGATTCGCTGACGGCGATCGTAACATCGTAAATCTTCATAGCGATAGAATAATGCGTTGTCGATACAATGTCAGTTGCCGGCGCAGGACGTTTTCACAATTCGACGCGAGTTGAGCGATAATCGATCGATGGAAATCAAACATTCGACGGACGATGCAAAGGGCCGGTTTTTCATTGAATCTGACGGCGAGCAACTGGCGCTGATGACCTATACGATGGCTGGGGCGGAACGGATGATCATTGATCACACCGAGGTCGGCGATAAACTCCGCGGCACCGGCGCGGGCAAAAAACTCGTCGTCGCGGGGGCTGCTTTTGCTCGCGAAAACGGCCTGCGGATCATCCCGCTGTGCCCGTTTGCGAAATCAGTGATGGAGAAGTCGCCGGATGTTTTCGGAGACGTGACCGACAAATGACGTCGCCGCGGATCTCAGCATCAAGCTACTCGAACACCGCGCCGCTGGTTTGGTCGTTTCTCTACGGATCACGCCGCGGATCGGCCGAACTGATCCTCGACACGGCGCCGGCACGATCCGCGGAACTGTTGTCCCAGCAGCGGGTTACGGCAGCGCTCGTGCCGGTGATCGCGTTCCAGACGATTTCCGGCGTGCGGCTTGTTCCCGACGTCTGCGTCGGCGCGCGCGAACGTGTCCGGAGCGTCTGCCTTGTGACACGCGGGATGGAACTGAAGGATGTGAGGTCGGTCGCGCTCGATGTTTCGTCGCGAACATCGGTTACGCTGACAAAGATCATCTTCCGCGAATTCCTCGGGGTCGAGCCCGAGTTCAAACCGGCCGAACCGAACATCGAACGGATGCTCGCCGATTCTGACTGCGCGCTGCTGATCGGAGACCCTGCTTTGTCATTGTCGATTTGCGATTTGCAGTTTGCAATTGAAGAACCTGACCTGTTCGCCGGGCAGGACCAATTGCAATTTGGAAATCGCAAATTGCAAATCCGTGTTTTTGATTTGGTTGAGCTTTGGCGCCGCTTCACGGGATTCGGTTTTGTGTTCGCGATGTGGATGTCGGCGCTTGAATCGGTCGCGATTGATTTTGCCGGCGCGCGCGACGAGGGGCTTGATCACCTGGATGAAATCATCGCCAACTATGAGTCGGAAATCAGGCTTCCGGGCGACGAGTTTCGCGATTATTTGTCCACAAACATCTCATATTCGGTCGATGATCAGATGCAGAAAGGGCTTGAACTCTTTTTCGACCTCGCTCGTCGAAACCGACTCATCGAAGCCAACCGCCCTCTCGCGTTTGTCACCCGTTAGAAATATGCGGAACGGCAGGCTCTCGGCGACCGTTTCGCACCGGCCGGGGCGGAACGAGCCGGTGAATTCTCGCAAGCACGACCGACGTGGCGGGTCACGAAGTTGGGATTCCGGATTCTTCAAGAACCTGCAATTGCCGACGTCCTGCGGGTTGAGTCAAATCGGTCCGCCGCCGTCAAGATACGGATTTTCGACAAGGATCGCGTCGATCTCAATTGATCGTCGGTGCGCCCAAACGGGATCGATAAGGTTCAGAAGTTCAATCTGACGGGCGAAGATCATCCGGCGCGCATCCTGCGATTCGATCCGGTGTTTGAACTCGTAATCGACGCCCATCCAGAATGTATCGAGCGAGATCGCCGCGTAAAGAAAGTCGTCTTTTGAGGCAAACGATCTCCGCGCGAGTTCGAGCCCGCGCTCGGTCGTCACGAAATCGATCGTCGTTCCGGTCATTTCGACATGCGGCGCGCCGTCATCGCTCCGTTCGGTCTGCAACCGATACTTCGCGGCCGACGGTCGTGCGCGCTGAAGCAGCGCATCGTATTCGTTTTGAAGTTCTTCGATCATTCATTCAAGAATTCCGAAACATAACAATTCAAGGTTCAAGTTATTCAAGATTCAAGCGCAATTCAACCCTTGATTCGAAGTCTGACGTCTGCCGTCTGCCGTCTGAACTCTGACATCTGCTGAAACAAATGGCGGCAGCCAAGGACTTTCGTCGATGACCACCGCTGTCGGGGGTGTCGGGGTAGTTTTCGGGGGTAGCAACCGCGCGTCCGCGGGTCAAAAGAGGTTCGATTGGAACAGCAACAGCCATCCGGCAACAACAACGAACATCAATAGAAAGATGTCGTTCATGCCCAACCTTGATTCGTCGCTTCTCATTTGTCTCTCACCTCTTGTAAAATCTCTCACTTACTAATGCGTGGTTTTCTCTCGAAAAGTGTCACGCTTTTGGAACAAATTTTGCTTTTTTGTTCCAGTGACAATACAGAGACGGAAAAAATGGCGTTTTTGCCGGATTTTCCGAAAAACTATTCGCAAAACGCGAAAACGCAGATTCAAATTGCGAAAACAAGTGCAATGAGCAATATTCAACCGATACTCGATAATGTTTTGAACGGCGGCCGTATGACAGCCGCCGAATGCGCAACTCTTCTTGAAAGCTACGACATCGGGCGCATCGGCGCGGCCGCGGACGAGATCCGAAAGCGCAAGCACCCGGACAACGTCGTGACCTACATCATCGACCGCAACATCAATTACACCAACGTTTGCAATGTCGTCTGCACGTTCTGCGCGTTTTATCGCCGGCCCGGCAAACCCGATACGTACGTCCATTCGTTCGACGAAATCTGCAAACGGATCGACGAAACGATCGAACTCGGCGGCACCGGTGTTCTAATGCAGGGCGGACTTCATCCCGATTTTAATATCGAGTGGTATGAGGATCTTCTTTCGCGGCTCCACGAACGCTACCCGAAATTCCAGCTTCATTGCTTTTCGCCGCCGGAGATCCACAACATTCATCTGATCAGCGGCCTGGATTACGAGACGATCATGGCTCGCCTCAAGGCGGCCGGACTCAATTCGATGCCCGGCGGCGGCGGCGAGATCCTCGACGACGAGGTCCGCAAGCGCGTCTCGACAAAATGCAACACTCAGGAATGGCTCGACGTAATGCGCGCCGCCCATAACGTCGGACTCAGAACCACGGCCTCGATGATGTTCGGGATCGGCGACAGGATCGAACACCGAGTCCGCCACCTCGAACGCGTCCGCGATCTTCAGGACGAAACGGGCGGGTTCACGGCATTTATTCCTTGGACATTCCAGCGCGAAAATACTGCGCTCGGACGCAAGATCACCGAAGAGCCGACGGGACTCGACTATTTGAAGATGATGTCGGTTTCGCGGCTGTTTCTCGACAACGTTCCGCACATCCAGTCTTCATGGCTGACACAGGGATTGCGGCTCGGACAGGTCGCGCTCAGAATGGGTGCTGACGATATGGGATCGATCATGATCGAGGAAAACGTTGTATCGGCTGCCGGTGCTCACAACGAAGCAACTGAAAAGGAACTTCGGTATCAAATCTCGGAGGCCGGTTTCCTTCCGCAGCAGCGCGACATCCTTTACAACTACATTGACCGCGAAGTGTCGGAACTCGACAAACGCGGATCGATGCCGCTCAAACAATTGAGCGTCGCGTTTGCCGATTGAGCGACGTCAGCTTCTTCAATGCTAAACGGCCCGGACGCGTGAATGCGCCGGGCCGTTTTTTGCAAGAACTTCGTCGCCGGTTATGGGACAACCGTTGCGCCGACCGGAAGATCGCCGTTCACTCCCCAGTTCTGGGTAAAGAAGGTCGAGAAATTCGTACTGCTCCGCGCGACGAAGTACTGACCGGTCGACGGGCGCCAGAACGCGATATCGGTCAGACCGTCCTTGTCGAAGTCGCCCACCGATGGCTTGTCGGTAGCCGAGCCGAATTGAGTCGTGAAAGTCGCTCCGGTCGAACTTCGATTGATCCACCATTCGCCGTTCGATGGGCGGAAGATCGCCACGTCCGCACGCCGATCACCGTCAAAATCGCCCTCGACCGGAATATCGCCGTTCGAACCGAACGGGATGAAATCGACGGTGTTGCTGCCGCTGTTGAGAACGAAAAAGGTGCCCGCCGAAGGACGGAATACGGCAGCATCTTTGAATCCGTCACCGTCGAAATCTCCCGAATGGTAGTTTTCCGCGCGCGGTTCGCCGTAAATAAAATCGTCCATTGCGACCAAATCACTGCCGCCGCCGTTGTCCAAAATGCCGCTAGCGAGAAAGTCGTTCCCGGCGACGATTTCGACCCTCGATACCCGCTCGCCCGCATTAAACGAGGCTCCCGCAAACGATAGTCCGTTATTCGCGGCGGGTGGCTGGACCAATCCCAGCAAGCGTCCGTTTTCGCCATAATACTTGATGTAGGTCGGCCCGTTTTGGTCAACATCCGCGAACACGACGCCGAACCCGCTGACTGTCGCGGGAATATTCGTTCCCGGAATAAAGAACTCGACGGAGGTCACATTGTTGAAGCGCGCAATGAATAGCCGCTCCGCTGTAAAGGTCTGAAAAATTGCCGAATAACTCGGATCAATATCGCTGAACCTAACCGGAGTCGAGGTCGGATTGCTCGAATCTGCCGAAACGAGAAATGCCTGCGTATCGCCAAAGGTCCTCGAAGAACTGAAAACGACGCCGCGCGGACTGTTTGAGTTGAAAAAATTGACCGGCAGAAAATTCGGCGCCGCAAAACTGTCCGGCACGCCGTCCCAGTTGATTTCGCGCCGACCGTTCTTGAATGAACCGCCGACACCGTTGTTTGCCCCACCCAGATCCGCGCGAAACTGATCGACGGTCGCCTGTATGGCCGCTCCATTTGCACCGGCCACTGTCCGCGAAACCTGCGCGCCGAAAGCCGGAATTACCGACACCGCTATCACGACAACGAAAATGAACTTGCTAATTAACCTGATCATCCTATTTGATACTCCTTGTCAAAAGATTGAATTTTTGAACCATTGCGGTCCGAATGAAACCAATTTAGGTTATCTGGCGATTTCCGGTCTTTAGTTTTTTCTGAATTTTTTGTTTGGGTTTTATGAAGGAACCGGCCTGAGGGCCGTTTTTCCAAAAACGGAGCCAAAATACTCAAAGTGGAATTCTGGGGGTCGGATTCAAAATGCAAGCTCGGCGACTGATTTGCGTTCAACGAGGAGATGGAGATCTTAAAATGGGTATATTGATTGTGATCATTCAGTTCAGCGGTATCGCGCTGATCATCGGTTTCGTATTGGCGCTGGTCAATTGGAGCTTCGGAACGCACCTCGGCATCAAGGGTGCTGAAGTTCCCGGCGATCCAGCGGCGGCCGTCCTTTTTCTCGTGATCGGCGCGATCCTGGTCGTGACCGGCCGCGTCCTCGATCGCAAGTTCGGGTCAACCGACGCCTGACATTGACACCGTCAGATCAGCCGGCCGACAACTCTTTCAATTTTCGGAGATACCGCACGACGGTTTCGACGAACGTCGAATGAGACCAGGTGAGCGGCGAAACCGATGCCGGTTCGCCCGTCAGCGGATTGAGCTGTTCCGCCAGAGCTCCCGACGGAAGCGCGCGCCGCGCCGTCCATTCAAGCAGTTCGCTGGCACCGCTCAGCTCTTCAACGGTCTTTGCGATCGCGATTCGGTACGACGCCAGCCAAAGCGTGCAGATAAACCAAGGATTTCCGGTGACGTCGTTGGTGACACGCATATAGCCGTCATATTCGAACCGCGCAACGCCGCCGATATCGGTCGGAATCCATAGCCGATCCTCGACGGCGCGCATGCTTGACGCCACAAGCGGATCATCGGCATCGAACGCGCCGAAATAGAACGTCGCAAAGATCGATGCGCCAACTGTCGTATCGGCCTTGAAATGAATGTCGTCGTGCGTTTCGAGCGCTCTCAGAAACCTGCCAAGTTCCTGACTGTAAAGATGTTCGCGCATCGCCGCGACGACCTCGCCAGCGGCCGTTTCATAGTTCACCGCGCGCTCGTTCTCACCGAAAAGACGGGCGAAGTTGGCGCCGGCGCGCAATCCGCCGACGACCGTTGCGGCGGTGAATGTGTGGATCCCGCGACGGTCTTCCCAGAGATTCCAGCTCGGTCGCGGAAGTCCGGTTTCCGGATCGCGGAAGGCAGCCAGGAAATCGGCGCATCTGACGATCAGTATGTGATACAGGCGATGGGCAAAATCGATCTCACGGAACGTGTCGTAATGCTGCCACATCGCCCACAGTACCAGCGCCGTTTCATCTTCCTGGATCGGAATCAGCTTGCGCCTCGCCCAGGCATCCCAGCTTGCGTGCCAACCCGAAGCGACCGTTCCGTCGGGATTGTACTTCTGAAGAAAATAACCGTCGTCGTGGACAATGTGAGAGCAGAACGTAAAGAAATTGCGGGTCAGCGAAGGGTAACCGGCCAGATCGAGCGCGTTCGCCACCAGCGCTCCGTCACGCGTCCAGAGATAGCTGTAATGATCGGTCGCGCGTTCGGCAACATCAGAATCGTTGGCGGCGAGGATCGATCCGCAGTTGTCCACCTGCGTCCGGACGATCAGCAGCGACCGCTTGTAAAGATCGACTATCTCCGGACTCAGACCATCGAAATCGACGTCGTTCTTGTTGACCCAAGCGCGCCAGTAATGCTCGGTGTAATTGAGCAGGCCGCGCGGCGTCTGCGTCCGGACATAATCGTTCAAACGGCAAACCTCGGTACGCGATTCGGCGGCGGCGATCCAGTAATAAAACTCCGCGGTCGCCTGCGGCTCGAGTCCGAAATTGAACTGCACGGTCGAATCGACGGAGCCTTCGGTGATCGCGCTGCCGTTGAGTTCGCCGTCCTCGGCATCGCGCCACGTGCCTTCCTGATCGCGGAACGCCTTGCGGCCGGTCGAGAACCGATCGAACTGCGGACTTGAGTTGATCAGAAAATAGCGGTTCTTCTTGTAATGGATCAGCGCCGAACTTTCGGGGTCGAAAAAGGCCGTATCGCCGATCTTGTTCTCCGAGATCCGGAAATCGTGGTGAAGAAAGAGCCTCACGTCGCGTGGTTTATCGAGCAAATTGCTGACGCGGACGCGGCGGATGAAGATGTTCTCATGGCTCGCGACCGAGTCGTTGCAGACGATCTCAACGCCAAGCCGTTCATTGACCAAATGGACGTCGGTGACAAGCGTTTCAGGAAGATACTTGAGTTTGCGCTTCCAGCCGTCCTCGAAGACCCATGAAAACTCGCCGTCGGCCCAGACGCCGAAACGGAACGGAAAACCCTCGGTGTGGTTTTCCTGCCCGACATGCGGAAAATAGATGTCGCGGATCTGGTATTTGTCGTCGAAGGTGACGAGCAGCGAACCGTTTCCGACGGGAAGATCTCGCATAATCGGGTTATTTCTGAGCGATCGCGGCGGCGACGGTTTCGTCGATGTCCTTTTCGATAGTCGGATCGAATCCGATCATCTTTTTCAGAAGTTTGCCGTCGCGGCCAAAAATCGCGGTCTGCGGAATTTCGGTACGATCGCCGAAGACAAACCGCGACAACTCGCTCTCCGGCGTCGCCAGCGGATAATCGATCTTAAGTTTATCGACAAACGCCGGGACAGCCGGAAAATCCTCGGCACCACCGACGTGAAGCCCGACAACCTCAAGCTGGCCCGGGTACGTCTCGCGAAGCTTTCTGAGATGCGGGATCATTTCGAGACACGGACCGCAATACGTCGCCCAAAAGTCGAGAATGACGACCTTTCCCTGCAGGCTTTTCAGCTTCTGTTCGGAGCCCATCGCACCGGTCCGGCCATCGAAAAGTGTCCATGACATTTCCTCGATCGGCTTTACCGGCGGCAGTTGCGGAGCATTCGTCGTCGGCTGATCGTTGATTGAAACCGGCTTGTTCCCGACCGTCACCGGCTTGGCCGCCGGACGACAGCCGGCTGACATTAGAAAAGCGATCGAAAGAAGCAACGCGATGCACAATCTCATGTCAAAATTCTACACAAATTCGATCGAAAAACGGAACGCCGGACGCAACGCACAACTTTTGTGTCAATCGGTCCGCGATGTGCTAAATTTTTCGTATGGCTGAGTTTCCGGACAGCGATCTTGATGGTTCCGTTCTGACCGAACGCAAATTGAAGGTCGAAAAACCGAAGTTGTACAAAGTGATCCTTCATAACGACGATTTCACGACGATGGAGTTCGTCATCTGGATCCTGATCGAGGTGTTCCGGCGATCCGAACCAGAAGCGGTAAGCATCATGCTGAAGGTTCACAATGAAGGTGCGGGAATCGCCGGAATTTACCCGTTCGAAGTGGCGAATATGAAATGCGAGAAGGCAAGAAACCTGGCCCGGGCGCGCCAATATCCACTTTTATGCACGGTTGAAGAAGAGTAGAATCGAAGAACGGTCGATGACCGGGTAGTAATTATGCTGACCAGAGAATTGGAAGAAACCCTGAGCCTTGCGGTCGATGAAGCCGTCAAACGCCGTCATGAATACGTGACGCTGGAACATCTCCTCTTCGCGCTGCTTGAAGACAGCGCGGCGCGCGATGTCCTGCACAACTGCGGCGCCAAACTAGAAGAAGTCGCCGCGCTGCTTGAAGACTATTTCGGAGAGGTGCTCGACAAGGTCCCCGAAGACGTCCAGGTCATGCCGGAACTGACATCGACGTTCCAGAACACGATCCAATACGCGATCCTTCAGGCGGAAGGCAGCGGCCAGAAGAACATCGACGGTGCTAATATTCTCGCGGCGCTTTATCAGGCCGAACAGTCATATGCAGTTTATCTTCTTCTCCAGCAAGGAGTTACGCGGCTCGACATTTTGAATTTCATGGCTCATGGAATCTCGAAGATCGACGATCTGGCCGGTTTCGAGGTCGATGACGACGATGATGAATTTGCCGAAGAACGAGCCGCCCGCCCAAAACGCAAAAAGCCGCTCGAAGCGTATACCGAGGAACTCGTCGCGCTTGCGCGTGAGGGCAAGATCGATCCGATCATAGGCCGACAGGCAGAGATCGAGCGAACGATTCAGGTTCTTTGCCGACGCAAAAAGAACAATCCGCTCTATGTCGGCGAGCCCGGCGTCGGCAAAACGGCGCTTGCCGAAGGCCTTGCGCTCAAAATCTCTGAAGGCGAAGTGCCCGACGAGATCAAGGACGCGAAGGTTTTTCAGCTCGACATGGGCGCGGTGCTCGCCGGAACGCGTTACCGGGGCGATTTCGAGGAACGTTTCAAGGCGATCATCGTCGACATCAAAAAGGAAGAGAACGCGATCCTTTTCATCGACGAAATTCATACGATAGTCGGTGCCGGCGCGGTGTCTGGCGGCGCGATGGACGCGTCGAACATTCTCAAACCGGCACTCGCCAACGGCGATCTGCGGTGCATCGGATCGACGACCTTCGCCGAATACAAATCGGCGTTCGAACGCGATCGAGCGTTGGCACGGCGATTTCAGAAAATCGAGATCAATGAGCCGTCGGTCAATGAGACGTTCGAAATCCTCAAAGGGCTGAAGCGATTTTACGAGGATCATCACGGAATCAAGTACTCCGAAGAGGCGCTGAAATCGGCTGCGGAACTCGCCGGCAAGTACATCAACGACAGGTTCTTGCCGGACAAAGCGATCGACATCATCGACGAGGTCGGCGCGGCGACGAAATTGATTCCCGCCGAAACGCGGCCGCCGTACGTCACCGTGCAGATGATCGAAAGCACGATCGCGCGAATGGCGAAAATTCCGCCGAAAACCGTCGTTGCGGACGAAAAGGATCGGCTCCGGACACTTCGCGACGATCTGAAGAAGGTCATTTTCGGACAGGATGAAGCGATCGAACGGATCGTCGATGCGATCCAGATCTCGCGCGCGGGACTCGGTCATGAAACGAAACCCGTTGGATCGTTCCTGTTTTCGGGTCCGACCGGAGTCGGCAAGACCGAGGTTTCAAAGCAGTTGGCGGAACAGCTCGGCGTCGAATTTCTGCGTTATGACATGAGCGAGTACGCCGAGCCGCACACGATCTCGCGCCTGATCGGAGCGCCGCCGGGATATGTCGGATTTGAACAGGGCGGACTTTTGACCGAAGCGATCATGCGTCATCCGTATTCGGTGCTTGTCCTCGATGAGATCGAAAAGGCGCATCCGAATCTTTTCAATCTGCTGCTTCAGGTGATGGACAGCGCGACGCTGACTGACAACAACGGCAAAAAGGCGGATTTCCGCAACGTCATTCTGATCATGACGACCAATGCCGGTGCCCGTGAATTGTCATCGGGCGGTGTCGGTTTCAGAAATCAGTCGGAAACGAAGGGACAGGCAAAGGGCGTCATCGAACGTACTTTCACGCCGGAGTTCCGCAACCGGCTCGACGCCTGGGTCGCGTTCAAGCCGCTCGAATTCGACGTCATCAAAAACATCGTCGATAAGTTCATCCGCGAACTGAACGGTCAATTGTTCGAAAAACGCGTGATCGTGCAATTAAATGAAGGTGCCCGCGAATGGCTCGGGAAGAACGGCTTCGATTCACGCTACGGCGCGCGCCCGATGGCGCGCCTGATCCACGACCGAATCAAACAGCCGCTCGCGAATGAGATTCTTTTCGGCAAACTGACCGACGGCGGAAGCGTCGTCGTCGACGAGAAGGACGGCGAACTGGTCATTAATTTCTGAAAGCGCATTGACTGAATTGTGGAGGTGATTTCAGACCATGACCGACGGTGCGAAAATCATGTTCCGAAACGTCTCGTTGGCGATCGCGATCATCATTTTCCTTGTCTTTGCCGTTGCCGATATCTACACATTCATCATCAAACCGATGAAAAACGACGGCGTACCCGACGCGCCGCCGACGCCGATCTCGGTCAGAACCGGAACTCCCGAATCAAAGTCCGTTCCTGAAACATCCGCATCGTTTGAATCGCTTGCGATCGACAC
>JBGASE010000147.1:0-8551 GCA_044229875.1 Pyrinomonadaceae bacterium | reverse complement strand
GGCGCGGTCCAGGATTATCGGCGCGGCGTAATCGTCGGATCCGACAGTTTCGGCAAGGGCCTTGTCCAGCGGATTTTCCAACTTCCGTACGGGACTGGTCTGACGCTGACGATGGCGCGCTACTACACGCCGCTCGGTCGTTCGCTCCAGCGCGATTATTCGAGCGGTTCGATCTACGATTACTACACCCATAACGGCGACGGCGAGACTGACGACGTTCCGGAAGATTCCAAGCCGAAACCGGTCGGAAGCCCGGTCACGGCACCTGACGGACGAACACTATACGGCGGCCGCGGCATTGAACCCGACATCAAGTCCAAACCTCTTGTTTTCAACGCCTTACGCGGACGGATAAACGAAGCGGCGTTTTACTTTGCGCGACAATTGGTGGCCGGCGAAGTCAAGGGTTTTGAAGATCTCAAGCGACCGAAGCAGACGTTCGTGACGTCGATCGCGCCGACCGATCTGATTGTCAGCGAACAGCTCTTCGCTGCCTTCAAAGCATTTACGGCAGCCGATCCGAAGAATGGCCTCAAGCCCGAGAACATTGACAGTCAGGCCGACTACGCCCGGACGCGTCTGCGTCAGGAACTGGCGACGGCGAGCTACTCGTCCGAGGCCGGAACACAGGTTTTTCTTGAGATCGATCCGCAGATCCTGAAAGCGCTCGAAGCGATGAACGAGGCGAAAACGCTGGTCGCAAAGCCATAGACCGCACCGGAATTCAATTGACCGCTTTCACGATCAGGCACTTCAGGTAATAAGTTTCGGGAACGCCTATCAGGATCGGGTGATCGGACGACTGGGTCCGCTTCTCGACCAGATGTACACGGCGCTTCGCGTCGCGCGCCGCTTCTTCGATCGTTTCGATGAAAATCGGTTCTGAGAAGTGAAACGAACAGCTGCAGGTGATCAACGTTCCGCCCGGATTGAGAAGTTTCAGCGCCCGCAGATTGATTTCCTTGTAGCCGCGGGCCGCCGATCGGAGCGCGGCTTTCGTTTTAACGAAGGCCGGCGGATCGAGCACGATCGTGTCAAACCGCTCGCCGCTCTTCTCGAACTCGCGCAGGGCATCGAAGACGTTCGCCGTTTCGAATCGAACGTTGTTAATTCCGTTGAGCGCCGCATTTTCTTTCGCCAGCGCGATCGCGTCGTCCGAAATATCGAGCGCAACGACTTCGTCGCATCCGGCGGCAAGATTCAGCGCAAATCCGCCGTTGAAAGTGAAACCGTCGAGCGCCCGTCCGTGGGCAAATCGCCGGGCGGCAAAATGATTCTCGCGCTGATCAAGGAACGAACCGGTTTTTTGACCTTCGAGCGGCGATATCCGGAAGCTCAATCCGTCCTGCGTGATCGAATGGCGATCCGGAACCGCTCCGTGCAGAACACCGTTGAGCAACGGCAGATTTTCGCGCATCCGAACCTTGGCATCGTTCCGTTCAACGATCGCCGTCGGCCCGAATTCCTCGATCAGGATCCGGGTAAAGAGGTCCTTCAGCCGGTCGGTGCCTTGGGTCAGCGTCTGTATCACATACACGCCGTTGTAATTGTCGATAATCAGCGACGGAAGCAGATCGGCCTCCGAACTGACAACGCGCCAGGCATCGGTTCCTTCCGTCCGGCGTCGGGCGGCTGACGCTTTGACCCGGGATCTCCAAAAGTCTTCGTCGATCGCTTCACCGGATGTCGAAACGAACCTCAGTGCGATTTCCGAACTGTCGCTGTAAAACGCATGTCCGATGAAGTTTCCGGATTCGTCGGCGACCTCGACAACGTCGCCGCCGTCGGCGCGGATCTTTCTGACATCGCTTTTGTAAATCCAGAGGTGACCGGCGCGGATCCGGCGCGCACCGTTTTTCGTGACCGTCGCTTTTTGCATACGAATTGAATTTACCCGACGATCAGATGTTTCGCCAGTCCGAGAAAGCCTCCGGCCAGAACCACCGCGAGGACGTCAACTTTGAAAATCTGAAGCGCGACGAATGCGGCGAGCCCCAGCAGTATCGAGAACCATTCGACGCCGTTCCCGCCGACGAAAACCGCAGATCCGAAGACGATGGCAAGATTGAGGACAACGCCGACGACCGCTGCCGAGACGCCCGCCAACGCTGATTTGATCGCGCGGTTGCTGCGGAATCGTTCGACATACGGCGCACCGGCGAAAATGAAGAAGAACGATGGAAGAAAGGTAACGAAAGACGTCGCCAGCGCGCACATGACGGCGTACCCCGGATCGCCTCCGCTCGCGTTCCAACCGGCCATGAATCCAATGAACTGAAGGACCATGATCAGCGGTCCGGGAGTTGTTTCGGCAAGCGCGAGACCGTCGACCGATTGCGCCCGTGTGATCCAGCCGCTTGAAACAACCGCCTGATTGACGTACGAAAGGACCGCGTAAGCTCCTCCGAACGTGACCAATGCCGCCTTTGAGAAAAACAGATAGACTTCGGGCAGCCGACCGCCGGTGCCGATAAAAGCGAAGATCGCCAGCAGCGGTAGCAACCAAAGTGCTGCGAAGACCGGGATAAGTTTGAAGATGTTTGATCGCCTGACGATTGCCGATTCCGAAACCTCGGCGGTCGCCCCAGATTGCCGAAGCAACAACAAGCCGGCCAGCGCGGCGCCGAGAACGATCAGCGGAAACGGAACATCGACGGCAAAAATGAGCGCAAAGGCCGCGGCGCCGATGATCCAATTCCTGACTCCCGTCATCGATTTTGTCGAGATCCGAATGACCGCTTCGACGACGATCGCGACGACGACCGCCTTGAATCCGTCGAGTACCGCGTCAATGTACGGAAGCGATCCGAATGCCGCATAAATCCATGACAGAACGAGCAGGACGAAGATCGAAGGCAGGACGAACAGCGCGCCGGCCGCAAGACCGCCGCGATAACCGTGAAGCCGCCATCCGATGTAGGTTGCGAGTTGTTGAGCCTCCGGGCCGGGAAGCAGCATGCAGAAATTCAGCGCATTAAGAAAGTCGTCCTGGCCGATCCACTTTTTTTCGTCGACAAGTTCGCGCTGCATGATCGCGATCTGGCCCGCCGGTCCGCCGAATGAGATGAATCCGAGCTTGAGCCAGAATCTGAAGGCATCGCGAAAAGTTGCGGTTTGCTGCATCGGTCTAACTTATCGCCTTATGTCCCGGCAAAGTCAAGAAAGTTTTCCCGGTCTGTAACATCGCGAAGCGTCGGAACGCTTCGGACTTTCGGAGCGCATAATGTAAAATGTGTGCTTTGTGAATAAAAATCACGATTCTTTATGTACAAGCAAATCGGAGTACTAACCGGCGGCGGCGACGCGCCGGGCCTCAACGCCGTAATTCGTGCCGTGGTGCGCACCGCCCATGGCGAATTCGGAATGAAATGCATCGGTATCGAGGACAGCTTTGAAGGCATTCTCGGTGAGCCGAAAGTGATCAAACTCGGGACTAAAGCCGTGAGCGGAATACTGCCGCGCGGCGGGACAATTCTCGGAACCCGAAACAAGGGTTCGTTCATGAAGATCATTGACGGCAAGGTCGTAATTCCCGAAATGCCGGTAAATGAGGCGATTGACAACCTGCACAAACTCGAGATCGAGGCGCTGATCGTGATCGGCGGTGAAGGCACGCTGGCGATCGCGAACCAGTTCCATGAACATGGATTTCCTGTCATCGGAGTTCCGAAAACGATCGACAATGATCTTTCGGCGACGGAGTTGACTTTCGGGTTCATGACCGCGATCGACATTGCGACCGAGGCGCTCGATCGGCTCCATACGACTGCCGCGTCGCATGACCGCGTAATGATCCTTGAAGTCATGGGCCGCAACACCGGATGGATCGCGCTCCATGCAGGACTCGCAGGCAGTGCCGACGTGATCCTTGTGCCGGAGATTCCTTTTTCGTTTGATTCGATCGTTGATAAGATAAAAGCGCGGGAGAAATCGGGATCGCGGTTCACCGTCGTCGTTGTTGCCGAAGGCGCGGTCGAGGTCGGCACCGCACCGATTTATATGGACAAAGAGGCGCTCAGGCTCGGTGGTGTCGGCAGCCATTTGCGGCGTCGGATCGAGGCCGAGACGGGCAAGGAATCGCGGTGCGTCGTGCTCGGCCATCTGCAGCGCGGCGGAAGCCCGAACGCGTTCGACCGGATGCTCGGAACGAATTTCGGCGCCTGTGCGGTTCGCGCGTTGCTCAACGGGCAGACAGGCAAAATGGTTGCGCTTCAGGCCGGAACCGTGACGTCGGTGCCTCTGGCCGACGCGATCGCGAATATTAAGAAAGTGAGCATCGACGGTCAATTGGTGAGGACCGCGCGTGATATCGGAATTTCCTTTGCGGCCCCGAACGAGTCGAAATTGTGAGCAGTGAGCAGGAAGCAGTGAGCAGAAAGCGGTGAGCAGTAAGCGGTAAGCGATTAGAAGTGAGCAGTGAGCAGTAAGCAATAAGCAGAGAGCAGTTTAGGTTATGAATGGTGTTTAATCAGCGAAAAACGAGTTTAGATCGCGGGAGTCAGTTGTTCGACTGCTTACTGCTCACCGCTCACCGCTCACTGCTCACTGACACCAATTGCTCACTTAGTTGAATTATGGAAGCAGTCAGACAGAAATTACAGGCGGAGTTGAACGATCTTGAGGAGGAGCTTCATTTCAAGCTGCCGAAAGAGATCCAGAAGGCACGCGAATTCGGCGATCTGCGTGAGAACGCGGAATACAAGGCGGCGCTTGAGCGGCAATCGGTCGTATCAAGCAGGATTATGCAGCTTCGGCAACGATTGAGCGAGGTTGAATCGATTGATCTTTCGAAAATTCCGACCGATCGGGTCGCATACGGCTCGACGATCGTGTTGTATGATATCGATCGGGACGATAAGGTCACTTACAAACTCGTCACGTCCGAGGAAAGCGATCCTGAAAATGGTTTGATTTCAACGGTTTCGCCGATCGGCCAGGCGTTGATGGGAAAAGAAGAGGGCGATGCCGTCAAGGTCAAGACGCCGACCGGATTCCGCAATTTCGAAATCTATCGGTTGACCACAATTCATGATGCCTGATTCGGATGACCGGATCGCGATGGTTTTCGGTTAATAGACAGCTTAAGCGGCGATAGAGAATATGTTCGGAGCAAGTATTGGACGCGGAGCGATGAAGATCATCAATTGGATGGTCCGATCACTTGCGTCCGCCGGCGTCCACCCGAATATCCTGACGGCGATCGGCGTCATGATCAACGTTGGTTGCGGGATCTTGTTCGGAGTCGGTGAGTTCTTTTGGGCCGGAATCGTGCTGCTGGTTGCAAATCTCTTCGACATGCTCGACGGAAACGTCGCCCGGCTGACCGGGAACGTGACACGATTCGGCGGCTTTCTCGATTCGTCGCTGGATCGCGTTTCGGACATGGTTTGCTTTCTTGGGATCATGGTTTTTTATGCCGGAAACACGCCGCAGCACTCGATACTGAACGTCTTTCTCGCGGGTGTCGGCTGGATTGGATCGGTGATGGTGAGTTACACGACGGCCCGCGCCGAGGCGTTCGGAGTAAAAGCGAATGTCGGTTTCCTGCAGCGGCCTGAACGAATCGTACTGTTTATCATCGGCGCGCTTTCGACCTGGGATTGGAATTCTGACTTCTTTCTCTTCAACCGGATGCCGCAGGTGTTGTGGGTGCTGGCGATAGGTTCATTGTGGACGTTCGTGCACCGGATGTTCTACACCTGGAAGGAATTCCGGAAACTCGACGAACAAGGGTAGGGAATATGGAGTTTTTGACGGAGTTTTGGGCGGGTCTTACTCTGAACAAGGTATTGCTCGGGGTCGGGCTATTTCTTTTGTCGCTCGGTCTCAGTTTTGCGGCGATCGCGATCGTCATGGTCAAGATCCCGCCCAACTACTTCAGTACGCATTACCAACGCGATTTTCTGCCCGACAGCCCGTGGCTGGTGCGTTGGGGAGCGGTGATAGTGAAAAATCTTTTCGGGGTCTTTTTGATCCTTCTCGGCGCCATCTTGTCGCTTCCCGGAGTTCCGGGCCAGGGCATTTTGACGATTCTGCTCGGACTGATCATGCTCGATATTCCCGGAAAGCGACCTCTTGAAGCGAAGATCATCAGCCGGCCGGCGATACTTTCGGCGATCAATGGTCTGCGCGCAAAATACGGGAAACCTCCTCTCGAAATGGATTGATATGGGATTGTTTGGGATTTTCAAACGCCGGCGCCGGCCGATGACCGAAGACGATCGGCGCGCTCTTTTGTTGAAAAACGGACGATTGACCGACGGCAAGATCATCGATACCGAAACCGATTCCGATGGCTGCGAGGTCGTTTATTTCGTTTATTCGATCAGCGGCGCCGATTTCGAAGCATCGGAAAAACTGACCAAAGCCCAAATGGAGGATCCGATAAGCTACGCGCCCGGCGCCAAGATCGGCGTCCGATACGACACCAAAAATCACGGCAACGCGATAATCGTCTAGCGAAAGTAAAAAGGAGAAAGGAGAAAGGAAAAAGGAAAAAGGAAAAAGGAAAAAGGGAAAAGGGAAAAGGGAAAAGAAGAAGAAAGGAAAAAAGAGAAAGGAAAAAGTGAAAAAGTGGAAAAGTGAAAAGGCAAAGGTCGAAATGGAGAATGGAGAATGAAAGCTGAAAACGGAATACTGGAATCATTCAGGGTCACAGCTTACCGCTCACTGCTCCCCGCTTTCGGCTCACTGCTACCCGCTTACCGCGCACTGCTCGCTTCTTACGGCCCACTGCGTCCTGCTTGCCGCTCACTGCTTCCTGGGCACTGCTCACTGCTCACTGCTAACTGCTAAATGACCTATGTTCAAAAAGATTCTAATTGCCAATCGCGGAGAAATCGCTTGTCGGGTGATTCGGGCGTGCCGGGAAATGAAGGTCCGGTCGGTCGCGGTCTATTCGGATGCCGATCGTGATGCGCTGCATGTGCGGATGGCCGACGAAGCATACCATATCGGCCCGTCGCCCTCGTCCGAGAGCTATCTGCGCGGCGAAAAGATACTCGAAGTCGCGCGCCTGTCTGGCGCGGAAGCGATTCATCCGGGATACGGCTTTTTGTCCGAGAACGCGGGATTTGTGCGGCAGGTGACGGATGCCGGACTCGTCTTTATCGGTCCGTCGCCCGACGCGATGGAGGCGATGGGCGGAAAGATGTCGGCCCGCAAAATCGCGATCGAGGCCGGTGTCCCGGTCGTTCCCGGAACGACCGAACCGCTGAAATCGGCCGAAGAGGCGTTGACGGTCGCACGTGAGATCGGATTCCCGGTGATGCTCAAGGCGTCGGCCGGCGGCGGCGGCAAGGGAATGCGGCTGGTGCATCATGAAGAAGACCTCCGGAACGCGCTCGAAGCCGCCCAGAGCGAGGCAATGGCCAGTTTTGCCGACGACGCGGTTTATATCGAGAAGGGAATTGTCAGGCCGCGGCATATCGAGATCCAGGTTTTCAGCGACAAGCACGGAAACCATGTCCATCTTGGTGAGCGCGAATGCTCGATCCAGCGCCGACATCAAAAGGTGATCGAGGAATGTCCGTCGCCGATCAATTCACCGGAACTCCGAAAGAAAATGGGCGAATGCGCGGTTATGGTCGCGCGGGCAGTCGATTACGTCGGTGCCGGAACGGTAGAGTTTCTGGTCTCAGACGTTGATAAGTCGTTCTATTTTCTTGAGATGAACACGCGGCTTCAGGTTGAACACCCGGTCACGGAACTCGTTACCGGCATCGATCTGGTTCGTGAACAGATTCGCGTCGCGTGGGGTGAGAAGTTGTCGTTTTCGCAGGATGACATCGTTATGAAGGGGCATGCGATCGAATGCCGCGTCTATGCGGAAGATCCGGACACTAACTTCTTGCCGTCCCCCGGCACGATCACGCGCCTCAAACTGCCGGCCGGCAGCGGTGTCCGCGACGACGGCGGGATCTATGAGGGCGCCGAGATCTCGATCTATTATGACCCGATGATCTCGAAGTTCGCGACCTACGGCCGTGACCGGGCTGAAGCGATCGACCGGATGCGGCGCGCGCTTGCCGAATATGAGGTCGGCGGAATCAAGACGACGCTCGGGTTTTTTCGTGATGTGATTGAAGATGAGGAGTTCATCGCGGGAAAGCTCGACACGGCCTTCATTCCCCGATTCAAAGAACGTCACGCGAACCGCGAAATAACCGAAGCGGAACGCGATCTCGCGATTATCGGCGCAGCTCTGGCGCGCGAATCGGCTTCGGCCGCGATTTCAGATACGAACAACAGTCAGCAGACCACGCCGTCCAAATGGCAGCTTGCCGGCCGGATGGCGGCGATCAACGGAAGGTTATGATTATGGAAGAGTTCTTGAAACAATTGATGGGTAAACGGATCGATGTCAGCTGCGGCGCAGGCGCGGCGTTTCGGGGCGATGTTGTGGACGTCAAACGCGGCGTGCTGTTTTTGCGGGACGACGACGATCGGGTGGCGTATGTCGTGATCGACAAGATCGCGCTCATCACCGAGATTGAAAAGTCTTCGTCACGGCCGGGTTTCGTTCTCTGATAAATTAAAAGACGACGAAAAA
>JBGASE010000146.1:0-8558 GCA_044229875.1 Pyrinomonadaceae bacterium | reverse complement strand
TGTCGCGACGATCCCGTTTAAGGTCATCCGGCAACTTGTGCAGCACCCATTGACCGACCAGGGGCTCGACGCATTCTTAAGCGATTGGAAGAAAAGCGGTCGGGCTTAATATTTAATGCGCATAATGCGGTTAAACCTGAGGTTTTTCCGCATTTTTTCTGCATATTTCGTTAACTGGCTAACGAAATATCGACAACCGGCTGATGATCGTTGACTCAAACGACATGATGACTCTGTTCGCACGGATCTCGGGCGCGTTCCGGATCCGCGCTGACAAGCTCTACGCCTCAAAGGGGCTGAGTTCGGGTCAGGTCGCGATCCTCGAGTCGCTGTTCCGCAGTGACGGCGCGACCCAGTCTGAGATCGCCCGTGAGCTTCAGGTTTCCGGCGCGACGGTCAACAAATTGCTGCGGACAATGATCGACCGCGGCCACGTTACGACGGCGAAGTGCCCTTTTGACTCACGCGTAACGCGTGTCTATGCAACGGCATCTGCACGCGCGCTCGGAACCGCGATCGCCGTCTGCCGGGAACGGCTCGACGCTGAGTTTTTCGGGTCGCTGACCGATGTCGAGCGGATGATGTTTGCGCAGCTCCTCGCAAAGTCCGGCCCGGACGGCGGATCGTTGCCGAACGGCCATCAAAAATAATAAACTTCAGACAGACAACAATTTGCGGGAGGGACGGCTTTATGAAAGTAATTTTGGCAACCGACGGTACCGCCCACAGCGACGCGGCCGTCGATATCATCCGGACATTGTCGCTCTCGGACGGGGACGAAGTGAAGGTCATTTCGGTCGTCGACATGGCGGTTCCGTTGGCGATGGACATTTACGCCGGCTATCTGCCGTCGTCAACCGACATTGAGGCCGCGGTCAAAGAGAATACCGAAAAGGTCCTCGCCGGAACCCGCGACCGGATCATCGGCTATTTTCCGGGCAAGAGCGTGACGGTAACGACGGATGTTCTTCACGGATCACCTGAAAGCCGGATCGTCGAAACCGCGGAAGAACTCGGCGCGGATCTGATAGTTGTCGGGTCGCACGGATACAACCGTTGGGAGCGGCTGCTGCTCGGATCGGTGTCCGATTCGGTCGTACATCACGCTCCGTGTTCGGTCCTTGTGGTCAGAAGCGAGGCATGACCGGATTCACTGCGGTTACGATCAACGCCCGCAAGTTCGATCACTCGGTCCACCGCTCGTGGCGCGCGAACCTGATCGAGAAAAGTGAAAAGCTGTTTGTCTTTCGCGGCGTCTTCGAATCGCGGGTCGATCATGACGAACTCGGCGTCATCGAAGCCGGGACCGTTTCGTTCGAATACTATTGGCCCGGACGCTGGTACAACGTTTTCAGGTTTCACGAGCCCGACGGCCGGCTCCGAAACTGGTACTGCAACGTCAACCTGCCGCCGGTATTTGACGGTGAAACGCTCGATTATGTCGACCTTGATCTTGATATTTTGGTCGGCCGCGATCTGATCCCGACGGTTCTTGACCGCGAGGAGTTCGTGATCAATGCGGATCGATTCGGTTACCCTGCGGATATTGTCGGCGGTGCGGAATCCGCCCTCGAAGAATTGCTCCGCATGATCGGGGCGCGTGAATTCCCTTTCAGTGATTTCGAATGAATATGGACGCAAAAATACAGCCAATCAGCAAGATCGAACAACTCCGCGAACGATCACGCCTCGCGGAACTCGGCGGCGGCGAAGCGCGGCTCGAAAAACAGCGCAAGGGCGGCAAACTGACCGCCCGCGAACGCATCGAGTTCTTTCTCGATGAAGGCACTTTTGAGGAATTCGACAAGTTCGTTGCCCATCGGTCGCATGACTTCGGACTTGAAGAAATGCATTTTCCCGGAGACGGCGTCGTTACCGGACACGGCTTGGTCGACGGTCGGCCGGTATTCGTCTTCGCGCAGGATTTTACGGTCTTCGGCGGGAGTCTCAGCGAAACGCATGCCGAGAAGATCTGCAAAGTAATGGATCTTGCGATGAAGATCGGCGCGCCTGTTATCGGACTCAATGATTCGGGAGGCGCCCGCATCCAGGAAGGCGTCGTCAGTCTCGGCGGATATGCGGACATCTTCTTGAGAAATACGCTGGCGAGCGGCGTTGTCCCGCAGATCAGCTGCATTCTTGGTCCGTGTGCCGGCGGCGCCGTCTATTCGCCGGCGATCACCGACTTCAACGTCATGGTCAAGAACACTTCGTATATGTTCATTACCGGACCCGACGTGATCAAGACCGTGACCCATGAAGAAGTCACGAAAGATGAGCTCGGCGGCGCGCTGACGCACAATTCGAAGTCAGGCGTCGCACATTTTGCGGCCGATTCCGACGAGCACGCGTTGCGGCTGACACGCGAACTGCTGTCGTTCGTGCCGTCCAACAACCGCGAGAACCCGCCGTTCGTCCCGACCGCGGATCCGTCGACGCGAACCGACCAAAAACTGAACAGTATCGTTCCTGAATCGTCGAATCAGCCGTACGATATCCGTGAGATCATCACAAACGTCGTCGACGACAATTACTTTTTCGAGGTTCAGGAGCATTTCGCCCCGAATATCGTTATCGGGTTCGCCCGCCTCGGCGGATACGCGGTCGGCATCGTCGCCAATCAACCCGCATTTCTCGCCGGAGTGCTCGATATCGACGCCTCGGTCAAGGCCGCAAGATTCGTTCGGTTCTGCGACTGTTTCAACATTCCGCTGATCACGTTTGAAGACGTGCCGGGATTCCTTCCGGGCGTCAATCAGGAGCATTTCGGGATCATCCGGCACGGAGCCAAACTTCTTTATGCCTTTGCCGAGGCCACGGTGCCGAAGATCACCGTCATCACGCGCAAGGCGTACGGCGGCGCTTACTGCGTCATGGCCTCAAAACACATCCGGACCGATATCAATTTCGCTTATCCGTCCGCCGAGATCGCCGTCATGGGAGCCGAGGGGGCGGTCGGGCTTCTTTATCGCAAGGACCTTGCCGAATCAACGAATCCGGAGAAGACGCGGACGGATCTCGTCGACGAGTTCAACGATAAGTTCGCCAACCCGTATGTCGCCGCCGAACGCGGGTTCATCGACGAGGTGATTGAACCTAAGGACACCCGGCCGAAGCTCATCAGGGCATTGAAATTGCTCCAGAACAAGGCCGACAGCAATCCGCCGAAAAAACACGGCAATATCCCGCTCTAGAAATTACTTTAACTGTCGGCAGACGGACAGTTAAAGTAATTTCGAAGGTATTTCCGGCACATCAAGTATCACATTAAGTTCAATGTCAGGATTTGGCTTGCATCGCCCGACATGGGCAGAGATCGATCTCGACGGTCTCGCATACAACTTTCACTCGGTGAAGAGTTTTATCGGCGACAGCGTCAGGTACATGGCGGTCGTCAAGGCCGATGCGTACGGACACGGTGCGGTCGAGTGCGCCCGCCGGCTTGAGCGGGAAGGAATCGATTGGTTCGGAGTTGCGCTTCCGCAGGAAGGCGTCGAGCTCCGGAATGCCGGAATCCGGAAACTGATCCTTTGTCTCGGGAGTTTTTGGGAAGGACAGGAAGAGCTTCTTCTCGACAATCATCTGACGCCGGTGATCTTCAATATACGGACGGCTTCCCTTTTCAACCGAGCGGCGCTCCTGCGCGGTGTCGTCGCCGACATTCATCTAAAGATTGATACAGGCATGGGACGGGTCGGAATCCGGCCCGATGAACTAGAAGATTTTCTTGACCGTCTTGCGGTCATGCGTAATCTGCGCGTCGCTGGGGTAATGACGCATTTCGCGGCTGCCGATAAAGACTCGGAGAACGAATTCACCGATCTTCAGATCTCACGATTCGAATCCGCGGTGGCGAGAATACGGTCCTATGGCTTCAATCCGATCTATCTTGATCTCGCCAATTCTCCGGGCGCGATCGCCCATCCCGCATCACGCGGCAACCTCGTCCGGCTTGGCGGGATCCTCTACGGTCTCGGAGACGACGTTCTTCCGCCGGATGTGAAAAAGCCCGAGCTACGGCCTGTGATGACACTGAAAACGCGGATCGCACACATCAAGACGGTTCCGAAAGGCGAGACGATCGGCTACGGCCGGACGTTCGTCTGCGAGCGTGATTCCGTGATCGCGACGCTCCCGATCGGTTACCAGGACGGCCTTCCGCGAAACTTAAGCAACGTCGGCGAAGCAATTACGGGCGGAGTGCGCGTCGGAATTGCGGGCCGTATTTCGATGGACTGGACGATGATCGACGTAACCGATGCCGGCGGCGCGGCGGTCGGTGACGAGGTTCTTCTCTTCGGCGCGGCCGACGGTGAACGAATCAAGGCCGAAAAGGTTGCGGCGCAGAGCGGGACTATCTCATACGAAATAACCTGCGGCATCAGCAAGCGCGTCCCGAGGATCTATGCTGGAAGCGAATAAAAGCGCATGGTTTGCGACGATCTTCGACGCCTACAACCGGAATCTGCTTCGGCGACGTTTTGCGGCTCTAAACCTCGATGGCGGTCAGAACCTTGTTCCCGGCACCGATCCGACAATCATCGTCGCAAACCATTCAAGCTGGTGGGACGGACTGGTTTGCTATCACCTGTTGCGGCGTTCCGGCACGGACCTGTTCGTTTTCATGGCCGACGAGAATCTGCGTAAATATCCTCTTTTCAGGCGTTTGGGGGCATTTTCGATCGATCGGTCAAACTCGCGTGACGCACTGCGGAGTCTGGATTACGCCGCCCGCCTCGCGACCGAAAAGCGGGATCGGTCATTCCTCATTTTCCCGCAGGGCAAGATCGAGCCGGCGAATCAAAAGCGGCTTCATTTCGAAACCGGCGTAATCAGGCTGATCGACCGGCTGGCGCCGTGCAGAGTAGTCAATCTCGCCCTCCGATATACGTTCCGAAATGACTTCAAGCCTGAGATCTTTGCAGCGGCATCCTCGCCGCTCGATTTCAGCGCGGCTCCCGCAAAAACCGCGATCGGCGGATTGGAGGAAGGGCTCGCGGCCGCGCTCGACGCCATCGACCACGATCTTGCATCGGAAAATTTAGAAAGATTTCAAGATTGTCTCCACTGACGCGTTATCGGACGCTTCGCAGTGGGCTGTCGGATCCCGACCCGACGACGTCTTTTTTTCGGGCCCCCGGCGGGCGAGGCTTGCCGTTCTTCGCGTCAAGCGGGACGGGTCGGCGGGATCACAATTCCCTCTGTTCCATTCGGCGTGATTTAGGCTACAATGTTTTTGTTTTTTTTTTGAAATTTCGTAAACGGAGCAACGACTATGAATTACCCCATTTCGCTGAGTTTCAAGATTCTGGCAATCGCCAATCAGGTTTATATCCGCGACGGCAGCGGCAGCCTCATCGGCTACATGAAGCAGAAGCTTTTCAAGTTGAAGGAAGACATCAACATCTTTGCCGATGAGAATCAGACGCAGATGCTATTCAACATCAAGGCCGACCGCGTCATTGACTGGTCGGCGAACTACAGTTTCACCGACTCGCGCGGAAGCCATCTCGGATCGATCAAACGTCAGGGCATGCGCTCGATCTGGAAAGCGAGCTACGATATTTTCGACCAGACCGGAAATCAGGCGATGAAGATCAACGAAGAAAACGGCTGGGTCAAGGTCATGGACGCGTTGTTCGGCGAACTCCCGATCGTCGGGATGTTCGCGGGTTACGTTTTCAACCCGACGTACATCGTTTCGAGGATCGACGGAACGCCGATCGCGAGGCTCAAGAAGATCCCCGCGTTTCTTGAGGGTAAGTTTGAACTCGAACAGGTCGGGCCGATGTCGCCCGAGGAAGAGACGCGCGTCATTCTGAGCGTGCTGATGATGACGCTGCTCGAACGGGTTCGCGGTTAAAATCGCGTCAAGCGGCGAATGATCGACGCCATCATCAACATCATCGATTTCGTGAAACTCCTTTACAAAAAGGCGTTTCACGACGATATTTTCAGCCGGGCGGCGCAGGTCGCCTTTTATTTTTCCTTCTCTCTATTTCCGTTGCTTTTTTTTCTCGTCTCGCTTTTCGGCCTCGTTCTGGACTCGACGGCCGAACTCAAAACCGAACTTTACGCATATCTGCGCCAACTCATGCCGCTGACCGCATACGATCTGGTTCAGCGAACGGTTGAAGAGATAATCGAAAACAGTTCGAGCGGCAAACTAACGCTCGGCATCCTGATCGCGGTCTGGTCGGCATCGGCCGGAATGGATTCGCTTCGGATCGCGCTCAACGCCGTCTACGAAGTCCGCGAGCGCCGGGCCTGGTTTACGACAAAGGGACTCTCGATCGGGATGACGATCGCCCTTACGATTCTTGCCGCGTTCGTCCTCGGACTGGTTTTTTACGGTTGGCAAATGGTCCAGATCGGGCTTGCCTGGTTGGGATTCCAGATCACGTCGCCGCTTGTACTGGTTGCCGTCGAATGGCTGACGATGCTGGCAATAATGCTCTTTGCCTGCGAGCTGATTTACAACCTTATGCCGGCGTTTCCGGAACGCGACTGGAAATGGATTACGCCGGGTTCGATCGTCGCGATCATCCTTTGGCTTTTGCTGACAAACGGCTTCCGCCTTTATCTCGAATACTTTAACACCTACAATAAGACCTACGGTTCGCTCGGCGCGGTGATAATTCTGATGCTCTGGCTGTATCTGACGGCGCTCGTCGTCCTGATCGGCGGGGCGATAAATTCGGTACTCAAGGAAATCGGCACCGAAAACCGTGCGCGGCCGAAATGAAAACTATGTCGATAATGCTTCAAGAGATCGCTGAACAGCCCGACGTGCTCGAACGGACGATCAATGCCGAACGCGATAAGTACAAACGACTGGCCGGTGTTCTCGCCGGCCGCGAGATCGATCTGATCGTCCTCGTCGCGCGCGGAAGTTCCGACAACGCATCGCTTTTCGGGCGGTACCTTCTTGAGATCACCGCCGGAATCCCGGTTTCGCTTTCGGCACCGTCGGTTTTTACGCTTTACGGTGCGAACCTCAACCTCAAACGGGCGCTGGTGATCGGCGTCTCGCAGTCAGGTGAAGGGACCGATATCAACGAAGTACTCGAAAGTGCGAAACGTGCCGGCGCGATTACTCTCGGGATCACCAACGAATCAGGATCTTCGATGGCAAACATCGTCGACGAAACGCTTCTGATCCATGCCGGCCGCGAGAAATCGGTCGCCGCGACCAAGACCTATACCGGCCAGATGCTTCATTTCTATATGCTTGCAGCCGCGCTTTCGAATCGCCGCATCGAATTCGAACGGATCCCGCATTTCGCATCGCTCGCACTTGAACTGACGCCGCAGGTTGAAGAGATCGTCCGGCGCTACGCTTTTATGGAAAACTGCGTCATTGTCGGACGCGGGCTAAATTACGGGAACTCATACGAACTGGCGCTGAAACTGATGGAAACCTGTTATGTCGTCGCCGAACGGTTCTCGTCGGCAGACTTTTTTCACGGGCCGCTGGCGATCGTCGAGCGCCGCTTTCCGGTGATCATGTTCGGACCGACCGGCGTCACCCGCGCGAGCAACATCGATCTTCTCGGGCGGCTGCGCGACCTGCATGCCGACAGTTTTTCGATCACCAACGATCCAGATATCGCCGCGATGAGTTCACGGGCGCTGATGATGCCCGGCGAGATCGACGAGTTCCTGTCGCCGATCCCGTTCATCGTTCCGGCGCAGCTTTTTGCCGGGATGCTGGCCCGCGAAAAAGGGCTCGACGCCGATGCGCCGCGTTCTCTTTCAAAAGTTACGAAGACGATTTAGAAGCGCGGAATCCCGAGAGGTTCATGAGAAATTGCGATCGATCTTTTGCCGCCGTGTGCCGGCGATTAACCGGGCGATTACTTTCGCTGATAGCACCGGTCATTTTTCTCTCAACAATCGCGATGTCACAGAATACGCCCTGCAAGTTCGATCCGGCGACCCTTCAGTTTGCAGGAGGCCCGCTTGAACAGGCACTTTGCCTGCTCCGACCGAATCTGATCGGCGGCAAACTCGAAAATCAATTGAAGAAACTTCCCGATCCGTTGCCGAAACTGATCGGTTCCGATTCACGCATCGACGGCGACAAACTCCGGAAGTTTCTGGCTGACCGGAAAATTTCCGAGGAATCGATCGGCGGCGCGCTCGATCTTCCGCTTTCGACCGCGAAACTCGCCGACGGTTCATCCGTCGCCGCGCTTTACTTCGTGATCCACGATACTTCGACGCCGTATCTTGGCGACGCCGACTTCCGGCCCGATCTTGATTCAAATCCGAAAGCGCGCGGAAACAACCTTGCGGTTTGGGTCAATCAGCCGGTCGCGCACGTGTTCGTCAACCGACTCGGTGATTCTTTGACGACAACGCCTTTTGCCGAGACCGTTCGCAAGGGCTGGGGGACAAAGTTCGCCCGCGATTTTCTGAAAGCGGACGGTAAAGGGTTTCAGCTTCATATCGAGCTCGTCCAGCCGCGGCGGCGCGATCCGTCCGTGCCGAACCCGACGAACGACCGGATCGCGCCGGAACCGGGATTTTCGGATGCGCAATACCGGCGATTGGCC
>JBGASE010000145.1:0-8624 GCA_044229875.1 Pyrinomonadaceae bacterium | reverse complement strand
TGTCTCGTCAACGACCGGATCGCGTCCGCCGTCAAGACAAACGACCTCGGAACGACCTTCGGCGGCGGAATGCTCGCGATGGCCGCCGTCGTCGGAACGCTCGAAGCAATCGAAATGGACTCGATGCGCGAAAACATCGTCGCCGTCGAAGCACATCTTCGTGAACGGCTGAAGGAAGTCGAACAAGTCGTCCGGGTCCGCGGCCACGGCGGCCTCCTCGGCATCGAATTCGCCGAAAACGCCAAGCCCGTTCACGCTACGTTACTGGAAAACAAGATAATTACCGGAACCTCGAGCGACCCGCGCGTCTTGCGCCTCCTGCCGCCGCTCTGCGTGACTCGGGATGACATCGATTTGTTCGTCAGCGTACTTCGCAGCTGAGAAAACCGTTGGATAATGCGATGCATCGAACGATCATGTAGAATGCGACAGCAGTGAGTTTTCAAACGGAGGATTAATCGATGAAGTCACTTTCCGCGTTGTTCGTTTTCGTCTTGTTCGGAGCCGTAGCGGCCACAGGTCAAACGAGCGAAACCGAGGTTGCGGTAGTCAAGATCTCAACCGAGATCTCGAAAGTTACAAAATCAGTTGACGACCTCAACAAGAAACTCGGCAATTTCGCCGAAACGTTCTCAAGCAATCAGGGGCTTCGCCTGAGCGACAAGCAGCAACGATTTCTCTTCGCGTTCGAGATGCTGAATCGCGGCGAATCGCGACTTCATACGCTCGAGATTCTACGGGTTCAACTCAGCGAACGCGGTGTACTTACCAAAAGCAAAATCGCCGCCGTCGAAGAACAACTCCGATCCGAGAACATTGAACGAACCCTTGCTGGAGCCCTGAATGCGGAAGATGTGCGCGTCAAACGCCGGCGGGATCTCCAGAATCAACAAACCGATCTCCAGAATCTTCTGAGTGAAATCGAAAACTCGATCAGCGAGGCCGAAAATGAGATCACTCAAACGAAACAGTTTCTACGCCGATTGCGTCAACAGCTCTTCCCTGCGGTCATTGACGAACTGAACGACAATTGATCGGTCTTCAAGCGGTCGCGGTTTTTCCCCTCTTATTGCGAACGTAATGGGGAAACTCAGAGAGTTTTGTTATCGAATCTTGCGAGGGTCAGTCAATCATTGAACAGGCAAACTGGCACGGTAGGATCGCTTTGATGAGGAGTAGACGGTGGTTGGGCTTTCTTCGAATGAGTTTATTAGAAATGACGAAGGCAGAGTCCTTGGCGATTTCATACTTTATGCTTGGCGACGCCCACAATCGGTCGACTAAGTCGGTCAAATTTCAGGATCGTATTTCCGAGGTTTTTTTCGCGTTGTTTCGCGTCGTTTCGCGGTACGTATTTTTGTCTGACCGCGAAACTGCGCGAAGCAACGCGAAAGCCTCATATTAATTTGACCGGCAATGCCGAGCCTGACAAGCCCTCCGAAAGCTGAATATCCGCGCAATACCCTATCTCCCCGCCGCTCTTATGACATCCGCGAAGACTCCGGCGGCGGTGACGTCGGCGCCGGCGCCGGCGCCTTTGACGACGAGCGGTTGGTCGGCGTAGCGGTTCGTGTAAAACAGTACGGCGTTGTCTTTGCCTGACAGATTGGCGAAATTATGGTCGGGTCCGATGCTCTGGAGTCCGACTGAGGCCTTTCCGTTCTCGAATTTCGCGATGTATTTGAGTTCGAGACCGGCCTCGCGGGCCGATTCCAGAAGATCGAGAAAATGCGATTCATGGCGGTCCATTTCGGCGTAAAAATCCTCGACGCTTCCCTTCAGGCATGATTCCGGCAGGAATCCCTCATTCGCGATTTCGTCAATTTCAATTACATTGCCGGCCTCGCGCGCGAGGATCAGGATCTTGCGGGCGACGTCGGTTCCGCTTAGATCCAGCCGCGGATCGGGTTCCGTATAGCCTTCTTCCTGAGCTTGCCGGACGACCGACGCAAACGAACGCGTCCCGTCATAATTGTTGAAAACGAAGTTTAGCGTTCCCGATAAAACGGCCTCGATCCGAATTATCCGGTCTCCGCTGCGCATCAGGTCGTTGAGCGTATTGATGATCGGAAGCCCGGCTCCGACGTTCGTTTCAAACAAAAACGGCGTGTCGAATTCGCGCGAAAGATCCATGAGCCGGCTGTATCCGGCAAATTCGCCCGATGCGGCGACCTTGTTGCAGGCGACGACCGCGACCGATTTTTCAAGCAGTTTCGTATAATTCCCGACAATCGAAGCGCTCGCCGTAACATCCACAAAAACCGAATTTCGCAGGTTCTTTTCGGTTATAAGCGACGACAACTCGGTCGACTCGGAATCATACGAAACACCCGAATTCCCGAATCCGAAATCCGAAATATCAATTCCTTCTTCATCGAAAACGAATTTCCGGCTGTTGAAAATTCCGACAACGCGGAGATTGAGATTCATCGTATCGCTCAGATATTCGGCCTGCTGGGCGATCTGCGCCAGAAGTCTTTTTCCAACCGTTCCGACGCCGGCGATAAACAGGTTGATCTGCTTCTTGCCGTCAGAAAAGAACGCTTCGTGAAGCGTGTTGACGGCCTTTTTGACATCGGTCGAACGTATAATCGCCGAAATATTGCGTTCCGACGATCCCTGGGCGATGGCGTGGATGTTGATTCCGTTGTGCCCGAGCGCGGCAAACATCCGGCCCGAAATTCCGGTATGCGCCTTCATGTTGTCACCGACCAGCGCGAGGATCGAAAAGCCGTTTTCGACCCGCAGCGGATCGATCTTTCCGACCGCGATCTCATATTCAAACTCCCGATCGACCGCCGATTTTGCGAGATCGCCGAACTGATCTTCGATCGCGACGCAGATCGAATGCTCGGACGAACTCTGCGTGATCAGAATGACGTTGATCCGGGCCTGCGAGAGCGCTTCGAAAAGGCGTTTCGAAAAGCCCGGGATTCCGACCATTCCGCTGCCTTCGAGATTGACGACAGAAATGCGGTCGATGCTTGAGATCCCGCGAATGATGTCCGATTCGTCCTCAACTTCGGATTCGATGAGCGTCCCGAAATCCTGCGGCGCGAACGTGTTTTTGATGCAGATCGGAATATTCTTGGCCAGGACCGGCTGGATCGTCGGCGGATAAAGCACTTTTGCGCCGAAATGCGACAATTCCATCGCCTCGCGATAAGTGATGTGCCCGATCTTTCGGATATTCCGGACGATCCGCGGGTCGGCGGTCATCATACCCGAAACGTCGGTCCAGATTTCGAGCACGTTGGCGTCGAGCGCGGCCGCAAAGATCGCGCCGGTGTAGTCTGAACCGCCCCGGCCGAGCGTCGTTGTCCGGCCGTCGGCATCTGACGCGATGAAGCCCGGGACGATCGCAATACTGGTCGCGTCTTGATCCTCAAAAGCTGCACGGATCTGCCGGTTGGTACGCTCAAAATCGACGGCCGCAAAGGTGAAATTTGAATCGGTCGCGATCAGTTTGCGCGAATCGAGCCATGAATTCGCGACACCGTCCGCGGTCAATTTCGCGGAGACGATCCGCGTAGAGAGGATCTCGCCGAAACTGACGACGCGGTCGAGCGTCTTTCCCGTCAGTTCGCGTAACATGTAGACGCCTTCGCAAATGCTCCGGAGTTCGTTGAATTGGTTCTCGATGAAATCGAAAAGGCCGTCAGCCGCGCCGTTTCCGATAAGATCTCGGGCGGTTGAAACATGTCTTGATTCAAGCTCGCGGACCATTGTCCCGAACACCTCATCGCCACTTTCCGCGGTTCGCGCGGCATTGATCAAGGCGTCGGTCGTTCCCTGCATCGCCGACAGGACGACGACGCACGAGTCCTGACGTGATGCGTCGAGGACGATGTCGATCACTTTCCTGATATTCTCCGCATTTCCGACCGAAGATCCGCCGAACTTGAGTGTTTTCATATACTTGCAGTTTGCCGATGAGCGTTACGCGATCGACAGGATAAATTCGCGGAGCGATCCGTAGTCCGCTTCCATTCGGGTCGATCGGCGTGTCTTCGATTCAAGATCGCTGACCGATCGCGGAATCTCGCCGAACGTTCCCGAAACCTCAAAAACCGAATCGAACTTGACCGGATGCGCGGTTTCGAGAAAGTAACCCGAGCCGTCCGTCGTTGCCAGAAAATCTTCAAGTGCGCGGAATCCGACCGCGCCGTGCGGATCGAGCAGATATCCGAAACGGTCGCGGACATCGATCATTGTTCGTCGCGTTTCGGCGTCGGATATGCTGACCGACGAAACCAGATCCTTCAGCCGCACGACATCCCAGTCGAACAATTCGAGGACGCGGACGAAATTCGAAGGATTTGCGACATCCATCGCGTTTGAGAGCGTCGCGACCGCCGCCTGCGACCTCATTTCGCCGCTTTCGAGAAATCGCGGAACAATGTCGTTCGCGTTGCAGGCGGCGATGAAATGCCGCACGGGCAGACCCGATACGTGCGCCAGAATCCCGGCGCAGATGTTGCCGAAGTTCCCGCTCGGAACCGAAACCACGGGCACCTGGCCGTGACCGCCGGTCATCAATTGCCGGTGCGCAAAGAGATAATAGAACTGCTGCGGCAGCCATCGCGCGACATTGATCGAGTTCGCCGACGTCAGAAAAACGCGTTCCTTTATTTCGGCGTCGGCCAACGCCGACTTTGCCATCGCCTGACACGCGTCAAAATCGCCGTCGACCTCGATGGCGTGGATGTTTCCGCCGAGCGTCGTCAGCTGCAGTTCCTGAACCCGTGAAACTTTGCCCTTTGGAAACAGGATCACGACATCGACGCCTTCGACGCCGAAAAATCCGTTGGCGACCGCACCGCCGGTATCGCCCGACGTCGCGACGATGACGACGGTTCGGCCCGTCGCCGGGTCGCTGAACTCGCGCAGACAACGGCTCATGAATCGCGCTCCGACATCCTTGAACGCGAGCGTCGCACCGTGAAAGAGCTCGAGCGCCGAGATGCGACCGGATACCGGAACCAGCGGAAATTCGAAATTGACCGTTTCGGCGCAGATTTCGTGCAATTTCTCATCGGCGATCTCGCCGCCGACGTATGGACGGATCACCTCAAACGCGATCGACGCCTGATCGAGTTCGGGCAACCGACCGATGAAATCCGTCGCAAATTTCGGGATCGATTCCGGAAAATAGAGCCCGCGATCGTCAGGCTGACCGTTGAGCGTAGCCTGCCGGAATGAGACGTGAGGCGAGTTTCGGTTTGTGCTAAAGTATTGCATTATCGATGGAAATCGGGTCGTTGCGGCGTCGCGCAGGCGACTTCGATCCGACTCTTCAATGATAGTAAATGTTATTGAAATTGCGAAACAATGAATGAAATCACGGTTCATGCGCCGGCGACCGTCGCCAACGTCGTGTGCGGGTTCGATTGTCTCGGATTCGCGCTCGAGGAACCGTTTGATTCGCTCACGCTTCGGCGCTCGGACCGGCCCGGAGTAAGCATCGTCCATCGCGATGATTTCGGCTTGCCGACCGATCCGGCGAAAAACGTCGTCGGGACGGTTCTTGAATCGATAATCCGCGCTTCGGGTTCTGAGTCAGGTTTCGACGCCGAAATCACCAAAAGGATCAAGCCCGGAAGCGGTGTTGGATCGAGCGCGGCGAGCGCCGCCGCGGCCGCCGTCGCCGCCAATCATCTGTTGGGGGGGCGTTATTCAAAACACGAGCTTGTCGAATTCGCTCGCGACGGAGAGTTTACGGCCTGCGGCGCACGCATCGCGGACAACGTTTCGGCTTGTATTTTCGGTGGATTCACGCTGGTCCGCGCAACTGAACCGGTCGCGGACGTCGTGCCGCTTCCCTTTCCTGAGCTGTTCGCAACCGTGATCCACCCGCAGATCGAGATCCGGACCGAAGACGCGCGCGCCGTAATGAGCGATTCCGTCCCGCTCCGAACCGCGGTCCGCCAATGGGGAAACGTCGGCGCGCTCGTCGCCGGTCTTGCAGGCGGCGATTATGGGCTGATCGCCCGCTCGCTCGAAGACTTTGTCGCCGAACCGTTCCGCAAATCGCTGATTCTCGGGTTCGATGAGGTCAAACGCGCCTCGCTTGACGCCGGAGCTCTCGGCGGCGGGATTTCAGGTTCCGGACCCAGCATTTTCATGCTTTGCCGCTCGGCGGAAACGGCGGAAACCGTCCGCGCGGCGATGATCGATGTTTACAAATCGACCGGAATCGATTTCAACACTTATGTTTCGCCGATCAACCGATCCGGCGCTTGTATTTCAAAATGAGAAATTTTCTGACCACCGCCGATCTCAGCCGCAGCGAGCTTGAGACGCTTGTCGAAACGGCTCAGCGATTCAAATCGGGCGAACTCGTCCGCAAGCCGCTCGACGGAAAATCGGTCGCGCTCGTGTTTTTCAATCCGTCTCTGAGGACTCGGACCTCAATGCAGGTAGGCATCTACGATCTTGGCGGAAACGCGGTCACGCTTGAGCCCGGCGGTACAAGCTGGACGCTTGAGCATCGCGACGGCGTCGTTATGGATGGCGACAAAACCGAACATCTTTCGGAGTTCGTGCGCGTCGTTGAGCGCTATGTCGCGGCCATCGGCGTCCGTTCGTTCGCGCATCTCAAAGACTGGGACGAGGATCGCGCCGATCCGGTGCTCGCGGCATTCACGCGATACGCGTCGAAGCCCGTCATCAATCTTGAGTCTGCGATGCATCATCCGTGTCAGGCGATGGCGGACATGATGACGATACGGGAAAAGCTCGGGCCGTCGCGAAAGAAAGTGCTTTTGACGTGGGCGTATCACCCGAAACCTTTGCCGATGGCGGTCCCGAACAGTTTCGCACTCGCGGCGGCGCAATTCGGCCAAGATCTGCGGATCGCGCATCCGAAGGGTTACGATCTCGATCCGGACTTGGTCGCCGATATCGAGCGGTATGCAAATGCAGGCGGCGGCAGCGTCGAGATCACGAATGACGCCGAGTCGGCCTACGACGGCGTCGAGGTCGTTTACGCAAAAAGCTGGGGAAGTTACCGACATTATGGTAACGCGGCGGCGGATGTTGCCGAACGCGCGCCATATCGTGATCGGTGGATCGTCAACGACGCAAAAATGAAGCGGACGGCGGACGCGATTTTCATGCATTGCCTTCCGGTCCGGCGCAATGTCGTCGTCACGGATTCGGTGATCGATTCCGCACGGTCGGTCGTGATCGACGAAGCCGAAAATCGGCTTCATATTCAGAAGGCAATACTCAACTGGATGATGACAAGCTGATGTTATGAAGTATTTGTTTTTTTTGTTGGTGACCCTCGTTTGCTCCGTTCAGGTCGCCGCACAGGCTTGCGGCGGATCGATCCGAACCGTCACTCTGACGTCAAACGGCAAACCATTGGCCGGAACAGAGGTCAAATGGGAGCTTTTTTACGCCCGGCCAGTGGACGTGACCGACGACGATGTTGAAAAACTGGCGGTGTTTGTTTCTGAACTGGCCGGCGATCAAACACCGCGGCAGGGCTCGTTTTGGTTTCGCGACGTGATCGACATTCCGGATCATGCGGCGACGAAGTACCTCGAAAGTTACAATGACTCGGCCTTTGAAGCGGTCGCCGAACGGTTCGGGCACGAAAAGGCCGGCTTTCAGGGAGTGACGCAGTCGGGAAAGATCCACTTCAAGACGGGCGAGATGGACAACTCGCCGTTTTTGCTTAAACTAACTGCAAAAGGATACAGAGACCGATTTGTCGTCAGCGCATTTCTCGGCGGATGTTACCGCTCCGGGAACGGTAACGCCGGCGGGTCGATCGAAATGACCGGACAATAAATGATTCAAAAGCGTTTAGATCTGCTTCGCGAAGCACTGCCTTACATCCAACGGTTCAAGGGCAAGACGTTCGTCGTCAAGTTTTCGGGTAAAGTCACCGAAAACCGCGACAATCTTGAATCTCTGGCTGAGGAATTGGCTTTGCTCCATCAGGTCGGGATCAAAGTCTGCGTTATCCACGGCGGCGGAAAGCAGCTTTCCGAGCTTGCCGCAAAACTTGGCGTTGCACAGACTGTGATCGAAGGCCGGCGGGTGACTGACGATGACACGCTCGATCTTGCGAAAATGATCTTTGCCGGAAAGATAAACACCGATATCCTTTCGGCGCTCAGATTTCGCGGAACGCCGGCGGTCGGCCTTTCCGGGATCGACGGAAATATCGTTCACGCCGAGAAGCGGCCGCCGAAGGAGATCACGAACAAGGAAACCGGCGTCACGACGACCGTCGATTTCGGAAATGTCGGCGATGTGCTTGAGATCAACACCGATCTGCTGAAGCTGTTGCTCGACAACGGCTACCTTCCGGTCGTTTCGTCGCTCGGCGCAGATGCCGAAGGCCGCGTTTTCAACATCAACGCCGACACGATCGCGGCGGAGATCGCGATGCAGCTGAAGGCCGAAAAACTGGTGCTGCTGTCGGATGTCAACGGAATCTATCTCGATCCGGCGGATCCGTCGACCAAGATCTCGCGCGTGACCGCGGCCGAGGGGCTCCGGCTGATCGAAAGCGGCCGGGCGACCGGCGGGATGATCCCGAAGATTCAGAACCTGATAAAGCTTGTCCGGAACGGTGTCGGATCCGCGCACATCATCAGCGGTACGGA
>JBGASE010000012.1:0-38877 GCA_044229875.1 Pyrinomonadaceae bacterium | reverse complement strand
ACGGAACCGCGCCGCCGCCAAATGAGTCGCGGTCGATCGAAGAGAATTCGGCGAAATTTCTGCGCCGGATCGCGCTCAATGATCCGAACGCGTTTCTCGCAACCGAGCAGGTTGCGATCGTCAAAGAGAAGATCTCGACGTTTCGTGGTTCAAGCGCGATCGCCGGAAATCTTCGGGCGGTCAAGTCGAATTCGTCGCAATTTGAGTCGCTCGCATCGGCCAACGGCTTCAAACCGCAGTTTCTCGCGGCGGCGGCACTGACGAAGATCGGCAACAAGACGGGCGACCCGGTCGCGACGTTAAAGACGATGATGCCTTTTCTCAACGATCTGCGGATCTCGCTCGGAAACAGTCTTGCCGACGACAATCTGCTGATCATGGCCGATTACACCCGCCGCGAGAAGAATTCAGGCAGATCGTTGCAGTCGATCCTTGAAGGAATTCCGCGATCGAAAATCGGCGGTGCCGACCCGCGCGAGATCAGGACGATCTGGTTTCTCCGCAAGAACGATAAAATTTCGGCCGAAATGTATGAATTCGCGGTGCGGTTTCTCGCCATCGGAACAATTATGCAAAATCCGGGCGAATTCGGCGTCAATTCCGAGCCGGTCACTTTTTGAATATGAACGAAACGGAATGGGTTACTGGAAACGTCACGCTTTCGGTTGGCGGCAGTCCGCTGAAAATGCAGATGACTGTCCCGGCGAATCCGGTCAAGCCGCATCGGATGCTGCCGATATTCCAACAAATGGCCGGATCGTTCATCGGGATGGCCGTCGATTCCGCGGCCGCCAATGGGCAACAAGTATCTTGCGCCGCGGGCTGCGGAGCATGCTGTCGTCAGATGGTTCCGCTGGCTGAGATCGAGACCTATCATCTCGCCGAAATTGTCGAAAAGATGGAACCGGACCGGCGCGAAGTAATCAAAAGTCGTTTTGCCGATGCCTTGCAGCGGGTCGCCGCGTCTGGAATCTTCGAGCGGATGACGAACATCGGAACTCTTTCGTCGGCCGAGCGCGAGGCGCTGGTCGTTGAATATTTCAGGCTCGGGATTGCATGTCCGCTGCTTGAAAACGAAAGTTGTTCGATCCATGACGACCGGCCGATTGCGTGCCGCGAATATTTGGTCAGTTCGCCGCCGATCAATTGTTCGACGCTCGGAACCGACGTCCTCGAACCGATCGAAATTCCGATCGTCGTCTCCAAATCGCTTCGTAAACTCGGTCAGGAACGCTCGATATCCGGAGTCGATTTCATTCCGCTCGTGTTGGCGTTAGAATGGGTTGAAAGGAATCCCGACAGGTTTTCGTCGAAGACCGGTGAGCAGTGGATGGCCGAGTTTTTCGGGATTCTGACAGCCGGCCCCGTCAGCGGTTGAAGGCTGTTTTGCACAAGCTATTTACTTATTAACACTTACGATTTACCATTAGGTTCTAACCCCGAATATGAGTAAGTATCGAAAGATAGTCTGGAACGAAGGGATGTTGCTTTCGCCGCATCATTTTCAGCAGTGGGACAACTATCACGAGGAGTCGCTCAATTCACGGGTTAGGTCGATGATGCCGTATGAGTACGGTGTCCTCGATCTGCAGATCAACCGTGAAGCGATCGCCAACGGAAATTTTCAGATAATCAGCTGCCACGCCGTGCTCCCGGACGGGTTGATGGTCAATGTACCCGATGCCGAGGCGGTTCCTGATCTGCGCCCGGTAGGAAATCACTTTCATCCCGAGGCCGAAAAGCTCGGCGTTCATCTTGCGATTCCGGCGCGCAAGGCAGGCGAAGCTAATTTTCAGGCCAACGGCGCCAAATCGAGCGCTAATGTCAGGTTTTTGCAGGAAGCGATCGCGGCCAAAGACGAAACTACCGGGACCAACGAACAAACTCTCGCATTCGCCAAAAGCAATTTGCGGATTATTTTCGACGATGAGGTTCGCGACGGTTTCACGTCGATGAAGATCGCCGAACTCAAACGCACACCGACCGGGCAACTTCAGATCAGCGAAGATTTCATTCCGGCGACGCTCAAAGTATCGTCGTCATTTTGGCTCGTCAACATGCTGCGGCAGATGGTCGAGATCCTTAATACGAAAAGCGGATCACTCGGCGAACAACGTCGCCAGCGAAACGCTTCGCTCGCCGATTTCACAACATCTGAGGTCGCCGTTTTCTGGCTCTTGCACACGATCAATTCGGCAATCCCGACAATGGCGCATTTTTTCAGATCGCCGTTGCTGCATCCGGAGAAACTGTATCTCGAGATGGCCGAGATCGTCGGCAAACTGATGACGTTCTCGACCGATCTTTATCCGCGTGACATTGTCAAGTATGACCATGACGACCTTCATTTTACGTTCTTCAATTTGTCGGCCCAACTTAAACAACTGCTCGAAACCGTGATTCCGAGCCGATGCGTGCCGATTCCGCTCGAAAAAACGCGCGACACGCTTTATGTCGGTCGCGTCGAAGACGAACGGCTGCTGAAAGAAGCCGGTTTCTATCTTGCGGTTCGGGCGCAGATGCCGGAATCGAAACTGATCGAGGGTGTTCCGCGCGTTGTCAAGATCGGATCGCGCGATGTCATCGATACGATCATTGGATCAGCATTGCCGGGCGTTGTGCTGACGCATGCGAGTCCGCCGCCGGCGCCGATCCCGACGCGCGTCGGATTCAGGTATTTCATGCTCGATACGATCGGCCCGTACTGGGACGGAATCAAGGGTTCAAAGGTCATCGCCGTTTACGTGCCGGATGAGATCGCCGACGAGCAGCTCGAAATGTACGCGGTCAAACCCTAGGCGTCAGAGTTACGCCTTCAGGCGTGAAATCGATTTTGGATTTTTGATTTTGGATTTTGGATTGGATTGTTTTTGGCGAAAGGCCTGAAATCGAATTCAGATTTTCCGAAAATCCGAAATCCGAAATCGCAATTCCGAAATTGTCTGTGTTTATGTCCGAACGTAGCAATAAAAACGATCTTGTCGCCTTTGCCGGACCGGTCTTTGATCTGATCCTCCGGCTCAAGGCCGGAATCGTGCAGCCATCGCTCGATCTGCGGCCGAAGATTGCGTCCTTGTTGACGGAGTTTGAAAATCGCGCAGAGCGTTATCGGTTCAGCAGCAAGATCATCAGCGTCGCGAAATTTGCGCTTGCGTCGTTCGTCGATGAAACCGTTCTCACCAACAATTTTCATCTTAAGGAAGAGTGGGAAAAAAATCCGTTGCAGCTTGAGTATTTCGGCGAACAACTTGCCGGGAACAAGTTCTTCGAAAAGCTGGCGGCGATGCTCAAACAGATCGATGTAACGGCCGATGCGGTTGAGGTCTATTACGTCTGCATGCTGCTTGGGTTCAAGGGTCGTTACGCGGTCTATGAAAAGGACAAACTGCTGGCGATCATGCAGCAAACCGCGAACGCGCTGGTCAAGGCGGGAAAGATCAGGCCGGTTGAGCTTTCTCCGCATTGGCTTGCAGACGACCAGCCCGAACCGCCAAAAGAGAGAAAAATGCCGGCGTGGGCGAAGGTCGCGGCGTTCGGCGGACTTGGTTTCGCATTTATCATTTATCTTGTGATGTTTGTGGTGACGTCGTTCTTTTTGAGCGAGGCCGTCAAGAAGTTGCCCTTCTAATATGAATTCTTGGCAATTCAGTCAACTCAAATTTGCCCTCGGAATCGGCGGCCTGATGTCGTTTTACGGCATTGTCGGCGCGGTCACGTATTTTGGCGGCGAAAAACTCGGACTGCCGCTCAACACGCGAATCGTCGTCATAATCCTGTTGCTTTTGACGATGCCGTTCAGTTTGCTTCTGAGCTGGTACGTTTCGCGCCGCGGCAAGAAAAAGGAAGAGGCGGAAAAGAAGGCGGCAGAGGAAGCAAAGGCCGCGCCGGAAGCGCAGGCGGCCGTCAAGACCGCGGCACCGACGGGGAATTTTGAGGCACTTCCGCAAGGCGCCGAAGAAGTTGTCAAGTTTCTCAGATCATCAAATCTTGGAACGGCGGGCGAAGATGCACTGTACTCGCTTCCGTGGTATCTCGTCGCCGGCGTGCCGAAGTCCGGCAAATCATCCGCCGTTGTTGCGTCGAACCTGAATTTCCAGACGCTTCCGAGTCAGCGGCAGTCGGAGCAAAAGATCATCCGTCCGACCGGCGGAGTTGAATGGCGCGTCACGACCGATGCGGTTTTCATCGACACCTCGGGACGATTCCAGACCGAAGGCGGCGATGCCGAGGAATGGTCGGCATTGCTTGAAACGATCCGCAAATCGCGTCCGAACCGGCCGCTCGACGGAGTGATATTGGTCGTCGACAGCGATCGTGTGCTGAGCGCCGACGAGCGTCAGATTGAAGAATCGGCAAAAGTCATGCGTGCCCGGCTTGACGATGCGATGCAGCGGATCAAGCTGCGTTTTCCGGTCTATCTGGTTTTCAATCACGCCGACGCGATCGAGGGATTCAAGGATTCTTTTTCGACGTCGAAGAAAGAGGGCGAAAATCTCGTCTGGGGCGCGACCATTCCGCTTGAAAAAAGCGAAAATGCGCATGCCATGTTCGATGACGAGTTTGCGTTGCTGCAGGATTCGGTGATGAAACGGCGGCTGATGCGGCTCAGCGCTCCGTTTCCGCCGGTCAGGCAACTGCGGATTTTCAACTTCCCGCTTCACTTCGGTGCTGCCCGACGGAATTTCGGCGCGTTCGTAACCGCCCTGTTCCGGCCGAATCCGTTTACCGACAATCCGTTTTTCAGGGGATTCTATTTTACCGCGACGCCCGGTTCAAAAGGTGCGCCCGATGCGCCGGCAACGGTCGCGGCTGGGTTCTTTGTTGAGAAGCTGTTTCGCGAAGTGATTCTCCGCGACAAAGATCTTGTCCGGACGTTTCAGCAGCAGCGCCAGCGTCCGCCGATCCTCGGCTGGCTTGTGACGCTGATTTGCGCCGCGATCACCCTGGTCCTTTTGATCCTCGCCGGTGTTTCGACGGTCAGCAACAAACAACTGCTTGAAATGTCGTCCGATCGGGCGCTGGCGGTGATGAACAACGCACGCGCCGACGTCAATCGCGATCCTCTGACAAAATCAGCCGACGAATCGAGTGCCGAGATCAACGCGCTTGAGGAACTTAGGCTGCTGATGGTCAAGCTCGACGATTACGATCGGAACCGACCCCCGATCTACCTTCGGATGGGCCTTTATTCCGGAAACCGGATCTACAAAGAAAAACTGCTGCCGATTTATTACACGGCCGTCAGCCGGCGGTTTATGGATCCGACGCGGCGCCGCATGGAAGAAGAGATGCGGAAGTTTGTTGCCGGCCCGCCGGTCAAGAACCCGAAACAGCTTTCGACCGAAGAAGAGGAGTTCCTCGGCAAAAATTACGATCTGCTCAAGGCGTATCTGATGCTGACGCCGAACTATCAGGACAAGGCGACCGAGAACGACGTATTCAATGTTCTCAAAACTCATTGGTTTGAGGCTTCGAAGCTTCCCGAACGCCTGCGTGACGACGCCGAAAACCAGCTCAAGTTCTATGCCCGGCAGGTCGACCGGATTGAGGGCGACGATCGTTTTCCGCGGTTTCAGCCGACTGCCGATCTCGTCGCTCAAATGCGCGAAAAACTTCTCGCGTTTCCGCCCGAACAACGATATTACCGGCGCAAAGTGACAGAGATCTCGAAGGACGTTGATGCCAAAACGATCATGTCGGTCGATGCCATTCTTCAGCGTGAAGGAAGCCCGACCGGAATTGTCGAGGGAAGTTACATCGTCCCGGGCGCTTATACCATTCAGGGCTTCAAGGAAATGGAAAAGGCGATCGCCGTTTCGACCGCCGAACTCGCCGGCTGCGATTGGGTCATCGAAGAAAAATGCGGCACGCTCAAAAGCACCCAGCAGGTGATCGAATCGCCGAACGCCGGCAAGATCCGTGACCGCTATTTCCGTGACTATTCCGATCATTGGAAGAACTTCGCAAAAGGTATCAAGGTCAAACCGTTCCGCAAGGAGAATTCGACCGAGTCCGGCAGGGTTTCAGCCAAAGACGCCTTGTCAGCGCTTTCGTCCGCGAGTTCGCCGATCAAAATCCTGCTAACCGAGATCTCAAAGAACACGAACCTCGCGACGCCGCCGGCACTCGGCTGGTGGGATTCGATAAAAGGCTGGTTCAGCTCGGAGAGTTTGCCGACGACCGGCGCGGACTCGCAGGTCGTGCGCGACTTTCTTCCGCTGACGACCTTTGTCAGAAATGATTCAAAGGACAAGAAATCCCCGATCGACGAATACGGCGCGGTTCTTGAAACGGTTTCGGGCAAATATGCGACCGTCGTTGATGACAACCGTATCCCGGAACTGACGGCGAAGCCGGAAGAAGAGCGCAACAAAGAACTCAACCTGACGAACGCGACGACGACCGTCAACAATTCGACCAAGAGTTTTTCAAAAGACCTCCCGTTTATCGCCGATCTGCTGAAACAGCCGCTCGAGAATCTGAAGTCGCTCTTCGGGGCCGACACGATCAAACAGATCGCCGAGCAATGGAAACTTGAAGTCGTTCCGGTCGCGCGCAAGGCCGAAGTCGGATTCCCGTTCGATGAATCGGAAAGCAACGCCGATTTCGCGAATCTTCGGGAGTATATGGCGAAGGGCAAAGGCCTGACGAAGTTTTACGACGAAAAACTCAAACGGTACTTTGACGGGACGCCCGGACAATTGAAGCTCAAGGATCCGGCGAACGCGCCGTTCAATCAGGAGTTTGTCGACTACCTAAACAAGGCGCTGACGCTTCGGCAATCGCTCTTCAGCAAAGGCGATGACGTGAAATTCACCTATAATTTCGAATTGCTGAATCCGAACGAAGCGGTGGTTGAAGTCACGATCGACGGTGTCATTATTTCATCCGTCGACAAGCCATCGGGTCCGATCGATTTTCCGGCCGCGAGCGGCGGCGGAAGCGGGGTTATCATCAAAGTAATCTCGTCGGGATCGACAACCTCGACGTCCGGCACTACGTCTTCCGCAAATACGTCGAATTCTTCCGTCTCCAGTTCGTCGAATACCGCAACCAAGCCGACTGGCGGATCGGGCGATGAAAAGCCTTTTCTCGGACCGTGGGGATTGTTCCGGTTCATGATCGCGGCCGGGATGCAGAAGCAGTCCGATAATTCGTACCGGCTTTCGTACCGGCTCCGCAACGGCAAGTTGCTCGAAGCCAAAGTTACGCCGTCCGGCGTCGATCCGTTCAGTCGTGAGATTTACAAACTGCGGGCGCCGGAAAATATCCTGAGGTAAGTTATGAACGACGCAAAAAGTCTCGTTGAATCCGGAAATCTGAATGCCGCGGTCGAAGCCGCGTTGGCATTCGTGAAATCAAATCCGACCGATTATTCGGCGCGCATCTTCCTTTTCGAGCTCGCATGTTTTGCCGGCGACTGGGATCGCGCCGGACGCCAGCTTGACGTCATCGGCCATCAGGATACGAATGCGATGGTCGGATCGTTGATCTACCGGCAATGCATCGAGGCGGAAAAAAAGCGCGCGGATTTTTTCTCGAAAGGATCGAAACCGGAGTTTTTGGCGACGCCGCCCGATTATGTCTATGGCCTCCTGACCGCCAACAATCGCGTCCGCGAAGGCAACATTTCGGAGGCGCGGTCGATTCTGGATACCGTCGAAGAACAACGTCCGGCGTTTGCCGCGCGGGTCAACGGCGACGAAGTCGAGGATTTTCGTGATTTCAACGATCTGACGTCCTCGATACTTGAAGTGATCATCAAGGACAGTTATGTTTGGGTTCCGTTCGAGGACATCGAGAAGATCGAGTTTTTCGACCGGAAATCGCTTCGCGATAACTTCTGGGCGCAGGCGAAGCTCGAAACGAACAACGGCACGAACGGTGAAGTCTTCGTTTGCTCGCTTTACAACGAATCATGGAAGGCTGACGACGAAACCGTCCGCCTCGGCCGTGTCACCGATTGGCGTGACGCCGGCGGCGACATTTTCATCGGCGAAGGAATGAAGCTTTTTTCTGCGGGTGCCGGACATAAATCGATCGTCGACCTGCAGACGGTCGAATTCCTGAGATAGCGGCTCGGCGGATCGCGACCAATGAATCCGGCATGTTTAGTCGTTCGGCGGCATTGGTCACCGCGCGGACCGTCGATGCGGAGGTTTTATGGCTGAAATCGAATCAAAACCTTGGGTTGTAAATTTCAACGCGCTCTTGTCGCCGATTTCGGACGACAATCCGTCGGGTGAGTATCTTCGATATTCCGGGCTTTATGACGAAATCTCGGAAGCGCGGCGCGCGGACGACGTCCTTTCTCAGGGCGAATGGACGACAGAACTCAAGTCGGCCGATTTCAAAAAGGTGATCGAACTTGCGACCGGCGCGATCGAGAAGGACACCAAGGATCTTCAGATTGCTGCGTGGCTCGCCGAAGCGCTGGTCAAAGAACACGGTTTCGTCGGCTTGCGCGACGCGCTGCGGCTGCTCGGCCGGCTTCAGGATGTTTTTTGGGAGACGCTTCATCCGGTCATCGATGAGGGCGACATGGAAGGCCGTGCGAACGCGCTCGCCTGGATGGAAACACAGGCCGCTTTTGCACTGAAACAGGCTAAAATCACGGGCTACGCCGGATATAGTTTCATCGATTTCGAGGATTCGAAGAAATTCGATATTCCCGACAATCTTGAGTCATACGATACTGCCGATCAGATCAAATACAACGAACTCCGCTCTCAGGCCGAAGCCGAAAATCGCGTGACCGCGAACAAGTGGCGGGCCGAGATTGCGCAGACAAAGCGCGCATTTTGCGAGGAAATAAATTTTCTCTTCGAAGAATGCTGGACGGCGTATAATGATCTCAATCGGATCATCGAGGAGAAATTTGATCTCAATCAGGCTCCGGCGTTGGGCAATCTCAAGAAATCGCTTGATGACGTGCATTCGCTTGTCAAGAAGATCCTTGAAGAGAAACGCCTTGAAGAGCCCGATGAAGAAATGGCGGAAGCGTCTGCCGGCGACGAGGCTGAAGGCACGGTTCGGGCCGCGGCCGGTGTCGCGACGGCCTCCGGAGCGATTCAAAACCGACAGGACGCTCTCAAGCGCCTCAATGACATTTCGGAATGGTTTCGCAAGAACGAACCGCACAGTCCGATCTCATATCTCGTCGGTCGTGCCGTGAAATGGGGCAATATGCCGTTTGAAGTCTGGCTTCAGGATGTCATTAAGGACGAAACGGTTATTTACAATCTGAGACAGACGCTCGGGTTCAACACGAGTTCGCAGGACTCGAATCAGTAAGCAATTAAGATCGCAGAATACTAAAAGAAAAGGAGCAGCTAATTATGCCAAGTAAAGAGAGCATACAACACAAAATTGACCGTGTTCGCCCCCCGCGCGTCCAGATCACTTACGATGTGGAAGTCGGCGGAGCGATTGAACTGAAGGAATTGCCGTTCGTCATCGGCGTCATGGGCGACTTCGTCGGTAAGTCCGAAGAGCCGCTTCCGGCGATCAAGAACCGCAAGTTCGTTGAGCTCGACCCGGATAATTTCAACCAGGTTCTTGCCGGTATGAAGCCGCGCGTCGCGTTTACGGTCGATAACAAGATGCAGGAAGACGGCAGCAAAGTCGGTGTTGATCTGAAATTTTCGAACATCGAAGATTTTGAGCCGGACAACGTCGTGCAGCAGATCGAGCCGCTTCGGAAACTGGTCGAAGCACGCCAGAAGCTCTCGGACCTCCGATCGAAAATGGACGGAAACGAGAAACTTGAGAACATGCTCAACGACATTATCGGCGATGCCGGCAAACAGAAAGAACTGAGCGACTCGCTCGGACTGGGTAAGGAGGAATAACGATGGCTGAAAAGGCAAAACAGGAATCACAGGCCCAGGAACAGGTACAGGAAGTCAATCTTCTCGATCAGATCCTGACCGAAGGCCGCCTCGCACGCGACGATTATCAGCGTGAACAGGCAAAGGACATGATCGGCGAGTTCGTCAATCAGGTGATGAGCGGCGAGTTGACGATGTCCAAGAACATGGACGTTGCGATCAACGCCCGCATCGCCGAGATCGACCGGCTCATTTCGGCGCAGCTGAATGAGGTGATGCATCACGAGGAATTCCAAAAACTCGAAGGATCCTGGCGCGGTCTTCATTATCTCGTCAAAAACAGTCTGACCGGCACCCAGCTCAAGATTCGCGTCATGCATGCGACCAAGAAGGAGCTGCTCAAGGACTTTGAACGGGCGCTCGAGTTCGATCAGTCAGCGCTTTTCAAAAAGGTCTACGAAGACGAATACGGGACGTTCGGCGGTGCACCTTACGGCGCGCTGATCGGCGACTACGAATTCGGCAACCATCCGCAGGATCTGGCATTGCTCGAAAGTCTGTCGCAGGTTGCGGCCGCGGCTCACGCACCGTTCATCAGCGCCGCGTCGGCGGACATGTTCGGTTGGGACGAGTTTTCGCAGATGACCGAAGTCCGCGATGTTTCGAAGATCTTCGATACGACGATGTACGCCAAATGGCGCAGTTTCCGTGAGTCGGAAGATTCGCGCTACGTCGGGCTGACATTGCCGCACGTCCTCGGGCGCGTTCCGTACGGTGCCGCGACAAAACCGACCGAAACCTTCAATTTTGAGGAAGACGTCGACGGGCGCGACCACAAGAAGTACCTTTGGACGAATGCCGCATACGCGATGGCGACGCGTCTTACCGAGGCCTTCTCGATGCACGGTTGGTGCGTCGCGATCCGTGGCGTCGAAGGCGGCGGTCTCGTCGACGGTTTGCCGACGCATACGTTTGAGACGGATGAGGGCGAGGTTGCAATGAAGTGTCCGACCGAAGTCGCGATCACGGATCGGCGTGAGAAAGAGTTTTCGGACAATGGATTTATTCCGCTCGTTCACTGCAAAGGCACCGATTACGCCGCATTCTTCGCGACGCAATCGTGCAACAAGGCGAAAAAGTACGACAGCGACGCCGCCAACGCGAACGCGCGGCTGTCATCGCAGCTACAGTACATTTTTGCCGTTTCACGGTTTGCGCACTACCTGAAGTCGATGATGCGCGACAAGATCGGCTCATTTATGTCGCAGAAAGAAGCGCAGATCTTTCTCAATAAATGGATCAGCAAGTACGTTCTTGAAAACGACGTCGCCCCCGCGGCGCAAAAAGCGAAATATCCGCTTCGCGAAGCACGTGTCGACGTTTCCGAGATTCCCGGCAAACCGGGCTGCTACCGCGCCGTGGCGTTCCTGCGGCCGCACTTCCAGCTCGATGAACTGTCGGTTTCGTTGAGACTGGTTGCGGACCTTCCGCCGCCGGCAAAATAGACGGAGAAACGGCGATTTTCAAAAAATCGCCTTCGTTCCGCAAAAGCACAATGCGTTCGCGTCTTGGTTACATAGCGAGCTGAGACTCGACGGAATCATGAAACGGATCGGGGGCCGATCGAACGGATTTCCGCGGCCCCCAATTAGAAGTTAGAAAGGAGCAAAATTATTATGGCAAGTGCTGATTATTATTTGAAGATCGATACAATCGAAGGCGAATCGGACGCGATCGGTTTTGAGAAGCAGATGCAGATCGAAAGCTTTTCGTTCGGAGCGAGCAACGCGGGCTCCGCAGTTCAGGGAACGGGTCTCGGCGCCGGCAAGGTGAGCCTTCAGGACTTTCACTTCGTCGTCCAGAACGGAAAAGCGTCGCCGCAGCTTTTCCTGGCTTGCGCCAAGGGCAACCACATTCCGCAGGCGATTCTGAGCTGCCGGAAAACGGGCGGAGACGGTACGCCGTACACGTACTCGAAAGTGACTTTCGGCGACATCGTGATCTCGTCATTCCAGACGGGCGGAAGCAACGGAAGCTCGATCCTTCCGATGGAGCAGATCTCGTTCAACTTTACGAACATCACGTTCGAATACTACCAGCAGAAGCCGGACGGAACTGTCGCACTGACCAACACGACGGCGTACGACATCAAGAAGGTCGAAGGCACCGGTGCCTAATCGGAATCGGAAAACGACTTAAGTCATGGCATGTACCGTCATCCGATTCGGGTGACGGTACATTTATCTTTTTTTCCAGATGGCGCGAATCGACAACGAAATCCGTATTACACCGTCGGTCCTTGACCGATTGCTGGATTTTGATCCGGGCGTATCAACTGAGGCCCCGAAATCGCGCTCACAGTCTTTGCGTGAACTCAAACTCGCCGTCCGGCGCGATCTTGAGTGGCTCTTGAACACCCGTTCCGTAAACGTCGAGATCGATGACCGGTTGGTCGAGATCAAGCAGTCCGTACTGACTTACGGGCTTCCGGACGTCACCGGTCTGAGCGCGAAGAATCAAAATGAACAGAAACGGCTGACAAAGGCGATCGAGAATGCGATCCGTTATTTCGAGCCGCGGTTTCTCGACGTCAAGGTCACCCTTGAGCCCGTCAACAACGTTGATAGGACGCTGAACTTTCGGATCGAAGCACGGCTCAATATTGAGCCGACACCCGAACCGATCGCTTTCGACACGATCCTTCAGCTTGGAAGCGGAGATTTCGAAGTTCGCGAAAAATAGACTTAGGTTTTCTCGGAAATTCAACTAAAATAAGCACATGCGCGACGAACTGCTTGGCTCATACGAACGCGAACTTATCTTTCTGCGACGGATGGGGGCGGAATTTGCGCGCAAATATCCAAAGATCGCGGCGCGTCTTCAACTCGACGAGGAAAAGATCGAAGATCCGCATGTCGAGAGGATAATCGAAGCTTTTGCGTTTCTCGCGGCCCGCATATCGCTCAAGCTCGAAGATGAACTGCCTGAGATCACCGAATCGTTCATCAACGTTGTTTACCCGCACTATCTTTCGCCGATACCGTCGATGGCGATCACACAATTTTCATTCGGTTCTCCGAACGACAAACTGACGGCGGTTCAAAAACTGGCACGCGGATCAAAGCTCAACTCGAGACCTGTCGACGGCACGCCTTGTCAGTTTCGGACCGGCTTTGACGTGGCGCTTTTTCCGGTCGAGATTCTGAGCGCGGCGCTTGAGTCGCCGGCGCCGAAAGACGGTCGCGGCAAATTCTCTGAAGCCGCGATCCGCATCAGCATGCGGTGTTTCGGCAACGCAAATCTGCACGAAATGAAGGTCGGCGACACCGGCGAACCGCCGACATCGATGCGTTTCTACATCAACGGCGACCCGCAATTGGTTTATCCGCTTTACGAGTTGATCTTCAATAACGCAACTCGGGTAGAATTCCGGGCGAAAGACACTCCGATTTCCAGTAAGTCGCTCAAATCGCTGACCAACATCCAACTGAAACTTCCGGATCCGGTCACCTTGCCGGCTGAGAGCGCGATCACGCAGGTCGGATTTGACGAGGATCAGGCGCTGCTCCCGTATACAAAGCGTTCTTTCCCGGGTTATCGTCTGCTGACCGAGTATTTTGCGTTTCCGTACAAGTTCCTGTTCTTCGACGTGCACGGAATCGATCGCGCGATCGCGGCCAAATTCGGAAGCCATTTCGATCTGATCATTCATCTTAAAGACGTTCTACCGCCGAAGGCGCCGGTGACGACCGACACTTTCAAACTTGGGTGCACGCCGATCGTCAATCTTTTTTCTAGAATGGCGGATCCGCTATATCTTTCGCAGCAGAAGTACGAGTATCAGGTCGTGCCCGACGTTCACCGTCAGATGACGACCGAGATTTATTCGATCGACGAAGTGATGACTTCGGACCCGAAAACGAACACAACCCGCGAATTCTCGCCGTTCTATTCGCTCAGGCACGCCTATGGCGAGCAGATGGAGAAGAGCTTCTGGTATGGCACGCGGCGTGACTCGCAGCGGGAAGACGACGAAGGAACCGAGATGTTCCTGTCGCTCGTTGACATGAATTTCAATCCGCGCGTTCCGGCGATCGAAGTTTTGAACGTCCGTACGACATGCACCAATCGTGATTTGCCCGCAAAGCTGCCGTTTGGCGGTCGCGAAGGAGATTTTGAGGTCGAAGGATCGGGATTGCTTTCGAAAGCGAGGTGTCTGACGAAACCGACCGAGACGATCAGGCCGGCACGGCGCAAATCTCTTCAGTGGCGTTTGATCTCGCATCTGAATCTGAACTATCTGTCGATCGTCGAGGCGCGCAACGGAACGCCCGAAGCGCTCCAGGAGATATTGCATCTTTATAATTTCGACGACTCGTCCGTAACACGAAAACAGATTCTCGGAATCACCGGAATCGAAACCAAGAAAGTTGTCCGGCGCATCGGGGATCACATCGGCGCAGGTTTTGTCAGGGGACTCGAAACAACACTGACGTTTGACGAGGAACAGTTCGTCGGGAGCGGCCTGTTTCTTTTCGCGAGCGTGCTTGAGCGGTTTTTCGGACTCTACTCATCGCTCAATTCGTTCAACCAAACGATACTCAGAACCGCGCAAAGAGAAGAGACGGTAAAGATCTTCCCGACGCGTTCCGGTGAGCAGGCATTGTTGTAAGTCAGTCGCGGAAGGCCGTGTTTTAATTGAGATGGTTAAGGATCCGCTAAATCAGGAACTGGCCGACGAGCCTTTCCGGTTTGAGTTTTTTCAGGCCGTAAGGCTCATGGAGAAGATCTACCGTGATCGTCGTCCCGTCGGCGGCGACGCGTTGCCGCATGAAGAGGCGGTGCGTTTCCGTTCGCGCCTCGGACTGTTCTTTCCCGCCAGCGAGATTCACGAACTCAAAACGGAATTCGATGAGCGAACCGAGACCGAGCGCGTCGAGATGTATGTCAATTTCATGGGCATGCTCGGAGTCAACGGCGTCATGCCGATCCATTACACCGAATTGCTGATGGATCGTTCCCGATATCGGGACACGGCGATGTGGGGATTTCTGGACATCTTCACCCACCGCTCGGTGTCGCAGTTTTTCAGAGCCTGGGAAAAATACCGGTTTCCGGTCAAATATGAGCGCGGTACCGACGATTTCACCGAGTATCTTTTCGACATTGCCGGACTCGGAACCCGCGGGCTCCGCGGCCGGATGGAAATTGAGGATGAGTCGCTTCTTCCTTACACCGGATTGATCGCGCAGAAGCCGCATTCGGCCGTTGCGTTGTCGAATATCATCAGCGATTATTTCCGTGTCAAAGCAAAAATCCTGCAGTTTTTCGGTCAATGGTTGGATCTCGATCAATTGAGCATTTCGCGGCTCGGCAGCGCAAACAGCGATCTCGGGAGGACTGCGATCGTCGGGTCGCGTGTCTGGGACCAGCAATCGAAATTCAGAGTCGTACTCGGTCCGCTGTCATTCGTGCAATTTCAAGGTTTTTTGCCGAACGGAACGGCGAACAAACCACTCAAGGCGATCGTCCGGTTCATGAACGGAACCGAGTTCGATTTCGACCTGCGGCTTATTCTGAAAAAGAAAGAGGTGCCGGGAACCGTGCTGACGACGCGGGCAAAACGGCGGCCGTTGCTGGGTTGGACGACGTTTCTCAAGACGCGTCCGGTCGCGGCGGATGATGATCAGTTGGTCTTGCAGATGGAAGGCTGAGACCTCGGCTAAAAGGAGCAAAAGATGAATGTCAATTTGAAATCACTTGTCGGCAGACTTAACGACACATGTCGCGGAGCGCTCGAAAGCGCCGCCGGGCTATGTCTTTCACGCACGAACTACGATGTCGAGATCGAGCATATTCTGGCTAAGATCCTTGAACAGAACGACACTGATCTGCACCGGATCTGCCGTCATTTCGAAGTCAATGTCGATCGGCTTTCGAAAGACGTCGAGACCGCGTTGAACCGCTTGAAAACGGGCAATTCGCGGACGCCCGGACTTTCGGATCGGTTGCCGAGGTGGTTTCAGGATGCGTGGCTCGTCGCTTCCGTGGATTTTGGCGAGGCGCGCGTCCGGACCGGTCATCTCATTCTGGCATTGCTGGCGAGCGACGGCACGGCGCGTATCGCCCGTGAAATCTCACGGGAGTTCAGTCATATTTCGGTCGAGTCGCTTGAGAAAAATCTTTCAGACGTGACCGCCGATTCGTTTGAGGCGCGCGAATCGATGTCGCTTGGAGAAACCGCCGGAGTTTCCGGCGCGCCGGTCGCATCGGGCGTTCCGGGAAAAACGAAGGCGCTTGATCAGTACACCGAAGACCTGACTGCCAAGGCGCTTGCCGGCAAGATCGATCCGATCCTCGGGCGCGATTTCGAGATCCGCCAGGTCGTCGATATCCTGACGCGGCGCAGACAGAACAATCCGATCCTGACCGGCGAGGCCGGCGTCGGCAAAACGGCGGTCGTCGAAGGATTCGCGCTGCGGATCTCGCAGGGCGACGTCCCCGAACCGCTGCGCAACGTTGCCGTCCGGACGCTCGATCTCGGGCTGCTTCAGGCCGGAGCCGGCGTCAAAGGCGAGTTTGAGAATCGTCTGAAATCGGTCATTGATGAAGTCAAAGCATCGCCGCAACCGATCATCCTTTTTATCGACGAAGCGCACACGATGATCGGCGCGGGCGGCGCGGCCGGGCAGAACGATGCCGCCAACCTACTAAAACCGGCGTTGGCACGCGGTGAATTGCGGACGATCGCCGCGACGACGTGGGCCGAATACAAGAAGTACTTTGAGAAAGACGCGGCGCTTGCCCGGCGCTTCCAGGTCGTTAAGGTTGAAGAGCCGGATGAGGCGAAAGCGATTTCGATGATGCGCGGTATCGCCGGGAAGATGGAAGAGCACCACAACGTCAGGATTCTCGATGAAGCCATCGTCGAATGCGTCAAGCTTTCGCATCGTTACATCACCGGACGCCAACTGCCCGACAAATCGGTTTCGGTTCTCGACACGGCCTGCGCGAAGGTCGCGATCGGCCAGGGCGCGACGCCGGCGGCGATCGAGGATGTCACGCGACGGTTGCAGAACATGTCGGCCGAGATCGAAGCGCTCGAACGCGAAGAGATCACAGGCGCCAATCATTCGGAGCGGCTGACAGATCTCCGCTCGAAGTGCGAAACGTCGCAGGCCGAACTCGACGCGCTCAATGAGCAGTGGACCAACGAAAAAGAGCTTGTTGAAAAGATCCGTAACGTTCGCCTGAAACTCGAAATGTCGCGGCTCGATGCAAAGCCGGCCGAGCAAGCGCCGGCCGCCGCCGAAGACGTTACCGGCGACAAAATTGAAGACGACGGAGAAGCGGCTGGAGAAACGGCAGAAGCCGCCGAAGAATCGAAACCGATCGACGTCGAATTCCTCAAGACCGAACTGAATCGGTTCAACGATGAACTTAAGGCGCTTCAGGGTGAGAACCCGCTGATGGCGCCGGTGGTCAACGGCCAGGCCGTCGCCGAGATCATTTCAGGCTGGACCGGAATCCCGATCGGGAAAATGGTTGCCGATGAGATCAACGCCGTTTTGAAACTGCGGCAGACGCTTGGCGAGCGCGTTCTCGGGCAGGATCACGCGCTCGAGGCGATCTCGCAGCGGATCAGAACGGCGCGTGCCGGTCTCACCGATCCGAAACGGCCGATCGGCGTCTTCTTGCTGGTCGGAACATCGGGCGTCGGAAAAACAGAAACGGCGCTGGCGTTGGCTGATACGCTTTACGGCGGCGAACGCAACCTGATTTCGATCAACATGAGCGAATATCAGGAAGCCCATACCGTTTCGAGCCTCAAAGGATCGCCTCCGGGATACGTCGGTTACGGTGAAGGCGGTGTTCTGACCGAAGCCGTTCGGCGCAAACCTTATTCGGTAGTCCTGCTGGACGAAGTCGAAAAGGCGCATCCGGACGTGATGGAGCTTTTTTTCCAGGTATTCGACAAGGGCGTGCTTGAGGACGGCGAAGGCCGCGAGATCGATTTCAAGAACACGATCATTCTTCTGACGTCGAACGTCGGAACCGACACGATCATGAAACTCTGCGCGGATCCGGACACGAAGCCCGAGCCGGATGGATTGGTTGAAGCCGTTCGGCCGGAACTGGTCAAAGCGTTCAAACCGGCATTGCTCGGACGCATGGTGACAGTCCCGTATTATCCGATCTCCGACGACATTCTGCGGCTGATCATCAAACTTCAGCTTGGCAAGATCAGGCAGCGGATCATGGACAATCACGGAGCGGAATTCACCTACGACGACGGCGTCATCGATACCGTCGCCAAACGCTGTACCGACGTCGACAGCGGCGCGCGCAACGTTTACAACATCCTGACAGGCTCGTTACTGCCTGAAATGTCGGGTGAAGTTCTGGCGCGGATGGCCTCCGGTGACGGCATCAAGAAGGTGCATGTCGCCGTCGGCGCCGACGAGAAATTCATTTATGACATCAGTTGATCGTAACGTCTGACATCCCGGCGGGCCGCGGCGAGCGCAAAATCGCTCGTCCGGCTCGTCTCTGACTTCGGCAGCTCGTTTTGCCGGTGATTGGTACAAGAAATGGCCACGACTCAAGACAACAGAATTATCAGCATCGCGACTCCGCTCGGGAAAGACTATCTGATGCTGAACCGCTTCAAGGCGGTCGAGGGCATGTCACGGCTTTTCCGGATCGAGGCCGAATTGGTTCACGAAGAGGAAGACGAGGGCTATGAGCCGACCATCGTCGATCCGAAAGCGATTCTGGGTCAGGGCGTGAACATTACGGTCACGTCAAACGACGGCGTCGTGCGCGACTTTGCCGGAATGGTCTCTGAGTTCGAACAAGGGGTCCGGAATACGAGATTTACCGTCTATCACATTACGATCGTTCCGCAGATCTGGATGCTGACACAAAAAAGCCAGAGTCAGATATTCCAGCAGATTACGGTGCCCGATATCCTGCGTAAGATGCTCGCCGGATTTGAGGTCAAATTTGAGCTTCAGGGAACGTTTGAACCGCGTAATTACTGCGTTCAGTATCGCGAGACCGATTTTGACTTCATCTCGCGGTTGATGGAGGAAGAGGGCATCTTCTATTACTTTGAACACGTTGACGGCAAGGACCGGATGATCATCGCGAACACGCCGCAGTCGAATGTCGAGAGCCCCGGCAAAAGCGTCATTAAGTTTCATCGTATCGGCGAGGAAGAAGCGTTCTACGGATCGATCAGCCAATTCGCAAACGATTATCGGATCAAGACCGGAAAGGTCACACTTTGGGATCGCAATTTTCAACTTCCGTCGAGCCATCTCGACATGGAAAAGACCAGCATTCACCAATTCGGAAACAGTCAGAAGCTCGAAATGTACGATTTTCCCGCCGGATATGCGCGGAAGTACGACGGAATCGACGCGTCCGGCGGTGAGCAGGCGGGTGAACTAAATAAGGTCTTTCCGGACCGTGAGCGAACTTTGCAGAACATGATCGAATTGCTCGATTCAGGTGTCAGCAAAGCTCGCGGCGCATCCGATTGCGCGGCCATCATTCCCGGATATCGGTTCACGCTTTCGAATCATCAGAACGCCGAATTGAACGGTGATTATCTGGTCACGAGCGCAACACACACGGCCGAGCAAAATCCGTCGTTTGTCTCAAACGAAACGATTCCGGATCCGTACACGAATGAGTTCGAGTGCATCAGACACGGCTCAGGTGCAGTTCCGTTCCGCCCGCAGCGGACTACCGCCAAACCGCTGATTGTCGGCAGTCAGACCGCGGTTGTCGTCGGACCGTCCGGAGAAGAGATCTCAACCGACAAATATGGCCGGGTGAAAGTCCAGTTTCATTGGGATCGCGATGGCGAGAGCAACCAATCGAGCTCGTGCTGGATTCGGGTTGCTCAGATGTGGGCCGGCAACAAATGGGGAGCGATGTTCATTCCGCGCATCGGAATGGAGGTCGTCGTCAATTTTCTGGAGGGCGATCCGGATCAGCCGATCATCGTCGGCTGCGTTTACAATCCGATGACGATGCCGCCATACACCTTGCCGGATGAGAAAACGAAATCGACGATCAAGACAAACTCATCAAAGGGCGGCGGCGGTTTCAACGAACTCCGGTTCGAAGACAAGAAAGGCGAAGAGCAAATCTTCGTTCACGGCCAGAAGGATCAGGATATCCGCATCCGAAACGATCGGCGCGAGCTGATCGGGAACGACCGGCACTTGATCGTTACGCGCGACAAGCGTGAACGGGTGAAGCGCGACGAACATATTCTGATCGAACGCGACGAAATAGAGCGCGTCAAACGCGATTATCATCGCCACGTCGAAGGCAAAGCGGCGTTCAAGACCGACGGGTCGGTTTCGCATGACATCGGTTCAAATCTCGCCGAAAAGATCGGAGCCAACGCATCGTTCGACGTTTCGGGAGCCTGCACGATCAAAGCAAGCACGATAGTTCTTGACGCGTCGACCGGGATTACGCTCAAGGTCGGCGGCAATTTTGTGACCATTGACCCGTCGGGAGTTCAGATCAACGGCACGATGGTTCTCATCAACAGCGGAGGCGCGGCCATTCCGGGATCTCCCGGCACGCTCGTACCGCCGCTTGATCCGGCCGAGGCCGAGATCGCCGACAACGCAGATCCCGGAAGCGATGCACCGACATACAAGAATCAGCGTCGGCAAACGCCGCCGGCGATCGCGCCGTCGTATACAAATCCGTCGCACAATCCGAATTCGCCTAACAACAAGAAAAAGAAATCCTGGATCGAGCTTGAACTCAAGGATGAACAGGGAAATCCGGTTCCCGGTGAGCGATATCGCGTGACACTACCTGACGGTTCGACCCTGGCGGAAGGAACGACCGATGAGAACGGGCTTGCGCGCGTCTCGAACATCGATCCCGGCAATTGCAAGATAACATTTCCGAGACTTGATAAGGACGCCTGGAAAGCAGGTTAGGAGGTACGCGAGTTGGCACGGCATACTTGGAGAAACAGAGATTCGCTTTCGGCGCTCGCCGCCGCGAACGGGCTTGCAAGTTGGGAACGCATCTGGAACGACGCGGCAAATCAGGCGTTGCGCGAAGAACGCGGAAGTCCCGAGAATATCCGTGAAGGGGACGTGGTCGAGATCCCGGCGCCGGAGATGGGCGAGGTCGCGCGCGCCACCGAATCCCGGCACCCGTTTGTCCGCGTCGGAGTTCCACCGGCGACAATCAAGATAATCACCGACGGCGGTGATCCGCGTACGGCTTCACCTGCGGAGCGAAGGGTTCTACAGGTCAGCACCTTTGTCACGACAATCCAGCTTCCGACGGGGTATCTGACGGCCTCGACGGATCCTCGGAATTTCAAGATTGAGGTCTATGATGAGGGTGCGACGGCGCAGTTTATCAACTGCGAGATCGAAACGATGAAGCCGATGCTCGACGCCCGGCATCGTCCGCAGCGCGATGCCGACGGTTTTATAACTTATGAGAGCTTTGGCCCTCGACGGCAGATCACGAACCTCCGGTTGCGCCGCGTTCCGGGGATGAACCACATTTATCGCTCGCAATACCTGCGATTGGTAACCGACGATGCGGACGACGCGGCCCGACCGAATCAGACGTTGCTTGTCGATCATGACCCGAACAATCTCAACATCGAAATTCTCGATCAGCAGGTGGTTGCCCGATACACGGCGGTGAGCGGCGAACCGCTGGCGACCGAGGCGGTTGTCGGTGACAGCGAAAAGCGGGTCCGATGCGTGGCCTTTGTTTGCCGGACGAGTTTCGGAGCGGCCGGGCTGGTCGGCGGTGTGACCCTCGACGATGTCAAACGCCACTTTCAGTGCTGGGTTCGGCGCACGTACGCCGCTGCGAATATGACGCCGAGGCTGGTTGACGGTCAGGTTGTTGCGGTCGATCCGGTCGAGAATCTCGTCGCGATCAGTCAGGTCGATCGGCGCAACGCCCGCGGGGGGCGTGAGATAAGCTTTCGCATCAATACGGCGCCGGCGCCGACCACTGTTTCGATCACGACCGTTGCCGGCGAAACGCCGATGGCGATCGCGAACCGGCTTGCAACAGCCGCACGCGCCGCGCTGCCGGCGGGATATACGGTTGAAGTCTTTGACAATCCGCCGGCGTATAACCGGATAACGATCGCCGACATTTTGATCAAAAACGGCGCAAACCAAGTGATCGTCGATCAGGTGACGACGCGTGATCCGCGAATAAGAGCGATTGTCGGTCGCGTCCGCGTCAACGCGACGAGCGTCGCGCCGGTCAATCTGTCAAACATCGGTGTCGCCGAGAATCGAGCGTTGATTCGAAATTATCGGACAAATCCAAGGGCCGTCGCGGTATTTGTCATCGGACGCTTCGCGCCTTCGGCAGGCGCAGTCGGATTCGCCTACGGCAAGCAGTTTCGTGAAGACGCACTTTTTCAGGGGAGATTTCCGATCGCGGGTTCATGTTTTGTCGAAGCTCGGACGACGTCGCGCGCCGACCGACGGGTTCATACGACCGATCATGAAATGGGCCATATTCTGATCGACATGATTCATTTCAGCGGGCGCGGACACGAACTGATGACGGACGCGGCGGTTCAGCTCGTGAACAACGTTTGGGATTCCAAGCGCTTGTCGGATCGGGTGGTTCCGTACACGGAATTTGTTCGCGGCAGAACCCGCAGTTTCCCGATCAATCCGAATCTTGAGATCCGGACGCGGGAAGCCGGCAGCTACATCGAAGGCTGGGACGCGATGCTCCGCGAGCGGTAATGGTCAGCTAGTTCTATATGGCAAACGAGAACGAAGAATTTGATCTGCAACCGAGGCCGTTCCCGAAGGACATGGTCGCGGATATCGAAAGCAACACCGTCGCCCACCAGATTCGCGACTATCTCTGGGGCAAGGGGCCGGTCGACTACGAAAACGTGTCGGGGAGCCTGGACCGGCGGCTTGTCCTGCGGTTTGTCGATTTCGAATTGCAGGATCTGCCGCCTGACAAATACTGGCGGGCCCGGATTTTGGCGGATCTTTACGCGTTGCGCGAGTTGCTTCCGACGTTTGTGCGCGGCGTCGATGGAGACGTCAATTCCGAAACGATCGAACGCGCGATTGTCTCAACGATCATCTTGCGCGAAATCGGTGACGCCCAAATGATTGAAAAAGCCGGGCGTTCTTATGATCGTCTGGTCGGACATCCGGATGCCGGAGACAAGATCGAGGAACTGCTCCAATGTCTCGCGGCGTTTGGAAACGAAAAGACCGACGAGACGCTGAAGAAGAGAATCGATGCGGAAGCAAGTTCGCTCACATCGCGCGAAGCGTCCGAGCCAGAGGCCGGGGTCGAACGCAGGTTTCTTGAGGATCTGGCGAACAATGAGTTGTTCTTTATCCATGAATCGAACCGCTCAAAGGCGCGCATTGACCGAATTCAGCCGGATTCGGCGCGGCTTGAAGAGTTGATCCGCGCCTATCTGACGTTAACCGATGATGACGGCGCAGAGTATTTTCAGCTTTGGACGCACCAGCAGATCCGGCGCCACGCCGAAAAATCCGGGCGTGACGGCGTAATCGACGCATTCCGGAAGATTTTTGGGGAAGTAAAGTCGCTTCCCGGAGCCGATCTCAAGTTTTGCCGGATCAGGACGTTGAACGCGATCGAGTTCTTCGGTGGGGTTTTGGGAGACGATGACAAAGTCTTTTTGGACAAGAATCGCGTCAAACAGCTCGATCCGTTGCATCTAATAACGGTTCCTCAACACATTGACGAACCTGAAGAGATCGTCGAAGAGGAGATCGATGCCGAGGAGGCTGAGAATGATGAAGAATCGAATTAGGATCTGCATTGCCGTCGGTCTTTTTGCCGCCTTCGCGGGACTTTTGATTATGGGAGAGAACGTCATGGCTCAGAGCGTCATTTACGGCGTCAAAACGTCGGGCGGCCGAAAGATCTCCGTAATTCGTGCCGAAGACGGGCTTCGGCTGCGGATCGACGGCGCCGACGGCAAGACGCTTTCGTTGAGGGCAACCGGCGGCGGCGTTTCGGCTTGCCGGACGATAATCGAACACGACTCCGGCGAGGCGAACGTCGTCCTGTCTTTGGCGATCCCCAGTCCGAGGGCGCGATGCCGGGCGTTGCCCGGATCGGTGACGGTCGAAAGCAGCGATCAGAATTGGGCACTAGATGAATCGACTGTTCGCCGGACAATCGGCGGCGATACGAAGTTGCGATCCGTAGTAAAAAGTCTATTTGGGACGATTGATGAAGGAGGACTTTGACTATGCCAACCGGTCCAGCAGCCAGAATTACAGACAACGTCGTGCATCCGCTTCCTCCGGTTTTGACGCCGGGACCAGGCAGCCCAAACGTGCTGATCGGATTCTTGCCCGCATGGCGCGGGATTCCGGCTGCTGCGGCGGCCGCGCTTCAGGCGGCGAAACAGGTGTCCGATGTTGCAATCCAGACGGCCGAGGCCGCGACAATGGCGGCCGCAGGCACGCCCGGGGCGCCGGCTGCATACGCTGCTGAGCAGGCCGCAAAAGCAACCGCGCTGGCCTCATTAAGCGCGATGGTGTCTTCAATGGCCGGCATGTCCGACATTCATGCCTGCACGACGCCGTCACCGGTTCCGCCGCACGGACCGGGCGTGGTCGTCGACGGATCAAAAACCGTATTGATCAACAAAATGCCCGCCTGCCGGATGGGCGACACGATCGTCGAACCTCTCGGCCCGCCGAACAAGATCGTCAAGGGCGAGATGACCGTCATCATCGGAGGATGAGGCGATTTTGGATTTGCGATTTTCAATTTGCAATTTGCGATTTTGGATTTGCGATTTGCGATTTGCAATTTCGGATTCATTGGCCTGACTCATCCAAAATCCAAGTTCGAAAATACGAAATCGCAAATTGAAAATCGCAAATCGCAAATCCCTCACGGATGTGTCATGTCAACCGGGACGACCCATTCGTCGAATTGCTCGCTCGTCAAGAGTCCCAATTCAAGCGCGCTTTCTTTGAGTTTCAGTCCTTTTTTGTGCGCGTTCTTCGCGATCTTCGCGGCGTTGTCGTAGCCGATGTGTTGGTTGAGCGCGGTCACGAGCATCAATGAATCGTTCAGATAATGATCGATCTTGTCGCGGTTGAGCTCGATTCCGACAACGCAGAATTCGACAAATCCCTTGCACGCATCGTTCAACAAACGCACCGAATGAAGGAAATTGTGTATCATCACCGGCTTGAAGACGTTGAGTTCGAAATTGCCCTGCGAGCCGGCAAACCCGATCGCCGCGTCGTTGCCCATGACCTGCGCCGCGACCATCGTCATCGCTTCACTTTGGGTCGGATTGACCTTTCCGGGCATGATCGAACTTCCCGGCTCGTTCTCGGGAATCGAAATCTCGCCGATGCCGCAACGCGGACCGGATGCGAGCCAACGGACGTCATTCGCGATCTTCATCAGGCTTGCGGCGAGGGTTTTCAGCGCGCCCGACGCATAAATGACTTCGTCATGAGCCGACAGCGCGGCGAATTTGTTCGGATGCGCGCGGAACGGCAGCCCCGTAAGTTCCGCGATCTTTGCCGCCGCCTTATCGGCGAATTCCGGATGCGCGTTGAGTCCGGTTCCGACCGCCGTTCCGCCGATCGCGAGATCGAAAAGTCCGTCAAGCACTTGTTTCAGCCGCGCGATGTCGCGTTCGACAAGCGATGCCCAACCGCCGAATTCCTGACCGACCGTGATCGGCGTCGCGTCCTGAAGATGCGTCCGCCCGATCTTGACGACGTCCGCGAATTCCTTCGCCTTCGCGTCGATCGCGTCATGTAGCAGCTGCACAGCGGGAATCATAGCATTCAGCCGTTCGGCCGCGGCAATGTACATCGCCGTCGGGAACGTGTCGTTCGACGACTGCGACATATTGACATCGTCATTCGGATGAACCGGTTTTTTCGAACCCATGACGCCGCCGGCGATCTCGATCGCTCGGTTTGAAATGACCTCATTGGCATTCATGTTGGTCTGCGTTCCCGATCCCGTCTGCCAGACGCGGAGCGGAAAATGCGCGTCAAGCTTGCCGTCGATCACTTCATCGGCGGCTTGCAAGATAAGGTCAAGCTTTTCTTTCGTTAAGAGATGCGGCTTCAGTTCATGATTGGTGATCGCCGCCGCCTTCTTCAGAATTCCCAGTGCGCGGACCATCTCGCGCGGCATCGTGTCAAAGCCGATGTTGAAATGATGAAGCGAGCGTTCGGTCTGAGCGCCCCAGTATTTGTCCGCTTCGACGGCGATCTCGCCCATCGAATCGGTTTCGATTCTAGTTGCCTTGTCGGTAGTGGTTTCTGACATATCAAGTCCTTGATTGCGGTAAATTATAGCCTTGATTATACTTGGTAATCCCGATGCGGGAAAGCTGGTTGAAAGGACCCGATAATCTATGAAAAATGCTTTTGGAAGATTGTTGATGACCGTGGTTTTCATGCTCGCGGTCGGCACGGTTTCGGCCGCTTTCGGCCAGATCGCCGGCGGATACGGCGATGCGGATCCGAAGGACAAGGATGTGATCAAGGCCGCGGAATTCGCAACGAAGAAACTCGGAACGGATGAAATGTCTAAAATCTCCGTCGTCAGGATCGAAAAAGCGCGCCTCCAGGTCGTCGCCGGACTCAATTATGAGCTTTGCATGGAAGTGACGGTCAAACGGGGCTCGAAAAAGGCGTCAAAGCGTTATCTGAAAGCCGTCGTTTACAAGGATCTGAAGAACCGGTATTCACTCTCAAACTGGACGATTTCGACGGACGAACTTAAATGCGGAGATTGATCATGAGAATTATGGCCGCCGTCTCGATCGTGTTCGGCGGTATTTTGGCGAGTGCCGCGCAATCCATTGATCTTCCGCGGACACGCGCTGAAATTTCGAATTATGAAGAGACGAGCCGATACGATGAAGTGACCGGCTTCATCGCCGAACTCGTCAAGCGCGTACCAAACGTTCGGGTTGAGAATTTCGGCGATTCGCAGGAAGGACGCAAATTGCCGATGATGATCCTGTCGGACCGCGCAGTCGCGACTCCGGCTGAAGCGCGGCGCCTGAACCGGCCGATCATCTTCGTGATGGGCAATATTCACGCCGGCGAAGTCGAAGGCAAAGAAGCGGTACTGATAATCGCCCGCCGGTTATTGTTCGGCGATCTCAAACCGCTGCTTTCGAAGATCACGGTTCTGATCGCGCCGATCTACAACGCCGACGGCAATGAAAAGATTTCGACCGACAACCGCTGGGCGCAGAACGGCCCGATCGGCGGAGTCGGCGTTCGCGAGAATGCGCAGAAACTCGATCTGAACCGCGATTATATGAAGCTCGAATCATCCGAGGCGCGGGCGTTGATCGGCGTTTTCAACCGCTGGGATCCGCATCTGACGGTCGATCTGCATACGACGAACGGTTCATATCACGGCTATCATCTGACCTATTCGCAGCCGCTCAATCCGAATACCGATCAGGCGATTCTCGATTTTCAACGAAATGTGATGATGCCTTCGGTCGCCGACGCGCTGAATCGAAAGCACAATTTTCGATCGTACTATTACGGAAATTTCACCGGATTTTCGAACACGCCGAAAGACGGCGCGAAGACGCAATGGGAAGCGTTCACGCACCAGCCGCGGATCGGCCAGAATTACGGCGGACTCCGAAATCGGCTGACGATCCTTTCTGAGGCTTATAGTTATCTCCCCTTCAAACGGCGGGTCGAGGTCACCGAACGATTCGTTGAAGAAATACTTGGATTTTGCGCGGCAAACGGAAAGGCAATCGGCGCGCTGACGAAAGCTGCCGACAAGCGCACGGTCGACGGTTTGAAACGGGGCGACTTGAGTTTTGGCGTGCAATTCAAGCCGAAGCCGTTGCCGAAGCAGGTTGAAATTCTTGTCGGCGAGGTCGAAAAGGTCAAGAACCCGCGATCCGGCAAGGAAATGACGGCGATGATCGAGGATCGCTACAAACCGATGCTGATGGATGACGTCGGGATGTTCGAATCGGTCAGGTCGGTTCAGCCCGCAAAAGCGTATTTGTTTGAACGGAACGATCAAATAGTCGCAAAACTCCGTCAGCACGGAATTGTCGTCGAAGAGTTGCGCACAAATACTGAATTAACCGTCGGTGCGTTTCTGATCGAAAAGTCCGAGAAATCGAAGCGGTCGTTTCAAGGCCACAACGAGCTGAAAATACAAGGAAAATACAGCGATCAAAGGATCATGTTTTCGGCGGGCACGATCGTTGTCCGGACGGCGCAGCCGCTCGGCCGTCTCGTGTTTTATCTTCTCGAGCCGGAAAGCGACGACGGGCTGGTGACCTGGAACTTCTGGGACGCATCAATTGAAGACGGAAAGCAATTCCCGGTGTTCAAACTGCTTTCAGTCAACAAACTCGCGACCCGCCCGGTTCGCTGAGACAACGATTCCTGAGCATTCGGCCGCACGGCGACGGCCCGCATTCAGTCAAACGGGCCTATGCCTTTTTCGAGTCTTTCAGGAAATCCCGCAGTTCCGGCGCGGGCGGTGCAAGATAGCTGTCTCCGAACTCCATCAAGTCTTCAAAAACCTTTGCCTGTTTAGAATTCACGTAGCTTTTGCGGAAGATCGTCGTCTTCGCTTCCATGTCGAAAACCGTCAGTTCACAGACGCTCGAATAATAGATGAGCGGAACCGACGAGAATCGCGAATCTCGATATTCGCCGATGGGTTTGCCCTTCTCACATTTTACCCTGACGACCGTTTTGACTTCGGCCGGGGAAGCAGCGAGTTGGCCGATGTTGAGGCCGATCAGGTTGGCCTTCGGGTCGTCGTTTCCGTTCGATTCGAGGTATCCCTTTATCGCGAAATCCATTTCTTCGCCATAGATATTTGCGACAAGGGCGATCTTCAACTTCAGGACCGGAGACTTCTGTTCCTGCATCGGAAACGAGAGATTCGCGTATTCCTGGGCTTTGGGCAGCAACTCGGTCAGTACCGAATTCCGTTTCTTGTCTTCCTCGATGTCCTTTTCGGACTTGTACGATTCATACTTTGCGCACGATGCGCCGAGCAAAAAAACAGCAAATGACAGAGCGAAAACAATGTGTTGTTTTTTCATAGATTTCAAGGGGCGGGACAAGATCCGCACAGTCGAAGGGCGAGATTTGTCCTAATCTTCCAGCGGGTCGCGACGATCCCGCGACAAACAAAACAGATTGAGAAGCCAAGCTATTCGGTCGTTACTCCGTCAAATTCGGCTTCGAATTTGACCGCGTCAGCCTTGGTCGCGCGGACGATGCCGTCTTTGTGATGCGGCGGCGCGTAAACGGTGTAAAGCTTGAGTTCGCGTTCCGGATCCGCGTTGATGACGTTGTGTTTCGCGCCAGCCGGCACGATAAGTACGTCGCCGGAGCCGATTTCATGCTCGGTGTCGTTGACGATACAGATCGCCAAACCGCTTTCAACCCGGAAGAACTGATCGGTGTCCTCGTGGACTTCGAGACCGATCTCTTCGCCGGCTCCGAGCGACATCAGCACGAGTTGCAAGTGATTTCCCGTGTAAACCACGCGACGGAAATTCCTGTTTTCAACGGCTTCGATCGCGATATTGCTGACAAAACCTTTCGCCTTTTCGGCGGTTTTCTGAGCGTTCATCACAGTACTTCTTCGATTCAATTTGATTCGGCAATTCGCCTTCGAAATTGTCGTTTGCGAATCGAACACTCCCAAGGAAAGTATATGCCTGCGGGAGGGCGAAACAAAATTTCGGGTTTCGGAATTCGTCAGAGCTACGCGTTTATGCGTGAAAACTATTTGTCAGAGTTACGCCTTCAGGCGTGAATGGCTCTCGTCAACGTTACGCCATCATTCATGAGTCTTCCGGCGAAAATTCAGCCTGACTCTCGAAATTGCAGTGATCATCGAAAATTGAATCTACGACGCAGAAAGTAAGGATTGTCGGTGGAGCCCCCGTTGGCATGAAACGCCAATCCGAAAACGATTTTGGCCAACATTGACGGCTCCTTTCTCGTTTGCCAAAAAGACTACGACGTGATTATAGTTAGGAATCCGCCGGCGACAAATCGTCCGGATTAAAACAAGATGAAATCAAAACTTAAACAGATCGCGACAACCTTTTCTTTTCTTCTTATTCTCGGCTGTGCTTCAGCCGCTTTCGGTCAGGACGACGATGAAGCCGGCGGCTATGTTCCGGCCCGCGTCAATGATGCAAACGTCGTCGCGGCGGCGAATTTTGCGGTGCGCGAAAAGGCACGAAAGTCGGGATCGACGATCCGGCTGACGGCGGTGAAAAAGGCGAGCCAGCAGGTTGTCGCGGGGATGAATTACGAACTTTGCCTCGAAGTGTCGGTCAAACCGGCCGGCGCCGACGATTATGAGGCTCAGTATGTAACCGTTGTTGTCTACCAGAATCTTCAAAAGGTCTATGCGTTAACGTCGTGGGCCGAATCGGATTGCGCCGACTGATCGATACCGGCGCACCGGTATGGAAAACATAAAGCTCATTTTGCAGTTGTTTGTCCGGCCGTCGTTCGCGATGAGCGAAACGATCGACCGGGCAAGCTGGTTCGTCGCGTTGCTTCTCATGTTCGCGGCGTCGATCGCCTTTTTCTTCTCGGTTGACACAAGGCTCGCCGTCGCGTATCCGGAACCGATTCCGATGGATTACGGTTACTCCGAATTCGACGACGATCAGACGGCAGCGACGCTTGAGAGATTGCGGATCTCGATCGAGAACGCGAACAGTGATCGGCCGCGGATTCCGTTGGTCGGCGACCGGTTCTTCAGCTTTTTCTCGTTCGGCGCAAACGGCATTTTTCAACCCATCGTAACCATCTCGATCTTTTACATTCCGCTCCTGATCATTGTCATTTCACTCTTCGGCCGACGCGGAAGCTTCGGAACGTTGCTTCAGCGCGACTACGGTGCACTGTCGACCTGTGCGATGACCGCCTGGACGGCGGCGCATTTGCCGGCGGCGCTGATCGGAGTAGTTTTTTGGCGTCTAGATCTACCGGGACCCGCATTCCTCGGATTATGGATCGGGGCTGCGATATTGTTCGGCTTTTTCATGGTCTTCGCGCTGCGCACCGTTTCAGGCGTCGATTATCCTGTCGCGATCGTCGCGGTTCTGCTGGGGCCGGCGGCATTCGTGGTCGGGATGTTCATTTCGACCTATCTTTCACCGTGGCTGTTTTCGCCGTTCATCCTGTTTTACGCGGTCCTCTATTTCGGAGGTTTTCTCCGCGGAGAAGTTCGCGGATTCGGCAACTCGTTCCGGCAACGGCAGAATTTCAAACGGTTCCTGCAGAACGCGACGATCAATCCGCGTGACGCTGACGCGCATCTGCAGCTCGGACTCATTTATTTGCAACGGCGGCAGGATACGAAGGCGCTTGAACATCTGACGAAAGCGGTTGAAATCGATCCGACTGAGGTTGACGCGAACTACGAGCTCGGAAAATACTGGCGGCGACATCGGGATTTTTCGAAAGCGATCGAGCATTTCACGATCGTCGCCTCTGAGAACGAAAACCATTCGCTCGGCGAATTGTGGCGCGAGATCGGGGCGACGTATCTTGAGGCCGGAATGCCGGCTCAGGCGCTGCCGCCGCTTGAGAGGTTCGTAGACCGGCGCGGTTTTGATCCGGAGGGACTTTATCTTTTCGGCATGACACTCAAGGAGTTGGGCGAAACCGCTGCCGCCGCCGATGCATTCGGGCGCGTTATCGAAGCGACCGAGACATCGCCCGATTTCAGGCGCGGCGACATCCAGCAGTGGGGAAAACTTGCTCGAAAACAATTATGACCCGCGTTTTCTCCCTTTTCGTTTGACCTCAGACCGCTCTGTCCGTATAATCTAAACTTTTCGACTAGGCAGCCGGATCCGGCTGTATGGCGAAGGAGATAACCAAGAAATGAGTTACGCAATTATCAGAACAGGCGGAAAGCAGTTCCCGGTGTCGACCGGAGATACCTTGCGCGTTCCGACGATCGAAGCTGAAGCGGGCAAGAAAGTCGAGCTCGAAGCACTTCTCGTGGGTGAAGGCGCGGACGCGAAAGTCGGTGGCGGTTCGACCATCAAGGCGACGGTCGTGAGTCACGGTCGCGGCGACAAGGTCATCGTATTCAAAAAGAAACGGCGCAAACAGTACAAGCGCAAACAGGGTCACCGCCAAGGTTACACGGAAATCAAGATCGAGAAATTCTAGTTTCGATTTTCGATTTTGGATTTTGGAGTGGTGATCGATTCCATTCAAAAATCCAAAATCCAAAATCTAAAATCCAAAATAAGACAATGGCTCATAAGAAAGGTGTAGGATCATCACGCAACGGCCGCGATTCAGCGGCGCAACGGTTGGGGCTTAAGAAGTTCGGCGGACAACTCGTTCTCGGCGGCAACATTCTCGCGCGTCAGCGCGGAACGAAATGGAAGCCCGGCAAGAACGTCGGCCGCGGCAAAGACGATACGCTGTTCTCGCTGATCGAAGGAATCGTGAAGTTTGAGAACAAAGGACAGAAAGGCAAGTTCATCAGCGTTTACCCGCAAGGTGCGCCGGAATTGGCTCCGAAAGTCGCGTAGTTGTTAGAAAATCATCGCAAAACGCCGGCATCGCGAAATTGCGATGCCGGCGTTTTGCCGTCTCCACCCGGTCCGATCCGATTTTGGATTTTTTAGATTGCCGGCTTCGTTTGAAGTTCCGCGTTTAGGTGGCCAGGCCTCAAACCTAGACGATGTTTTCCAGCGAAGACGATCTCCTCGTGTCAATCAGCGTCTATTTTTGACCCCTTTACAAGCGTTAATTTTTGACCCCACTTTAGTCATTGTTGTCGGGAAGCAATTGCGGGACGGAAGCTAACCGCGCGGACTCAAACGGTTCTCTCAGGACGGTGTTGGGGTTCGTCGCGGGGCGGTGCGCCGGGTCCGCTTCGATTTCGGTGACTGAATCGGCTTTGGCGATTGGATCGTCGATGGCGATTGAATCGTGACCGGCGTCTGGATCGTAACCGGCGATTGAATTGTTTTGGGTCGTCGGCGCCGCGGACTTTCCGTCGGTGCCGGGCCGATCGAACTTTCTGCATTGACGCCGTTCGTCGTGACAATTCCCGCGGCCGGAATGATCAGTGCCAGGAAAACAACCGCACCGTTGACTAATTTCATTTCAAAATCCTCCAAATTACTGAATTTCAGATGTACGGAATCAACAGCCTTTGTCCCGGTTTGATCAGATTCGGATCAGGTCCGATTTCGGCCTTGTTTTCCGGTACATCATAATAGAGAAACTTCCATTTGTTCAGATCGCCGTAATACTTCTGCGCTATCTTGGACAACCATTCACCCGGCATCACGACATGAATCCGCGGCCCGCCTTTGCCGCCGCCGGTTGGAGGCAAACTTCCTCCAACTTGCGGGTTCACCTGAAAGTCAGGCTTCTCTTCGATCGGTTTTTCAACCGGCTGCTCCCTCTTGAGCCGTTCGTAGCATTTATTGTAAACCATCTTGAAGAGCGGGAACGCAAACGATTCCACGGCGATTGCGCCGTTCCGGTCGTCAGCCGGCGTCAGCAGAGTCGGTTGAGGTTCCCCGTATTCCCAGATCGTGTCCCGCGGTTCGTTGGTGTACGGATTGGTCGCGGTTCCCCACGGAGTGCCGCCGAGCCCGCCATGCGTCGCGCGAAATTCCGATGTCCATCGGACCGTTTTGCCGTCCTGCATCGCCGTCCCGCATTTTCCAAAGGTGATCCGCGAATGGGTCAACCAAACGTTGCGAGTCGGTTGAATGACGTATTTTACGGTATCGACAATTTTCGTGTTGGCGATATTTCCCCAGCCGAGACTCGCCGATCGATCTACCGGATCGAAGAGGATCAGGCATTCGACCGGAATCTGCTGATAGTATTTGAGCCACCAGGCGACCTCGATCATCGCCGCCGCGCCGCGACTGTAGCCGGCAAGAAATACGGCCTTCGCGTTGCCCGCCTTCCAGTGTTTGACCACGTAGTTGTAGGCGTCTTCCGCGTACCATCTGGTGTCGACGCCCCACGTGTACGGACCGCGATGATAATACGGAGGTTGGGACCAGTACGAACTCTGATATTGGTACGCCAAGCGTCTGACAAAGCTCTCCTTGAAGGTCTTTCCGTAATCGCTGTCGTTTTCAGCTGATGTTCCGTCAATTCCGGCGTAAATGATCATCGTTTTCCTCCCGGCTATTTCCGAAGTTGATTCGGTTGATTCGAAGGTATCGGGAACTGATTTCCCTTTTTTGGAACCCTCGCCGCCATCGCCTTGCCTTCAGGTGTCGTCCAGGGCTGTCCGTAAAAGAGGCTTGCGGACGGCCCGGACAACCGTTCGTCCAAAACGCTTCCGCCAGCCGGAATCTCGGTGTCGAGCAAATAAGTGTTGTAGCCCAGATTCACATTTCCGCGCTGTTCCGGATGCAGTTCGGGCAATCCGTTCGCGCCGACGCGCCAACGAAGCGTGCGCCAAATGCCTGATGCGTTCCCGATCGTGCAAACCCAGTCGCCTTTGAAATCCTCAAGCGCGAGCCGATTTCCGGCGCGGGCACGACCCCATGTCAGCGGCAGGATCATCCGGACCATCTGAAACCTGATCTCTTCCTCGTGCGGCATCCCCGCTTTGTATTTAGGAGCCAGCCGGTCCTGATGAATCTCGCGATACCAGCGCGGCAGCGTCGCGGACACCTGCGTCGCGTACGGCATCGGCCCCGGAAACGACAATGGCTTGCCGTTGACCGAGCAGTTCAGCTGTCCGTATGGAATGTTCCGGCCGATATCCGAAGGCGAAAGCGGGAAATAGAGATCGATCAGATTTTCGTCCGTCCTTTCCGGCCGCTCGCTGACGTCGAAATACGGAATGTATCCGGCCGGTCTCAGGGAGATGAACGCGACCGGAGCTTCGTTGTGACGGTTGATGAAATATCGCGGCGGCTCCGTCCCGGCACCCTGACCCGGCGGGACGCGGCCGACCGATCTGACATCGATACGGTACTTGCGAATGAGTCGTTCGCCGTCACCTCCGACAACGTAAACCGCGACGTCGATTTCACCGGTTTCCTTGGTCGCCGCGCGGTTTTGCCAGCATTCCGCGGTTCGCGCAAAGCTCTCGTCAAGATCGGACGGACCTCTCCGATATGCGTAAGTTTCGCAGCTCACCGAGAAGAGCTGGGCGCCGGATTTCGATGCGACGAACCGCAGTCTCGCGCCGTTCGGATAATCGCCGAGGACCCGGACCCAGAACTTGAGCGTCCAACCGGTCGCCGTCGGAATGTTGTTTCCGGTAAGCTCTGTGGTCGAATAAGCTTCAAACCAAGTGAAGGCGTCATCGACGACATCCTGCCGCCGCGACTGTCCGCTGACGCTCAGCGACACTAAAAGGACGATGATGGTTATGCAAATCTTCATACGCGCTTTCTGCGTTGAAAACCGTCGGTTCTCTCTTATTTGGCGACGTGAATCAGATTGGCGTTTATCGCGCATCCGGCCGGATCCTGAACGACTGTGCCGGTGATCCGGACCGGCTGTCCGTATTCAATCACCTGACCAAGATTCGAATAGAGCCGGAGAGCCTCTGTTTCCGCGTCTTTTGAAACTGCATCTATCCGGTTGGGTTGCGGCAGATCTGTCGTCCAGACGGTGACATTCGCGGTTCCCCCGGTTCGGCCGGAAACGATCAGCTGATATCCCTGTTCTGCGAATGCTCCGCCGCGTGTCACATAGACGGTGTTGACGATTCTCGGAATTGCGATGACGCCCTCGACGGTCACGTTTGTCCCGATCGGTTCATCGCAAACGCGATCCGTTTCGGCAAGCTTCGGCGCCTTGCAACCCGCAAGTGACAGCGTCGCAGTCAGAAAAATGCCGAGCGCACGGCGATTCAGACGTCGCCGATCCGTTCTTTCGTCAACCGATTTGTTGTAGAATTTGCGCAAGAGCATTTCAGGTGATGAAGTTACCTTTTTAGGGTTCAAATTGTCTTCAACGCCTTGCTCAATATTTTCTCAACGAAATTATGACCGAGCGTATCGTGAATGAAATCAATAAGTTATATCGATTTGTCGATTTCACTTTCGATCCCGGGAAGCGCACGCTTCGTCGCGGTGCGGACGTCTTCACTCTGTCACCGAAGCAGTCTGAACTGTTGGCGTTTCTGCTTGAGAATGCTCCGGAATTCGTGTCAAAGGAGAAAATCTTCGAAACGGTTTGGGCGGACACGTTTGTTGAGGACGGAGTCTTGACGCAAACGGTTTACAAGATCCGCAAACTGCTCGGAAACACTCCCGATGGTCAACCGCTGATCGAAAACAAAACTAGGCTCGGTTACCGGATCACGACCAACGTTGAGGTGCTTGATCAGCAAATCGAACGATCGTCGTCCGTCGCGGCCGTTTCGGCGTCCGATAGATCACGTCGTCCGGGATCGGTGATGATTGTCGGATTGGCGATCATTGTTCTCGGGATTTTTGCCGCCGGCATATTTTTCTCCTATCGCTATCTGTGGCCGCAGTCGCAGCTCACTTACTCACGTCTGGACCGGATTGTCGTCAAAAAGGTGACCGATACCGGCGATATCCAGTTTCCAGTGTTATCACCGGACGGGAACTTTCTCGCGTTCACCCGCGGCTCAGGTACCAGCGTCGGAGGGGTCTTCATCAAGGATCTGACGTCGGGCACCGAAAGCAGGCTCGATATCAGCAACATCCAGCGATTCGGTTTTCTTCGGTTCTCGACCGACGGAAATTCGCTTTATGTTCGGAATCGGGCATCTTCGCAGATTCCGGCCGAGATTCTTAAGGTGCCGAGGTCTGGAGGCGAGGGCGTAAGGATCGCGGAAAACACGTGGAGCGGCGCCGGCTTTTCCGCTGATGAACGGCGGGTTTATTTTGCCAGGGTGATTCCGGACCAAAGTCGCCAGGCGATGATCGAACGGAATCTCGACAACGGCGCCGAGCGTGAGGTGTTTTCTGTCTCCGCGCCTGAGTCGATCCAGCTTTCCGTGGCACCCGCGGTTTCGCCTGACAACCGGCAGTTGGCGGTCGTCGTCAACCGTGCTTCCGATCTTTTCGGCCGATTGAGCGTGATCGATCTCGAAACCGGCCAATCCAAAGACTTCACATTTGAGAATCTCCGGCAACTGATCAGCGTCGTCTGGTTGCCGGACGGCGGATCGATTCTTGTTTCGGCGAGCGAAGGCAAGTTTTACGACATTTGGAAGATTTCGATTCCGTCAGGGAAGATCGAGCGGGTCACCTCGGCCCCGAACAACCATCTGACGCTTTCAATCTCGGCGGACGGCAGAAAACTGCTCACGACCCAGAACGGTTTTTACGCAAATCTGTGGCAGGTCCGGAACGGCTTGGACGAAAAGCAGCTTACGATCGGAAACGCGGATCGCGACGGTTGGAACGGGATGGCACAACTTCCGAACGGCGCGATCGTGTTTTCCTCAAACAAGGGTGAAGACGGCGCTATGAATCTCTGGAGGATCGATCCGGCAACCGGAGAATCGGCGCAACTCACGAAAGGAACCGGGCGGCGCAACGAGTTTCCGTCGATCGCTCCCGACGGATCGATCTATTTCGTGTCGGACAGGGGATCGAAAAACGTGATCTGGAGAATCGGACCGAAGGGTGAGAATCCGACACAGATTACGTTTCCGGAAGGCGGCTCGGACACATATCCGCAGGTTTCGCCGGACGGAAGCGCGATTTACTTCATCCGACGCGCCGGTAGGACTTCGGCTGTTTTCCGCCGATCGGTTGCGGACGGAACGGAAAAACAGTTGACGCCTGACGGCTCATTCATGCCGGCAAACGTGCTCTCGCTTTCACCCGACGGAAGACTTCTGGCATTTCAGGATCTGACCGATCAAAAGCGATCTGACGACGGCCGCCAGCTTCATCGGATCATCATCCTGAAAACCGATGACCCGGCTTCGTTCAAGGTTTTCAGCATCGGCGGCCGGACGCCTTATGTTTTTTGGACCGCTGATAACAGCGCATTTGAATTCGTCGCTCCGCAAATTGCCTCGGACGAGATCCGGCGGCAATCGCTGAGCGGCGGCGATCCGGAGACGATTTTGTCGTATCCGAAAATGATGGTCGGATTTCTGACACGATCGCGGACCGGCGAAACATTCATGTCTCGCGGACAGATGCAGACTGATGCGATCTTGGTCACGAATTTTGAATGATCCTAACCGTCGCCTGAAAAATCTTGATTGTAACTCGCGAATTGTGGTGTTCCCGGGCGATCGAAGTAGATCGACAATTTCGAAATTGCGAATTCTTGCCGAAGAATGCATCGAAAAAAAGAGAAGTAAAAATATTTTTCCGAAGCTCCCTCTCTAGTTTTGCACAGGTTTCTTTTCGATAAGCGCTGATCCAGAAACGCCTTTAAATCGAAACCAAAGAGGTTGCGACGATTTCCACAGACTTTTCCACAGGAGTGAGGAAAACTTATCCACAGGCTGCCGGAATCGGGCCCGGAAAACCTCAAGTATTTTCTACTTGACCTGCGGAAAAACGGGTGTAGGATCGATGTGTAGTCGGGATTGCTCACGGGCATCCGGACCGGCACGGAGAGAGGCGAGCGGGGTGGTGACACGCTGCATCGAGGACAACGAAGAACGGAAATTGGTTGTCATTACGCTCCGGACCGAAGCCGAAAGGCTTTGCTCGCGAGGAATGCGGAAACGCGTGCCTCAGGTCGCCCGGATAAAAACGGGAAGACGCATGCCGGCAAGGAACCACCGGGATGGAGCGAAAGTCGCTTGACGGCGAAAGCTGACAAGCCTCGTTGCCGGGAACGTAACCGGCGGTGGAGGAAAAGCCACCCGAACAAAAACCTAAAGGCGCACTCGGTCGAAAGATCTGAGACGAAACGCGAAAGCGGAGTAGCAGCGCTGACCGGAACCAAAGTTCACCGTTGAACGGTTTCGGGATACAAATCGGCGGCAAGTAGGGTGTACATTTGAACGCCGCCAA
>JBGASE010000011.1:0-39257 GCA_044229875.1 Pyrinomonadaceae bacterium | reverse complement strand
GAGCGGATCTTCAACTGCAACTGGGACGATTTTCCGAAGATGTTCTATTTCGACCGCAAACACGCGTATGTTTACGGTCTTGATCCGAATTACCTGTATTCCAAGAACCCGGAGCTTTACCGGATCCTGACCGAGATCACGTCGGGTAAGATAGAAGAGGCCGGACCGGTGATCGTCGAGAAATTCGGTACGCGCTGGGTGATGACCGACGCGAAGGAAAATGAGGACATGGTCGCAAAACTGCTCGAAAGCGGTTGGGCCGACATCGCTTATGAAGATGACGACGCACGGTTTCTGAAAATCCGCGAGCAGAAAGGAGAGGCTCCGAAGGACGCCGTTGACGATTCGCCGCCGACGCCGGAGGAACAGAAGGAGCTCGACGAACTTGAGCGGAACGAGGCGGCGAACTCAAACAAGCCGGCAAACGAAGACGAAGAGCAGTGATGAAAAAAGCAGTTGTTATTTCAATTCTGGCGATCGCGTCAATCGGCTGCGGCCCGAACGAGTCGATTCTCAAGTCGTCACGAAACACCTCGCGGATGTCGCCGACGGAAACGCTCGAACCGCGCAAATCGACATTTGAAAACGAACTTGCCGATATGGTCGACGGCGGATTCGATTACATTTTCGTCATCAGGCGAAAGGACGGTGCGGCGTTTGCCGATGAAGACAAGAAGTTCCTGCGCGAAGCAATGCCGCCGGAGATCAATCGCCGTGTTCTCGCCGACGACGGAAAGGCGCTGATCGTCGGTTCGGGCTTTGCGCTCGACGTCAAGACGATCGAATTATGGCGCAAGCGGTTTGTCGTCGAGGACCGGCCGCAAAAAACTGAGAAAGTCGAAAGCAAGCGATAAACGGAGCAAACGATGTCGGAAACGAAAATCCGTGAAGTTAAAGAATCTGCACAGCGTCTTTTTTTTGACGGATCGATGCCCGGAAACTGGGCAATTGTCCGCGTCGTGTTGGTCGCATTTCTGGTCTGGTACGGCGCCGATTTTGTCTGGAGCAAGATCGGGCTGCTGAGTTCGCTTTTCTTTCTGATCGTCCTTTCAATCTTTTTTGCATATCTGATCGATCCGTTGGTCCGATTCATTCGGCGGCCGTTCAAAGAGCGCCAATTGGAGCGGCTGATGCCGCGATCGCTTGCGATCGCGATCGCGTACGTCATCGTTTTCAGCGTGCTCGGCGTGGCGATTTCCTCGCTGGCGCCGCGCGTTGCGGATCAGGCGCGGCAATTCGCAGTGAACGTTCCGGCGTATGCAAAATCGGCCCAGGAAAGCCTGACGCGGATTGCGACGCGATATGAGCGGGCCAAGATCCCGAAGGAATTTCAAGACGAGATCACGAACAAGATCGCTGAGCTCGGCGGAACGCTTGCCGAGAAGATCCCGGTTTGGCTCGGTATTTTCGCCATCGGCGTGATATCGGTAACTCCGTGGATCATTCTGGTTCCGATTCTTTCGTTCTTTTTTCTCAAAGACGTCCAGCTTTTCCGAATTTCATTTCTGAGGATATTTCCGTCAGGTCGCTGGCGGGCACGCGCCGAAGGTTTGCTTGCCGACATCAACACGACGCTTGCCGCATACACGCGGGCACAGATGATTTCATGCGTGCTGATCGGGGTAGTCTGCACGGCCGGATTTTATGCTTTCGGACTTAATTACGCCCTGCTGCTCGGGATCATCGCCGGAATTTTTGAGTTCATTCCGCTGATCGGGCCGCTCGTCATCGGACTCACCGCGACGACGGTCGCATCGGTTTCAGATTCACCGCGCACCGGGCTTTATGTCGCGATATTTTTGATCGTACTGCGACTGATCCACGACTATGTGACCTATCCGCGGATTGTCCGCGACGGGATTCATCTGCATCCGCTGGCGATCATCGTTTCCGTCCTTGCCGGCGAACAGATCGGCGGAATCGCCGGCGTTTTCCTGTCAATCCCGATCGTCGCGCTGGCGACCGTCGTTTACAAGCATGTGCTCGAACACAGCGGATCAACCGGACTTTTCGCCGGCTGGCTTGAAACGAAAGAAACGGTTGTGATCGAGGAACAGATTAGCGAACCGGCGGAAAAGAAATAGACTTCGATTCTAAATTCAAGAATCAAGATTCAAGGATCAAGATTTAAGATTCAAGAAATTCAAGAATCAAAATTCAAGATTCGATACCGGCCTTGAATTTTGATTCTTGAACTCTAACTTTGAGTCTTGAATCTTGATTCTTGACTCTTGATTCTTGAATATTGAATGTTGAATCTTGATTCTTGATTCTTGATTTTGAACTTCGATTAGTTCTAGAATCCCGTCCAATTGTGGATCATGAGCACGATCAGGTAAGAGATCGCGGCGATTATTCCGGCCATCGGAATTGTCAGAACCCAAGCCCAGACGATCTTTCCGGCGACGCCCCATTTGACGGCTGAAAGGCGCTTCGTAGCCCCGACGCCGACGATCGCACCGGTAATCGTATGCGTCGTCGAGACCGGAATTCCGAAGTAGGTCGCGATCGCAAGCGTGATCGCACCGCCCGATTCGGCGCAGAATCCGCCGACAGGCTGAAGTTTCGTGATCCGCGACCCCATTGTCTTGACGATCCGCCATCCGCCGGTCAATGTTCCAAGTCCGATCGCCGAATGGGCCGCGAGCACGACCCAAAGCGGAATATCCGGAAGTTTTCCGTCGGCTGTTTTTGCCAGCATCCCGCCCGCAACCAGAACCGCCGTGATGATGCCCATCGTTTTCTGCGCATCGTTTCCGCCGTGTCCGAGCGAATAAAACGCAGCCGAAAACAACTGCCCGACGCGGAACAATTTATCGACCTTCGAAACCGGCGTTCGGTTGAAAAGCCAGAAAACCGAGACCATAAGTATCAGCCCGAGCGTCATACCCATTAGCGGAGCGCCGATGATGAACGCCAATGTCAGGTACCAGCCTTTCGGAATAATGACGCTGAATCCGCCGCTGCCGGCGACGGCGGCCGCGCAGATCGCCGCCCCGGCATAACCGCCGATCAGCGCATGCGAACTCGAAGTCGGAAGCCCGAGCCACCAGGTGATGATGTTCCATGTGATGACCCCGATCAATCCCGCCAACAGCACATAAAGATGCAGCGCTTCAGGAATCGGTTTGAGATCGACCATTCCGCCGCCGATCATCTTCGCAACCGCCGTACCGAACACCGCAAAAGCAATGAAATTGAAAAACGCGGCCCAGGCGACGGCAACTCCCGGCGACAGGACGCGGGTCGAAACTACGGTCGCGATCGAATTGGCCGCGTCGTGCATCCCGTTCGTGTAATCGAAGATCAGCGCGACCGCGATGATAAAGATGACGAGTACTGTTATTGGCTCCATGATTCGATTTTGGATTTGTGATCTTGGATTTTAGATAGCGGACGGCAATTCAAAATCCAAAATCTAAAATCTAAAATGGTTAGTTATGCTTGAGAATCACCGCCTCAATGATGTTCGCGACGCTTTCGCACCGATCCGTCGTATTTTCAAGGATCTCGTAAAGCTCTTTCAGCTTGATAAGTTCGATCGGGTTGGTCTCTTTCTGAAAAAGTTCGCCGATCGCTCGAAAATAACCGTCGTCCGCTTCGTTCTCGAGGCGGTGAATTTCAACGATATGCTGATTGATCCCGTTCGGCGAGTTGAGCAGAATGACGGCCGAATTGATCTCCATTGTCAATCCATGGATGACCTTCGCCTGATGCTTGATGTGTTCATTGATCTCACGGATATTGTACATCAGGATCGCCCGCGCACCGGCGTCGATGTAGTCGCAGACATCATCGAGCGCGACCGAAAGGTTGTAAATATCTTCGCGGTCGAACGGCGTGATGAATGATTTGTTGAGCTTGGTCGTGATCTTGTGGGTCAACTCATCGCACGCATGTTCGATATCCTTGATCCGCCATGCGAATTTCTCAAAATTCGCGCTGTCATCGCTGACCATGTCGACGAGCGTCGCGCCGGCTTCCTGAAGTTTGCCGCCGATTTCACTGAAGAGCTTGAAATACTCTTCTTCGCGCGGAATTAGACTGAATCCCATTGCTAGAATCTCCGTTTGATAAATTTCTAAGTGTTTCGCACAAACTATAACAGAAGTGCGGTTACCGACAAATCAAACTGTCGGCGGCCATCTAAATGCGGTGACCTGACTCGATAGCTGAATTATAGGACGGCCGTGCCGCGCGGCGCGTCGCGAATCGGGTGTTATGTAACATCGATTTAACATCAGCCGAATCAACGGCAAACCGCGGCTCGAAATGACGTCATCATAGTCGAAGTTTTTGGCTTTCGGGGGTAATCGGTTAAACTTTCGAAAGACTTGCCCCCGACGGAGGACATCATGATTAAAAACGGGTTACGAAGGAATTTCATTGCGCTTGGTCTGATGATTGCGACGCTTGCGTTGCCGCTTGTGTCGATCGCCCAAACGGACATCAAAATTCCGAAAAACAAATACAAGATCGAGGACGATCAGAAACTCGGCGCGGATTACTCAAAACAAGTCGAGCAGCAACTGCCGATCCTTGCCGATGCCGAAGCGGCCCGCTATCTGCAGCAGGTCGGCGATCGGCTTGAAAGCTCGATCCCGGCGAAATACAGGCAGCCCGCCTTCAATTGCGGTTTCAAGATCGTCAACGCCAGCGACATCAACGCCTTTGCGATTCCCGCCTGCTATCTCTACGTCAACCGCGGAATGATCGAAGCGGCAAAGAATGAAGGCGAAATGGCAGGTGTCATGGCGCATGAGATCAGTCACGCGATGCTCCGGCATTCGACCGCGCAGATGACGCAGCAGAGCAATCCGCTCAAACAGATCCTCGGGATCGGGGCGATCCTCGGCGGCGCGATCGTGCTCGGTGAAACCGGCGCGGCGATCGGCCAGACGGTTTACAGCGGACTTTTCGTTCTGCCGTACAGCCGCGATTACGAAACTCAGGCAGACATTCTCGGCGCGCAGATCCTCGCAAATGCCGGTTACGATCCGCGCGATCTTGCAAACATGTTCAAGACGATCGAAAAGGTCAGCGGTGGCAGCGGTCCCGAATGGCTGAGCACGCACCCGGCACCGGCGAACCGTTACGAGAACATCAATCGTGAGACCGATATGCTCAACGTCTCGAACAATCCGATCAAGATAACGCGCGGGTTCGAACGGATTCAGGCGAAATTCAGGACGATGCCGAAGGCGAAGTCGATGAAGGAACTTGAAGAGGAATACAAACGCAACCAGCAAAAGAATCAGGGAACGCTCGATCAGGGCAAGTACTCGTCGCGGGTCGCGCTCCCCTCGAGCCGTTTGCGGGCTTTCAATGGCGGAAGCTGGATCTCGATGAACGTTCCTGACAACTGGAAGGAATTCCCGCAGGAGAACAGCGTCGATTTTGCCCCCGAAGGCGCATACGGCAATCAGGGAATCACGCACGGCGCGCTGTTCGCGCTCGAGAACACGCAAAGCCGCGATCTCAACGAAGCGACGCAGACGTATGTTGACGGCGTTCTTCAGGGCAACTCGTACCTTCGCCGGCAGGGCGCCTATACCCGGACGACGATTTCCGGACGCAACGCCTACTCGATCGTTCTTTCGGGCCAGTCGCCCGTAACCGGACGCACCGAGATCGCGACCGTTTACACAACGCTCCTCCGAAACGGTCAGCTTCTGGCGGTCGTTACGGTCGTTCCGCAGAATGAACAAGCAAGCTATAACACGACGTTCCGCAACATGATCCGTTCGATTCGATTGAGCGATTAATTGCTGAACCCGGAACCAAAGTAAGAAAAACCCCTGATTCCAAACAGAATCAGGGGTTTTCTGTTATTTCTTCACGCGCGGCGAATGAACATTGTACGAAACACCGGAAGTCCCTTTTCCTCAACCGCCGCTTCACGCTCGGTCTTTACCGGAAACGGCGACGCGTCGGTTTCAACCTCGTCAAAAAGCTCGGCGGACCTGAAAAATCCGAACATTTCATCGGCCAGAAATTCGATGTCGGTCTGGACGAAAACAACACCGCCCGGAGAGAGCTTTTCGGCGATCATCCCGACGAGTTCCGGGTTTACCATCCGGCGTTTGGCATGCTTCTTCTTGAACCACGGATCCGGAAATTGGATCGTGACCCGGTCGATCAACCCGCGCGGAACGTTGCGCAAAAGCGTATCGAGCTCGAGCATCGCGTTGCAGAACTGATAATTGACGTTTGTCAGAGCCTGATCTGCGGCGATCCGGTTTGCTTCCGCGACCAGCGGTTCGCGGATCTCAACCCCGAGATAATTCCGATCCCGTTCGAGCCCCGCCATCTTCAACAGAAACCTGCCGCGGGCACAGCCGACATCGACATGGAGCGGTCGGTCGGGATCGGCAAAGACCGCGCCGAGATCGACCGGCTGAGGCTTGAACCGGTAGAACGGGGCGAGCGGATTTACATGCTGATGAACTCTGACGCGTGCCATGGAAACGGGACGGTAATCAAATCAGAACGCGATGCGTCCGGTTAGAATAAGGATCGTGAAGACGGCAAAAAAGACGACCGTTCCGACGGCGACCATTCCAGTGCCTTCGGTGATCGCCCCGATACGGCGCGGATCGACCGATCGATCCTTCGGAACCGTGAAAAACGCATAGACAAGTCCGATCAGAAATCCGCCGAAATGCGCGAAGTTGTTGATCACCTTGTACCCGACGATTCCGATCGCGGCGATGAACACGAAATTGACGATCATGCTCCGCAGGAATCCGGGCGGCAATTGAGTTTTGCGCCGATATCCGTAAATCGTCAGATATCCGATCAGTCCCATGATCCCGCCTGACGCGCCGACCGAATTGACGCCCGGAAGAAAGATCAGGCTCGCAATCGCGCCGCCGATCATCGCCGCAACAAAGACGATCGCCATCCGCGACCTGTCTGAAACGAACTCGGTCAGTCCGCCGAGCCCGTAGAAGGCCTGCGCATTGAAATATAGATGTATGAACCAGTAATGCATCAGCCCGCTGGTCAGGATACGCCAATATTCGCCGTAACCGATGACGCGTTCGGAATTCAGCCCGGCCAGTTGGATCGAGATCAGCTCGCCGTCCCTGTCGGTTCCGGCGGCCAATTGCGCGACCGATACTGCGATCAGACTCCCAAGAATGATGTATGAGTAAAGGTGCGAGACGTTGGCGCCGCTTTCGATGAACTCGATCGCCTCGGGCGATGTGATGAGATCATCGAACGTCAGCCGTTTTGCCTCGTAGAGTCCCCAAATCCCACCGCCGAGAAAGAAGAGGCCGAGCAGAAAAAGGATGTTCCGCGACAGCACCGAAAAGAGCGAATCGTCCCTGAGTTCGAATTTTTCAACGAGTTCGGGAGAATTCAGAATGTACAACGCACCGCCGACGGTGAAGATCGTGACTGCGGCTCCGCCGACGATGCTCCACCAGGCGGATCGCCGCATTTTTCGTTTTCTTTCTTCGACAAACTTGTCCGGATCGATCTCCGGACGCTCATCATCGTTTTCGTCGTTGACAAACTCCATAGATCACATCGCGAGTCCGCCGTCAGGTTGAATCACCTGACCGGTCACATAACGCGCCGAATCAGAAAGCAGAAAGCATGCGATCTCGGCGACTTCCTGTGTGTTTCCGAGGCGGCCGAGCGGGATCTGCGCAAGGATCTTCTCGCGATATTCGGCATTCATCTCCGACGCCATTTCGGTCTCGATCAGCCCGAGCGCAAGCGCATTGACGGTGATCTTCCGGCTCGCAACCTCTTTTGCAAGCGATTTCGTCAGACCGATCATCCCGGCCTTCGACGCCGAGTAGTTAGATTGACCGAGCATGCCGACAACTCCGGAAATCGACGTGATGTTGAGGATCGAGCCGCCGTTCTCATTCTTCATCATCGGCCGCAGCACGGCCTTTGAAAAATTCCACGCGCCTTTGAGATTGGTGTCGATGACCGAATCCCAATCCTCTTCCTTCATCCTCAGGATCAGTGTATCGCGGGTGATCCCGGCGTTGTTGACAAGAAAATCTAGTCCGCCGAGTTCAGCCGTCGCCTGTTTGACAAAGTCGGCCGAATTCTCGGTGCTCGCGACATCGCATTGCGCGGCGAACGCCTTGACGCCCATCGACTCAATCTCCGCTTTCAGCTTTTCCGCCTCGTCCGCGCTCTTCGCATAGTTGAAGGCGACGTTGCAGCCGCGGCGCGCCAACTCCATCACGATCGCCTTTCCGATTCCGCGTGTTCCGCCGGTGACGATCGCCGATTTGCCATTGAATTGTTTTTCGCTCATGTGTTCTTTGATTCTAGAGTCTTGTCAAAAGTCAGTCAAAATTACTCTCTGACTAAAACCGAATTCCTCGAAGCACGCCAAAACGCCAAAGTCCCTGTTTCACGCCTTTTGGTGTGTTTCGCGGACGGATTTCCGATTGCCCTAGTTAAGCTGAAACCAGGTCCTTCGTCCACCGACGCATCGGTTGCGCGGATTTGAAAGAACCGATGGCCGATCGGCTGTTTGATGAATCCGCGGGCGTTGACTTATGATTCGGCTATGAAACCGAATATTTTCAAGTTTGCGATTGCCGCAATACTGACCGCGGCGATGACGGTCGGCGCTCTGGCGCAGACCGTTGTCATAAAAAATGCGTCGATCGTCGACGGCTCAGGCAAAGCCGCGTTTGCCGGCGACGTCCGGATCAAGAACGGATCGATCGTCAAAATCGGTAAACTCAAGCCGAAAAAGAACGAAACCGTTTTCGACGCCGGCGGAAAAACACTCGCGCCTGGTTTTATCGACATTCACAACCATTCTGAGGACGGCCTGCTTGAAGAAGGCACGGCGACGAATCAGGTTTCGCAGGGAATCACGACGATCCTGGTCGGACCGGACGGCGGTTCACCGTTTCCGATCGCCGATTATCTCGCCAAACTCAACGGCAAGATCGGACCCAACGTCGGAGCGTTCATCGGTCATGCTTCGCTGCGCGAACAGGTAATGAACGGAGATTTTCGCCGTCAGACGACGGCGGCGGAACTTTCGAAAATGCTTGAACTGATGGAACAGGCGATGAAAGACGGTGCGTTCGGCTTGTCGTCGGGGCTTGAATACGACACCGGCTTTTCGGCATCGACCGATGAAATGATCGCGCTTGCGAAGGTCGCCGCCAAATACGGCGGAATCTACATGACCCATATGCGCGACGAGGAAGAAGGACTGCTCGGCGCGATCGAGGAAGCGATCCGCATCGGCCGTGAGGCGAAGGTGCCGGTCCAGATCTCTCACCTGAAGGCCGGTAATCGCAACGTTTGGGGCAAATCGAAGGACGCGATCGCATTGATCGAAGCCGAGCGCGCAAAGGGGTTCGACGTCACGGCCGATGTTTATCCGTACACCGCGTGGGCGTCGACGATCACGGTACTCGTTCCGTCCCGGAAACACGATGATCGGGCGGAAGTCGAAAAAGGACTGAACAACGTCGGCGGCGCCGACAAGGTGTTGGTGACGAGCTGCCGCGCGCACCGCGATTACGAAGGAAAAACGCTGGCCGAGATCGCGGCCGCGAAAAACACTTCGCCGATCGATCTCTATATCCAGATCGTCAAAGACGGCGGGGCCGGCGTTGTCTGCAATTCGATGAACGAGTCAGATGTCAGGAATTTTATCAGCGCGCCGTGGGCGATGGTCTCTTCAGACGGCGGAATCGGCGGGCGCCATCCGCGCGGAACCGGAACGTTCACACGCGTGCTCGGCCGTTTCGTCCGTGAAAACAAGTGGTTTTCGCTTGAGGAAGCCGTTCGGAAGTCGAGTGCGATGCCGGCTTCAAGACTTGGGTTGAAAGATCGTGGGATGATCAAAAAGGGATACCGCGGGGATCTTGTGTTGATCGACCGCGACCGCGTCATCGACAACGCCACTTTTTCAGAGCCGCAGAAATTGTCCGCCGGAATCGAGGTCGTTTGGGTCAACGGCGTCAGCGTGTGGGAAGGCGGAAAAGTCACCGGAAAGCTGCCGGGATCGATTCTCCGATCAAAATTCTAAAATCAAAACTCAAGGTTCAAGAGTCAAGATTAAGATTAAGATTTAAGAATCAAGATTCAAGATTCAAGATATGGATTTCTTGAATCTTGATTCTTGACTCTTGATTTTGGTTCTTGATTTTTGAATCTTGATTCTTGACTCTTGATTTTTGAATCTTGATTTTTGAATCTTGATTTTTGAATCTTGATTCTTGACTCTTGATTCTTGACTCTTGATTTTTGAATCTTTTGATCTACCCGAACTACTTCAACGCGTTCCGTTGGAGCGTGAAGAGCTGTCCGATCCCGCCCTCGGCGAGTTCCAGCATCGCATTCATTTGCTCACGGTTGAACGGTTCGCGTTCGGCGGTTCCCTGAATCTCGATGAATTTGCCCGAGCCGGTACAGACGATATTCATATCGACCTCAGCAGATGAATCCTCGTCATAACAGAGATCGAGTACCGGCTGTCCGTCAACCATTCCGACGCTCACGGCAGCGACCTCGGACAAGATCGGATTTCGTCGGATCTTGCCGTCGATAAGCAACTTCTTGACCGCCAGGGCGAGCGCGACGCAGGCACCGGTGATAGACGCGCAGCGCGTCCCGCCATCGGCCTGCAAGACATCGCAGTCGATCATGATCTGCCGCTCGCCAAGAAGTGACGTATCGACGACCGCCCGCAGGCTGCGTCCGATGAGACGCTGGATCTCCTGTGTCCGTCCCGTCGCGCCGCGCGTCTCGCGGTTCGTGCGCGTATGGGTGGCACGCGGCAGCATCGCGTATTCCGCGGTGACCCAACCAATCCCCTTATTGCGGAGAAACGGTGGCACCTTTTCCTCGACCGATGCCGTGCAGATGACTCGCGTATTGCCGACTTCGATCAGCGCCGAGCCTTCGGCATATGGCGAGAAATTGGGCGTAATCTTCGTTTCGCGCAGCTGATTTGCAGCGCGCCCGTCTTTTCGTGTCATATCTTTCACATCCCGAACGCTCTCGGCGGGCGGGCTATTTTGCGACTTCGATCAGTTCGACAGCCTCAAGCCTCGATGGTTTTGCGCCGAGAAATCTCTCGGCGACACGACCGAAGCGGTCAGCCGCATCCGTCACATAAAAATGGTCAAGGTCGTCGCACAACCTTCTTTCCCCTTCCACCCGCTGCGGATTCGCAAGTCCTTTCTCTTTCAACAATTCTTCGACTTCTTCGGCGCAGGCCTCGCCGGAATCGATCAGCTTAACCTCCGCGCCGACGGTTTGTTGAATCACATCTCGCAGAATCGGGTAATGCGTGCATCCGAGCACCAGCGCATCAGGGCCGAAATCGACGACATCCTTCAGATATCGCGCGGCAATCGAGAACGTTTCCGGCTCATGCGTCCAGTTTTCTTCGGCCAGCGGGACAAACATCGGACACGCGGCCTGGATGACGCTGGCATCCGCCGATGCCTGTCTGATCGACGATTCATATGCGCCGCTCTGAATCGTCGCTTCGGTCGCAATGACTGCGATGCGTGATGCGTTTCCTGCGACCGCCACCGCCTTTCTCGCGCCCGGACCGATAACTCCGACCACATCAAGACCGATCGTCTTGCGGATCTTCGGAAGCGCCAGTGCCGATGCCGTGTTGCACGCCACGACCAACATCTTAATGCCGCGGGAGGCCAGAAATACCGAATTCTCGATGGCGTAACGCTCAACAGTTGCCAGAGACTTGGTTCCGTACGGCACCCGCGCGGTGTCGCCGAGATAGACAAAATGCTCGTTCGGCAGTCGGTTGTGCAGCGCCCGATAGACGGTGAGACCGCCGACACCGCTGTCGAAAATTCCGATCGGCAAAGATCGCAGGCTGTCGATACTGGATTCGGGCGAGTTCATCAGGTCGAGTTGCAAGAATAGATTTTGCCCGATGAATTGTCAAAAAAAGGAGCTTTCGGAAAGATCCGAAAACTCCGTTGTCGCCGCCCGCGTTCCCTGAGCGGTCTTCGTTGGAAATTTAGACGCAGAATACGAGGCGCTCGCCCTCAAGTCTCTTGACGGCCATTTGCACCACGCGCTCGCTGACCGACACTCCGAGATCAGTTCCCATTTCATCCGCGATCTGCGTAGCGTCGCGCTGGCCGTCGCACTTTTCCCAAACATAGGCGGACGTCGGGTTGAGGTAGATGTACTTCTTGTTGACGATGTCCTCGATAAAGAGTTCGCCGGTATCACGTTTGACGACGAGATCATCTCTTCTTGCAACTGGTTTCATGTTTCGTTTCCTCTCGACAATTGATTTCCGCCCGTGGGCCGCGTCTGGTGTGGCAACCTCCGTGCCAGAGCGAAATGCCGGCATTTTGTTGGGTCTTGTTGTCGCCTCCGATTGGGAGTCGGTCAGATTGACCGAATCGACGGAAATTGCGCAATCACATTGAACCGAAAAAAAATTTATGGTGATGATATGTTTTGCCGCGGACTTGCGCATTCTATTGCGAGCGCAAACAAGCGCCGGAGGAATTTGTAAATTATGGGATCGAAATATCGGAATATCAGTTCAGTCGGGCAGATCAACGACATGGCGTGCTGGGCGGCAAGTTTGAAATGGTGGTACAAGGCGGCGATGTCGATCACGCCGTCGCAGACGAAACTGTGGGATCGATACAAACATCTGCGGGAGCCGCTCGGCGGAATGACCGACAGCGGAATCAAGCACATCATACGCGAGAACGCGATGATGCTGGTCGAATATCCGGACGCGAAAAACTTCAGCGTTGCGGATGCACAATGGCTGGTCGGTTATGGCCCGGTTTTCATTGCTTACACCATCGGGTACAACAACAAACGGCACGTCAACGTCATTTACGAAGCGACCGGAAACTCCGATTATGCCGAAGTTCGGGCGATGGAACCGCAGGCTGAATCAATTGGCGGCGGAGCATGGCGCGGCGCCCACATGAAAAAGCCGATCAATGAATTCAACGCAGCCGGTTCGATCTGGGCCGGAGTCCTGCGGACTGCATTCAACGGCTGAGCGGGAGTCTCTGGATTTTGGATTTTGGAAATTAGATCTTAGACCTTGGGTCTTTGAACTTTGATCTTGGGTCTTGGGTCTTGGGTCTTGGGTCTTTGATCGTCTTTCATCTTGGGTCTTTGATCTTGGGTCTTGGTTCTTTGGTCTTGCGTCTTGGGTCTTTGATCTTTGATTTTGGGTCTTGATTCTTGAATCTTGAATCTTGACTCTTGAATCTTGATTCTTGATTCTTGAATTTTGAATCTTGACTCTTGAATCTTGACTCTTGACTCTTGACTCTTGACTCTGTCGAACCGGCCTGAAATCCGAAATCCCAAATCCGAATTCCAAAATTCTTTGGTGGAGGCGGCGGGAATCGAACCCGCATCCAAGGACGGCGACCAGTGAACTCTACACGTTTAGTCAGTTTGCTTCAGTCTCGCCCGGCGCAAGTCAGCAAACTGACAAAACCTTGCGCCAAGCCAACCTGACTTACATTTCGCACGCGTCCGCAGGTGGAGAACGCGCGCTAGCTTGAACTGAGTTATGCCCCGTTCGGTCGCTTCAAGCTGACTTCCGGCAGGACATCGCTGGAACTAGGTTTAACTAGGCAGCGAGAGCTAATTCTTGATTAGCATTTGTGTTTTGCTTATTGGTTTAACGAGCCTACAAGCATGCCCGACGTGCATCCAAAGATCTGTACCGGCCCCTGTCGAAGCCTGTCGCCCCCACAATTGAAGGAAGGCAATATTACGATACTTGGACGCAGTTCGACAACTTCGGGTTGCGGGCTTAGTTTTCGATTGTCAGCTTTTTGCCAAAAAGCGTATCATGCGTCTTGAAGCTTTTTCGATTCCCGACGCAAATATGACAAACAAATACTCCGGCCTTCAGTTCGTTAAGTTCTTGCTTTTTAGCGGCATTTTCGGTGTTTTGATCGGCATCACAGCGATGTTGCTGGTTCCTCAGTCTCCGAGCCGACCGAACCGCCTGCCAAAAAACATGGACCAATTCGAAGCGGATGCCGAGATGCGGCAGGAATGGTTCATGCGTGAGCGAACCTTTCCGAGCGGAACGATTCCCGATGACGCACGGCGTCGGGCGTGGGAGAATCGTCCGCCGGATGCGCAGGACGGTTTAACTGCTGCCGCGACTTGGCAGTCGATCGGACCCGCGCCGACGCAGTCAGACATTCCGAACTGGGGCGTAACCAGCGGCCGAATCAACGCGATCGCTGTCTCGCCTTCAAACCCGGATCTGATCCTGATCGGCGGAGCGACCGGAGGAATCTGGCGTTCGACCGATGGCGGCACGACGTTTTTTCCGGTTACCGATTCGCACGTCGACCTCGCGGTCGGCTCGATCGCTTTTGCGCCGAGCGATAATTCAACCGTTTACGCCGGACTTGGAGATAAAGCGAGCGGTTATTACGGGACCGGCGTTCTCAAATCCGTCGATTCCGGGCAAACGTGGACGCGCGTCAACAACTCGACACTTCCGTCCCCGGGGCGCATTTCGCAGATTCTTGTTGATCAGACCGATCCGAATCGCGTCTATGCCGCGCAATACTCGATCCGTTCCGGCAACAGCGCGTTTGCGAGCGGATTCTTTTATTCAACCGACGGAGGCGTCAATTGGACAAGACCGATCGCCGGACTTCCGCGCGATCTCGTCAAACATCCGACACAGTCGAATACATACTATCTGGCAATGGCGCGTGTTGACGGAGCGACGCCGACAACCGGCGGACTGTTCAAGTCGACGGACAGTTGTGCGACTTGGACCCGCGTATCGACCTCTCCGTATGCAACGACCAGCAATATGAAGGTTGCCGTCACGCCGGCTTCGCCTGAGACCGTTTACATGTTGACAGGAAGAACGGGCCCGAATACCGCGCAGCTTGAGGTCAGCACCGATGGCGGCTCAACGTGGACAAATCGCGGCTCGAATTTTGACGTCGGCCAACTGAGCTACAACTTCTACTTGTTTGTTCATCCGACGGACGTCAACACTGTCTACGTTGGAACCCGCGACATGTGGCGTTCAACGGACGGCGGAACAGCGTTCACCAATATCACCAACAACTTTTCGATCGCCGGCTCCTACAATCCGTTCCTTTCGAAGGCCCATCCAGACCAGCATCACTTCTGGCAGTCGCCGTCGAGCCCGAATAACATCATGCTCGCGAACGACGGTGGTCTGTATCGATCAACCGACGGCGCGGCGACGTTTACTTCGTTGAATTCTTCGCTCCGTTTGACGATGTTCACAAGCGTCGATCTTCACCCGACCGATTCATCCCGCTCTTACGGCGGCACGCAGGACAACGGAAATCAACGTTTTCGAGGCCCGAATGCGACGTGGGTCGAATTTGTCAGTGGTGATGGTGGACAGATCAACATCGATCCGGTTGATCCGTCGATCGTTTACGCAACATATGTCACCCACACTATAGACCGGTATACCAACAATTCCGATACGTACAACGGTGAAATCGGAAATGCGACGGTATTCAACAACGACCGCGTTGCGTTTTACCCGCCGTTTGTCCTCAACGGGGTTAATTCCAACCTTTATTTCGGCACCTTCAGACTTTATGTTTCGACGAACCGCGGGAGTTCGTGGGCATCGCCCGGCGGCGCAACAGACTTAACCAACGGCGGCACGGATGTTCTGTCGGCGATCGGCGTCGCGCCAAGCAATCCCGACACGATTTACACCGGCTCGTCTGCGGGACGCGTGATGATCAGCACAAACGGCGGTACGAACTGGACGCAGATCACGACCGGTTTGCCGGCACGGTTTGTCAAAAGCATCTTCGTCAGCCGAACCGATCCGAATACCGCCTACCTGACGGTTTCCGGTTTTGACGCCGGTCATGTTTTCAAGACAACGAACGCCGGGGCGAATTGGTCGGACATCAGCGGCAATCTTCCCAATATTCCGGTAAATTCGCTGCTTGTCGATGTTGGTAATCCATCGTTGCTTTTTGCCGGAACCGACATCGGCGTGTTCCGATCCGCAACCAATGGAAGTACGTGGGAGACATTCAATAACGGAATGCCGCCGGTAATTGTCACCGAACTCGATCAAAACGCGAGCGGCACCATTCACGCCGCGACATACGGCCGCGGTGCTTATCAAATCAACCCGTCGAGCGCGCGCAGGCCACCTGCAGACTTCGACGGCGACGGCAAAACCGATATTGGAATCTATCGGCCGAGTCTCGGACAGTGGTGGCTGAACCGAAGTACCGCCGGACTTATCGTACACACCTTCGGAAACTCGCTTGATCTGATCACACCTGGCGATTTTACCGGCGACGGCTCGGCCGACGTCGCGATCTTCCGTCCGTCAAACGGGAACTGGTTTATCCTTCGCAGTGAGAACTCGACATTTTATTCATTTCCGTTCGGGACGACCAACGATGTCCCTGTCCAAGCCGACTACGATGGTGACGGCAAGGTCGATGCTGCGATTTTCCGCCCCTCCAATTCAACCTGGTACATCCAGAATTCGACCGGTGCAACATCGACTACCGGTTTTGGGATCGCGGGCGACGTCCCGGTACCGGCCGATTATGACGGCGACGGACGCGACGATATTGCGATTTGGCGTCCTTCGCTCGGCCAGTGGTGGATGAATCGCTCGTCCGCCGGTTTGATCGCGGCGACGTTCGGCAATTCTTCCGACAAGCCGGTTGCGGGTGATTACACCGGTGACGGTAAAGCGGATATCGCAATCTGGCGACCGTCGAACGGCGAGTGGTTCATCCTTCGAAGCGAAAATTCGTCCTTTTATTCGTTGCCGTTCGGAACCAACAGCGATATACCGGTTCCGGGCGATTATGACGGCGACGGCAAGTTCGACCCGTCGGTCTTCCGGCCGTCGACAGCGACGTGGTTTCTGAATCGATCACGGGCGGGACTTCAGATTCAGAACTTTGGAGCCTCAACCGATTTACCCGTGACGGGGCGTTGAAACGCAATTGTCCGCGATGTCTTTGTGTCCGGTCGGGCGAATTTGCGGACCGCGAATTCCCGGCCTGGTAAGTTTGGCTGACCTTCAGTCCAATACATGCCGTCAACGAACGCCGGCGACGCTGGCAGAATTCATGCGATTACCGAGGTAATATGAACGCTCTGAGACTTAAACGGTCAGAATTTCAAGCGCGGGCGGCTTTCGCGGTGGTTACCGATGTACGCATTTCGAGCTGATCGACCAATTTCAGAAAATCCATGCGCGGGTATGAGTATCGGCCGACGCTGCGGAAGGCGAGTTGCGGTTTTGCGCCGTCGAAAAGGTGAAATCCCCAGTACAGAAGCTGTTTTGAAAACCGGATCGCGCATTCGGACGGGTCGATATAGTGGAGCCGCGGGTCCGTTTCCTGCATCGCCGCGAATTGCGTCCGCAACGCCTGATTGAGCAGCATGTTACGGTTCGGCTCATCGGTCTGGAGCGAGTTGATGAGAACAAAAAGACCCGCCTTCTGATTTTCGCGACGGATGGCCGTCATCGTCCTTTTGATGACGTCGGCGTTCTTGTTGATCCCAAGCGGGTTCAACGTCGTCGGAACGATGCAGTAGTCAAACTTCTGAATATACTCACGCGGGTTCGACTCAAACTCGGGATTGCAGTCGCAGACAACGATCTTTGTTTCGCGATAATCGCCTTCGCTCCATTCATCTTTCGTCAGAACCGAGACGACCGATCCGAAATTGCCCCGCGTCGCCGGCAGATAAACTCCTTCGCCGAGAATCTTTCGAAGATTCTGCTGCGGGTCGAGATCGACCAGCGCGACGTCGTATCCGTTGAGCGCAAAGGCGCCGGCGAGATGCGCCGATATCGTCGTTTTCCCGACGCCTCCCTTGCAGGTAAAAACACCGATGTAGATCGGACGGTTCCGCTCTTCAACCTGATCGACCCGCTCGCAATCAAAGATCAGTTCGCCGTCGCGCATGATCGCGAGCTGCAGATTGGCAATTTTCTCTTCACGAAGATACGCGTAGACCGACGGCGTGAAACCGCTCGACGAAATAAAAAGTCCGGTCGAAAAATTTTTCGGATTGGGAGATGAAAGGAAATCGAGGAACCGTTCGATTTGTCCGAGATGAACTTTGGCCCGCTGATTGCGGAGTTCCACCGCGCGCCGCGATCCGGGTTTCGAAACTTCGATCGAATAATGCCGCACGTCGCGCGGCGCAACCTGTGCCGCCCATCCCTCGCGACGCAACAAAAACAGCGCCAGCCTTTCGGCTTCGGTCGCGCGCTCAACGACAACTTCTCTTTTTCTGTCCGAATCAGTCAGTACATCGAGCAATTCGGCCCATCGCATTCTCTTTGGAGGCATAGGGATCAGTCGGCAGACGTCAGACGGCAGATGTCAGACGTCAGACGTCAGATGTCAGACGTCAGACGTCAGATGTCAGACGTCAGACGTCCGATAAAACGTAGTCAGCAGTCAGACGTAAGCGGTGGACGGCGAGAAGCGAGCGGGCGTAAAAGCACTTCCTCATCACTTGAAATCCACCCGCAAGACTCCAACATCTGACGCCTGAAATCTGACGACTGACGTCTGACGTCTGCCTTCTGACATCTGACGACTGGCGTCTGAGGTCTGACGTCTGCTCACCGCTCAAACGCTGCGATAACTTCATTCGCATGATCATCGACGTTCACTTTGTCGAAGATATGCACGATCTTGCCGCTTTCATCGATCAGAAAAGTCTTGCGGGTGACTCCCATGTAGGTTTTGCCCATGAATTTCTTTTCGCCGTAAACGCCGAACAGATCGCAGACAACATGCTCGGTATCGGCAATGAGCGTCGACGTCAGCCCGTACTTTGCGATGAATTTCTGATGTTTCTTGTCGTTGTCGAGCGATACGCCGATCGCCGTAATATTCTTTTCCGAAAGGGTGTCGTTTGCATCACGAAACGAACATGCTTCCTTCGTTCAGCCAGGTGTCAGATCTTTCGGGTAAAAGAAAAGCGCGACGCGCTTTCCGCGAAGCCCGGCCATCGACACCTCATTTCCATTTTCATCTTTCGCCGTAAAATCCGGCGCGTTGTCTCCGACTTTCAGCATAGTCCTCCGGTTATGTAGAATCATTGACGGGGCCGCTTGTTCGAGCCGAACCCGTTCAGGATTTCATTGGTTGGGATTGAACTAAATAATAGCAAATGAAGGCGCTATCTGAAAAACAAGCGATTGAAAAGCTGCGGGTTATGAAAGACGCGTTCCGGCAGAAAATCGTCGATCGATACGAGTTCCGCGCGAAAAGCTGCGCAACGTGCGAAACCAAAGGCGCCTGTTGTCTCGACGCGCATTTCGTCAACGTTCATGTTTCGCGGCTCGAAGCGGTTGTGATGCGGCGCAAGATCGCTTGTCTCGATCCGGATCTGCGCACCCGGATCGAGACGCGAATCGAAAGATCGATCACAGACTACAAACTCGACGAGGCAATCGATACCTTTTCCGTAACTTACGCATGTCCGCTATTCGAACCCGGAATCGGCTGCACCGTCCATGAAGTCAAACCCGCCGCGTGCATCACCCACGCTTGTTACGAACGCGAAGAGGATCTGCCTCCAGATCAGCTTCTGGACGATATCGAAATGAAGATCGATCGGCTGAACCGGCAGGCATACGGTTCAAGCGAAGCCTGGAAATCGATTCCGGTCGCGCTTGAGCTGCGATCGGACGACATCTGACGGTACGCTCTCCGGCGAGCGCTCTGGAACGGAATCGCACCCCCTTACTTCGTGCGGGGTTCTGCATTGCGGGGTTCTGCGTTGGTGTCAGCATCGAAGAGTTGTCCGATTGCGCCGATCACGTGATCGACCGTGACCGACTCAATGCATCGCGGCGAGTCGAATTTTTCGCAGCGGTAACCGGCGCATGGCTGGCACTCGAACGGTTCGAAAACGATACGGTGCGGTGCGTCGGTCCACGGGCGCCAATGATCGCGGTTTGATGATCCGAAGATGACGACCGACGGACAGCCGACGGCGCCGGCAATATGCGCGATTCCCGAATCGTTGCCGACGAAAATATCGGCGCGCGCCGCCAGGGCCGTGATTTCAGGAAGCGTCAGATCGGTGAATATCCGGATCGGAACATTCGACAATGCCTTCAGCCGTTCGATCTTCCCGAGTTCGTGCGGAGCGCCGACAGCGATTATTTGAAACCCGTTCGCTCCGAGATAATCGCAAATCGAAGCAAAGTTCCCGACCGACCATTCCTTTGTATCAAACGCCGCAACCGGATGAAGAAGCGCGAGCTTCGATTTTTTGATCGGCGATTTTGGATTTTGGATTTTGGATTTTGGATTGCTGATATCCTCTTCATGAAGATTGATTTTTGAATATTGATTCTTGGATATTGAATCAAGATCCTCGATTCTGAGTTCGATCGATTCGGCCGCCGAATCCGTTACCTTGAGCCGCGTTTTAAGACGATCTTCGACCGGAATTCCGAACGCGCCGACGAGCGCCAGATGCTGTTCGGCCGAATGCGTCACCCGCCGTTGCCAGAAATCGGCCGACGAAGACAGCCGATGATTGTAGAGAAAGTTGTATCGGTAGTGCGCGTAGCCGAGCCGGTTGGGCGCGCCCGAAACGCGGGTGAAAAACGTCGAAGTCGTACCGCCGTGAAGGTTTATCACGACATCGTATCGACGTTTGCGTACCTCGCGTGCGAGACCGAATCGCGATATTTTCGACGACCTGCGGAAAGAAAGAACGTCATCAACATCGGTGAAACCGTCAAGAACCGGCGCGACCCAATCTTCAAGCAAAACGTCGATCTTTGCTTCAGGGAGCGCGCGCCGCAATGCCCGCAGCGTCGGCGTCACGAGGACCGTATCGCCGATCGATCTCAAACGCACGACAAGCACTCGCCGCACGGCGGTCCAATCGATATCTCCACCGGTTATCATTCGCTCAATTGTAGCCGAAACCGACGCCAGATCCGCCACGGCCCACCGTTGGACTGTTCAATAAACGAGATTTCGCGGAAGAGATGACTGAAGGATGAAAGCCGCCATGAGATGTCGGCAAAAACTTCGTCAGTGCAGACGCCGTTTCGGGGATGGATCAGCGTCAGGTGCGGGTCGTGCACGCGCGGCGCGGCCAACAGCGCGGCGCGCAGATCGGCAAAATCGGGCCCTGACCCGGCGCACCAAACAAAGTTTCCGTCACGTTTCGGCTCAGAGAGATCGATTCGGACCGGTTTCGGTTTCAGTTGCACGATCAAATCGCCGAGCCGATCCCAATCGTCGGTTTCGTCTTCGCGAACAATCGTCACGTGAGCGCCGATCAACCGGGCCTGCAACGGATTGAATTCGCCCCGGACCGACTCAACCGCTTGATTGTCATCGAGAAAGAGCGTCGCCTGGCGACGTAGGACGGACATCGTCGTCTGATTACTTATCGACGGTTGCTTCTTCGACGAGCATCACGGGAATCTCGTCACGAATCGGATAAACCAGCGCGCAGTCAGGATTCTGACACTTGAGACCGCTCTCGTCGGCGTTGATCTTGACCTCCGATTTGCATTTCGGACAGCGGAGGATTTCGAGAAGTTCAGGACTGATCATAATTCGATTTTGGATTTGGGAATTCTGATTTCGGATTTGAAGAAGATGTTCCCAATAAATGATGAATACTTGGTTTTGCCCCTTGAATACGGCCCACAATGATCGCCGATTTGAGAATTGCCTTGGAAATCACTTCCCAAGGCAATCCGAAATCAGAATTCCAAATTTCGAAATGTGTTTATTCCGCTTTGGTGCCGCATTCATTGCAGAACTTGGCTCCGGGGTTCATCTCGGCCTGGCAGTTGGAACATTTGGCCTTTTCCTGTGACGATCCGCATTCGGAACAGAACTTGGCTCCTTCGCGGAGTTCGGCGCCGCATTTGACGCACGGAACCTTCGCGACTTCCATTTTGCCGCCGCATTCGCCGCAGAACTTCGTTCCGGCCGCGTTGGGCTTGCCGCACGACGGACACGGAATCATCGCCGCCTGCGGTGGCTGAGCTGCGCCGCCCTGCGGGGCCATTCCGCCGCCGAATGCGTTCACCATCTGGTTTCCGACCGCGAATCCGGCACCGAGCCCGGCACCGAGTCCGGCACCGCCGCCTTCATTCTGAGCCGCGTCGCGAAGCGCGTCCGCCGCCTGGAACTGCATGTAACGGTTGGCATCGCCAAGCGCTCCCATCGCGGCGCGTTTGTCGATCGCTTCCTGAACAGCTTCGGGAACCGAGATGTTCTCGACATAAAACTTCGTGACTTCAAGTCCGTATGAACCAAAATCGACATTGATCTTGGCGCGGATCTGGTCGCCGAGTTCCTTGTATTGCGATGCGAGATCGAGCGCCGGAATCTTGAGCTCGCCAAGCGCGTCCGAGAATTCGGTAACGATCGCGCGCTTGAGCTGCGCATCGATGTCCTCGGTCTGAAAATGAGCGTTCGTGCCCGCAACTTCCTTGATGAACGTCTGCGGATCGGCGACACGCAAGCTGTATGCGCCAAACGCCCGAAGCTGAACGATGCCGAAATCGGCGTCGCGGAGCATGATCGGGTTGGCGGTTCCCCATTTCATGTCGGTGAACTGCTTCGTGTTGACGAAATAAACTTCCGACTTGATCGGCGAATTGAAGCCGTGTTTCCAGGCGCCGAGTTTGCTGAGAATCGGCGTATTTCCGCCCTCGATCGTATAGCGGCCCGGACCGAACGTGTCCGCCGCCTGACCTTCGTGAACGAAAACCGCAGCCTGCGACTCGCGCACGATCAGCTGCGCCCCGTTTTTGATCTCCTGACCGTGGACCGGAAAGCGATAAAGCAACGTATCCTGCGAACTATCGAGCCATTCGATAACCTCGATAAACTGATTCATTGCTTCATTCTTAACTTTTTCCCAGATGCTCATGTTTCGTAAACTCCTTTCGTATTCAAATCCTGCCAACTCATTAACGAAATTTGACGGTTTGTTGTTCTGATAATATCGCATAACGCTTTAACCGAACAACCTGATTTGATCTTAGTGATTTTCGACGATTCCGATTTTTGGATTTTTTTTCCGAGATTCGATAGGGTTCGGAACGATCGCCATTGTCAGAATGCCGAAATTCGTGTACCAGCCACCTTCGGCGCGCGGATTGCGTCCAGTGATTCGGCGGAACGTTTTGAAATTGAGAGGAAGCGATATGAAGTCACCTAGTCTATTGACCTTGCGATTATCCATCATCTTTACTTTGATCCTAGTTACATGTTCGGCAGTGATCGCTCAAGGGACCGGCGGCTCAGTAAAAGGAACGGTTTCTGATCAGAATTCGGCACCGATTCCTGGCGCATCCGTGACGATCAGGTCCGGCGGAATCAACGCCGGCTATGAGAGACCGACTCTGACCGATTCCCGGGGTTCATTCTTTTTTTCCGAACTTCCGCCGGGAGACTACCGGGTAAGCGCCGCAAGTACCGGTTTCAGGTCGTGGATAAACGATGTCAAGGTCTTTGTCGATGACGTCCGCGTCCTCAACATTACGCTTGATGTCGGATCGTCGTCTGCGGTCGTCGATATTCGCCCCGAATCTCCCGCCGGATCGGCCGACCCGACGCCCGAGATCCGGACGAATTTCAACGCGTCGTACCTTGATCGGCTGCCAAGTCGGACGACATTCGGTTCGCTCGTCAAGATCGTTCCTAACGCTCGGCCGGAATCGCTTGTTGCGGGCTTTCAGATCGACGGAAATTCCGGTGCCGACAATACCTATTTCGTTGATGGACAGGAAGTTACCAATTCGCAGCTTGGTCTTTTGCCGGTAAATTTCGATCTTCCGTTTGAACAACTGAGCGAGTTTCAGGTGCGATCCTCGCCAATTGCAGCCGAGTACTCGGGTGCGGTCGGCGGCGCAATAACGCTGGTTACGCGCGGCGGCGGGAATGCCTGGCGGGGCGAATTCGGACTATCGCTGAATCCGGCAGGTCTCCAAGGTTCGCCGAATGCGACCCTGACGCGGTTTGGAACCGGAATCGGGCAAACCGAGTATTTCAAGCCGAACAAGGACGGCGGGAATGCGTTTTTCCCGTCGGTGTCGGTCGGAGGCCCGATCTTTCGCGACCGGCTCTGGTTTTTTGCGTCGTACGCGCCGCAGATGTTCGATACCGAGCGAAAGATCGACTACTACGCGAACGGAACCAATCCGGCGACACGGACGATAACCGAATCGATCAATTACAACGCCAAGGTAAAAGGTGAACAAGCACTTCTCAGACTCGACGCTCAGCCGTCGTCGCGCGTGAGGATGTTCGGAACTTACATTTACAATCCTTGGGTTTTCGACGGCACTCTTCCCTCCCAGACTGAAGGGCTCGGCGGCGCGCCGCAACAAGTTCTCGGCCTGCGCGGCGCCGAGTATCTTGCGACGAGAGGCGGTCGGTTGAATTCGCAGCTGATCAGCGGACAGGCGACGATCGACGTAAATCGCCGACTTGCGATCGTTGCACGCGCGGGCTACGGATTTCTCAACGAGAAGCCGGACAGTTACGGAATACCGAAAGTAACACGATTCATCTGTGCGTCGGGATCGCCCACTCCTTCAGGCGCCGGATGCTCTCCCGGATTTCAGAATGTCGCAAGCAACAGCGTCCGCGACTATGACGTTTCTGAACGCTCGACTTTTGACATTGAGGCTCAGATCAACGGGATCAACTTCGCCGGCCGGCACTTTTTCAAATTCGGTTACGGTTTCAATCGCGTCTTAAACAAACTTCGCGAAGGCTACACCGACACCGGAATCGTACAGCTGTTTTATGGCCGTCCGATCGATGTTCTCGGCGTACCGGTCACCCCGACGCCGGGCAATCTCGGGTCGGGCTTCCTTCAACGATTCGGCACGGTCGGCGAAGCGGCCGGAACGCTGCAATCGATCTATGGTCAGGACTCTTGGACGATCGGGCGGCTGACCGTAAATCTCGGAGCCCGGATTGAGCAAGAGAATATTCCGAAATTCGGTGAACCGACATATCCGGGATCAACGATTGTTATCGGCGAGGAATTCGACGGCAAATGGAACTGGACCGATAAATTCGCGCCGCGGGTTTCCGGCGTTTTCGATATCACCGGCGATGGTCGCGGACGACTTTTTTCGAGCTTCGGATTTTATTACGACAGGCTCAAGTTCAATTCACTCCGATCACTGTTCTCGGATATCTTTTATCGCGATTTCTTCGAGATTCTGCCGTCGCGCGGCGCGGCATACACGAATTACACGTTTCAGAATATTCTCGGAAACAATCAGGACACGCCCGGCGGACGCTGCCCGATCGTCGGCGGCTCAGGCTGGTCGGTCTGCCAGTTTTCGTTCGCGGTGCAGACTAATATTCCGGTTATCGTCGGTGTTCTACCGGTCATTGCAAGCGACCTGAAACCGTCGCGGACGCGTGAATTTACGCTTGTTTATGAACATCGCATCGGATTCGGACTCCGCGCCTCGGCGCGGTACATTTTCCGGAACCTCGATCGGGCGGTTGAAGATGTCGGAACCTTCAACGATCAGGGATCGGAGCAATATACGGTCGCGAATCCGGGCTTTGGCGACGTATGTCTCGTTTCGGAATCGGCGAATTTGCCGTGTCCGAAGGCAAAGCGCCGATATGATGCGCTTGAGATCATTATCGACAAGCGCGGTCCGCGATACTTCTTCAATGCGTCATATACTTTCAGTCGCCTGACCGGCAACTATTCGGGACTTTCAAACTCCGATGAGGCCGGACTCACGACACCGAATTCCGGAAGATTTTTTGATCTGCCGATGGCGGGCTTCAACGCCGACGGCGACCCGGACAACGGACCGCTCGCGACCGACCGGCCGCATGTTTTCAACGTTTACGGCGGATACAACTTCGCTTGGAATCAGGTCAACCGGACGTCGGTTTCAGCGATTTCGACTTTCAGATCAGGGACGCCGCTGACGACGGTTTACTCGCTTTACAGCGTCACGAATTCAATTCTCTTCGGACGCGGAGATCTCAGCCGAACGGAATTGTTTACCGAAACCGATCTGCGGATCGGTCATCGCTATCTTTTCGGTCGTGACAAACGTTTGACGCTCGAGCCGTTCGTCGTCGTGCTCAACCTCTTTGACGAGCGCAACGAACTCGGACGCCAAACCCAGATAAGTTCGACGAACTTCACGTCAACGACACTGACACAAGGCGGCTGCACGACCTGCACATCACAGGCCGCGGTCATACAAACGATTCACAGCAACGGCGGCATCAGCAGATTCGTCCAAAATTATCTGAGTTCCCGCGGAACATCATCTGCAGGATTGCGCAACGATTACAACCTTGCAAACTCGTTCCAGTCGCCGCGATCGGTGAGATTCGGCGTGCGATTGTTGTTTTGAGAAGGAAGCAGAAAGCGGTAAGCAGTGAGCCGTAAGCAGTGAGCAGTGAGCCGTAAGCAGTGAGCCGTAAGCGGTGAGCAGCTTACCGTTTTGCTGTCTACGGTCCACCATCACTGACCTCTGCCGTATACCGCGTGACTGCTTCCTGCTCACTGCTTACTGCTCACTGCTTACTGCTCACTGCTCGCTGCCCACTCCCAACTACTTTCGAATATGCGATCAGCCCGAAAATCATCGCGAGGCCGCCGGCGCAGTCGATCGCGATGTCGGTTGCGGATCCCGTCCGCATCGCGTTGAAACTTTGGTTGAATTCGTCGAGAGAGGCAACGGCTGCGACAGCGAGGAACGCGGCGATCGGCCAGAACCGGTGGAGGAGTTCGACGGACGATCCCCAAAACGCTCGCGACGCCCAGAAGGCAAGAATCGCATATTCAACGACATGAGCGGTTTTTCGGATATAGCCGTGGTAAACCGCGAGAACCGATTCGGGTGAATCGGGAAAGAGCCATTCAAGCAGCGGACGAACAAACCGCGACGTGCTCGACATCGACCCGGTTGACGATGACGCGACAAAAATTATCGCGATCCAAACGATCAGCGGAAGATAACGAAAAAGCCGGCTGCGAAGCGTCGTTTCAGACATTGAACGTCAACGGCCGGTTCCGTTCCTCGTCCTTCGGGTCGGGCCCGTAGTCGTTTTCTCCGTAATCGCCGTCGGTTACCGTGAAAGCAAGCAAAATCAGACCGCCGAGCAGGGGAACAAAATAAACGAGGACGTACCAGCCGCTTTTTCCGATGTCGTGAAGCCGTCGGACCAGCACTGAAAACGACGGAACAATAGTGGCAAGAATGTACGCGGTCGAGAGAAAACCGTAAACCGATCCTTCAAAGGTAAGTCGGACCAGATTGTCGAGAACGATTGCGACGATAGTGAAAACGACGTTGACAAGCGTGAAGATCCAATACTCCTTGCGCCGAGCGCGTCCGCGGAAACTGGCGTAGTTGTTCAGAACTTTGAGATACCAATTCATCGTGTAACCCTCCCGGCAAGTCGTCGGAATTTTAGCTGAGAAGCGTTGCGTGGACAAGCAAAGTCAGTCGAACGCAGTTTCCGGTTGCGGCGAAATTCAATCGAATTCGCGCGGGTCCGGTCCGTAGTCGTTTTCGCCGACATCACCCGCGTGCCACATGCGGAAGCCGCCGCCGCTTAGCAGATCCCAACCGCTGAGACCGACATCGTGCCGGCGTCGGACCTGAAGCGCGTACGACGGAATACACGTTGCAAGAAAATATGATGCGGCGAGATATCCGAACCACAGCCGGTGAAAAGTTGATCCGGTCAAATTGTCGATGAAAACAGCGCCGACCAGAAACAAAAAATTGAAAACTGTGTAATGGACGAACTCCTTGCGGCTCGCACGTCCGTTGAAATCCGCGTATTTTCCGAGAGCCCTTAGATAAAACCGCATCGTTGCACTCCGTGAAAAGCAAAAGGCAAGCAAAGCTTAATTGAAATCGCGTCCGATCTCAATTGCTCTGCTTGCCTGAATTAGACTTCGGGGGCGACTAAAGCGCCGCGGCACCGGAGACGACTTCGATGATCTCCTTCGTGATCGCCGCCTGGCGAATGCGGTTCATATTGAGCGTCAACGAATCGATCAATTCGCCGGCATTCTTCGACGCGCTGTCCATCGCGGTCATGCGTGATCCCTGTTCAGATGCGACCGACTCAAGCATCGCCCGATAGATCTGCGTCTCAATCTGCTTCGGAAGCAGTTTTCCGAAGATATCCGCCGCCGGCTGCTCGTAAATATACTCAGCCTGAGCCGTTGCCGATTCGCCGTCGTCTTCAACGCGGGCGATCGGCAAAAGCTGCTCAATCACCGGCTTTTGCGAAAGAACGGTCCGGAATTCCGTGAACGCGAGAAAAACCTTGTCGATCGACTCGTCTTCAACAAACGTCTTGATGACATTGTTCGCGATCGCGACCGCATCCTCGTGTTTGACGGTTCCCGAGCCGGTCAGTCCGACATATTCTTCAACAAAAACCACGTCGCGCCGCTTGAAAAAGTCGCGCGCCTTGCGGCCGACCGGCATCATTTCGATCGTCGCTTCCTGCTCGCGCATGAACGATTGAACGGCTTTGATCAGGTTCGCGTTGAAACCGCCGCAAAGTCCCTTGTCGGCGCTGACGACGACGACCAGATATTTTGAATCGCCGCGTTCATTCAGAAGCGGTGACGAAAAATCGTCGCCGATCTTCGAGCTCAGATTGCCGAGAACCACCGACATTTTCTGCGCAAACGGACGCGCCGCGGTGACGCGATCCTGCGCGCGTTTGAGCTTCGCCGCCGCGACCATCTTCATGGCCTTGGTGATCTGCTGAGTGTTTTTGACCGACTTAATGCGCCGGCGCATGTCCAATAAACTTGCCATTTTTCGATTTTGGATTTTGGATTTTGGATTTTGGATTCCGCAATTAAAACGCGGCGACCCAAAATCCAATCCCTCAAAATCAATTTTCTTCGAAACCAGAACCCGGAAATCGGAGCAAATCCAAAATCCAAACTCTAAAATCCAAAATTACTGATTCCAGCGCGTCGCTTTGAAATCTTCGACGGCTTCCTTCAAACCAGCCTTCAGATCGTCGTCGATCGACTTCTTCGTGCGCAGCGTTTCGAGAATCGCCGGGTGCGAGCTTTCGACGAAGGCGAAGAGTTCGGTTTCAAACCGCTTCAGGTCTTCGACCGCGATATCCGTTGCAAAACCGTTCGAAACGACCCAGATGATGAACACCTGTTGGTCTACTTCCATCGGCACGTACTGTCCCTGTTTGAGGACTTCGGTCAAACGCTTGCCTTTCTCAAGCTGATCCTGCGTCGATTTGTCGAGATCCGAGCCGAACTGCGCGAATGCCGCGAGTTCGCGGTACTGCGCGAGATCGATACGGAGTGTACCGGCGACCTGTTTCATCGCCTTGATCTGCGCCGATCCGCCGACGCGGGAAACCGAGTTTCCGACGTTGATCGCCGGACGGACACCCGAGTTGAAGAGATCCGATTCAAGGAAGATCTGACCGTCGGTGATCGAAATCACGTTTGTCGGAATGTAAGCCGAAATGTCGCCGGCCTGCGTTTCGATAATCGGGAGCGAAGTCAGCGAACCGCCGCCGCGGGCATCCGACATCTTCGCGGCGCGTTCGAGCAAGCGCGAGTGAAGGTAGAAAACGTCTCCCGGATATGCTTCGCGGCCCGGCGGGCGGCGGAGCAGCAGCGAAATTTCGCGGTACGCCGCTGCCTGCTTCGAAAGATCGTCATAAACGGTCAGCGCGTGGCGGCCGTTGTCACGGAAATACTCGCCGATCGCGACGCCCGAATACGGCGCCAGGAACTGCATCGCCGCCGGATCCGAGGCCGTTGCCGAAACAACGATCGTGTAATCCATTGCGCCGTAGTCCTGAAGTTTCTGTACCACCTGCGCGACCGTCGAAGCCTTCTGTCCGATGGCGACGTAGATGCAGATCACGTCCTTACCTTTCTGGTTGATGATCGTGTCGATCGCGACCGCGGTCTTGCCGGTCTGGCGGTCGCCGATGATCAGCTCACGCTGGCCGCGGCCGATCGGAACCATTGCGTCAATTGCCTTGAGTCCGGTCTGAAGCGGCTCTTTAACCGGCTGACGGTCGATGATTCCGGGAGCGATTCGCTCAACCGGATTGAACATGTCGGTCACGATCTCGCCCTTGCCGTCAATCGGGTTTCCGAGCGCGTCGACAACGCGGCCGATCATTGCGTCGCCCACCGGGACGCTCATGATCTTGCGCGTGCGCTTTACCTCGTCGCCTTCCTTGATCTTCTGAAAATCACCGAAAAGCACGGTTCCGACCTTGTCTTCTTCAAGGTTGAGCGCCAATCCGCGAACTCCGTACGGGAATTCGAGGAGCTCGCCGGCCATGACCTTTTCGAGTCCGTGGATCTCGGCGATACCGTCGCCGACCTTGATCACCGTTCCGACTTCGGCAACGGTCATCGTCGCGTCGAAATTCTCGATCTGAGCGCGAATGATTTCGTTAATTTCGTTGGCTTTGATTGCTTCCATAATAGTTGTCAGTGGTCAGTTGTCCGCATCGGTCCGAGCCGCGCGACATCGCCGACATCAGATTCCAATAAGTTCTTTTTTAAGATTTTCTAATTGCGTTTTGACGGAGTTGTCGTAAACGGTCGAGCCGACGCGGGTTACGACGCCGCCGATGATGTTCTCATCGATAATGAAATTGAGATTTACCTTTTTGCCGGTCAGCTTCGTGATCGAATCATCGAGTTCTTTCTTTTCGGCGTCGGACAATTGGCGCGCGGAAATGATGTCGGCTCCGACGATTCCGGAACGTTCGTCAATCACCGAGGCGAATTTCTCGTTGATCTGACGGATCTCCGTGAGTCGTCCGTTGCGAAGCAGAATCCGAAGAAAATTGGCGGTGGTCTTCGAAGGCTTGACCTTGTCGATCAGTGACTCGAGCACCTTTTCCTTGCTCATATGAGCAATCGCCGGATTCGAAAACGCACGCTGAAGATCCGAGCTCAACGCAATCAGATCTTCCCACGATTTCATCTCCGCCTTAACTTTCTCGGTCTCGCCGGTCTTGATGACGACGTCCGCGAGCGCGGTTGCATATCGGCGTGCTACGGTTTCAACACTCATGGTTAATTCATTCCTCCGATGGCGCTGATACCGGCCTTCACCAGCCGCGAGTCGCTTTCGGCGTTGATACCGCTCCGAAGCTTCGCCTCAGCGAGGCGAACCGCTTCTTCAGCCGAAAACCGGCGAAGTTCGGCGCGAACCTGTGCGCTTTTGCGGTTGATTTCGTTTGCCGCCTGACCTTCAAGACGTTTCGCTTCTTCATCGGTCTCGCGCGCGATCCTGGTTTTCTCGGCCGCCGCCTCTTCTTTTGCGCGGGCAATGACGTTTTCGGCCTCGGCGTCGAGATTCGCGAGCTTTGCTTCCGCCGCCGTCAATTCTGCGAGCGCGGCCTGTTTCTGTTCTTCGGCTTTGATCAGTTCGGCCCGGATCGTTTCACGTTTCGCCTTGAAAACATCGCTCAACGGCTTCTTCAGGAGATAAACCATGATCGCGACGAAGATCGAGAGATTGAGAAACTTCCAGGCTTCGAATCCGGGGTAATTCAGGTACGGTTCGACCTTGTGCCACCAGCCGCCTTCGGCGCCGCCGCCTCCGGCAAGGATCAATAAACTGTTGATAAATGCAAACATATAACTTCGGTTCAGGCTTTCAGAATGTTCGCGCTGATGCGCTCGGCAAGCGTTTCGGCATCAGTCCTGATCGCCGCGCGCGCCGCCGCCGTCTGGTTTTCAAGCTCAGCGGTCTCAGCCGCAAAATTTGCCGCCACCGCCTCTTTAACCGCTCCGATCTTCTCTTCCTTCTTCTTGATCGCCTTTGCCCGTTCCTTTTCGACGATCTCGTAGCCCTTGGTGCGTGCGTCGCGCATCGCCAGACTGATCGTCTCGCGCTTCGACTCAACGTCGCGCATGATCTCTTCAGCCTCGACCGAGCGTCCGCCTTTGTTCTTCTCGCGTGATTCGATGATCCGGTTGATCGGACGGAAAAACGTCCGGTTCAGAATCCAGATCATGACCAGAATCAAAGCTACGTGGATCAGCATTGTGCCGTCCGGCACAAGTTGGATGGAACTTCCCTCAGCAAAGGCTAGCAAAAACATATCTGAATCTAATAATTAAAGCTTGTCTATGATACGCCGAGCCAAATTCCGGCTCGCTTTTCAAAAGAGAAAGAATAACACGCGCGAAAATTGACGGTCAAGCAAGCCCGGCGTTCGCCGGAGCCAAAAAACACTTGACAGAAAGCGAGTCGAAACCGTAGTTTTGAAGCACTGAAACTTCACATGCGGAGGCGCATCCTGTCCGGTGACGGGCGCGGTCTTCAAAACCGTTTGTGAGCGCGTGAGAGCGCGCTTGGGTGGGTTCGACTCCCACACGCTTCCGCCAAAACCATTTTTGGATTGCGGAATTCGGATTTCGGATTGTCGTCAGAAACGGCTCTAGGTCGAAACGCAACGCAAATCGGATACGATTCAAAACCGCCGCAGTTCAATGAAACAACTCTAAATTGACCGGAGGGCCTCATGACACGGCCCCCTTACCTTACTAATTGAAAAATGACTCCAAACGAAATGAAACTGCGAACCAAGCAGTTCGCTCTTCGCATAATTAACCTTGCAGCAAGTTTGCCGAACAACAGAACCGCAAACGCCATCGGAAACCAACTTGTACGAAGCGGAGCATCGGTCGGCGCTAACTATCGAGCAGCATGTCGTGCCAAATCAAAAGCCGATTTTCTTCACAAACTCGCGATTGTCGAAGAAGAAGCCGACGAATCCGCATATTGGCTTGAACTGCTTGCGGAAGCCGGATTCGTGTCGTCAAAACGTCTCGAAAGCCTGAGGATAGAGGCCAACGAACTCGTCGCAATTATTGTTGCGGCATCCATCACAACTTTGAATCGCGGAAAATCCGAAATCCGAAATCGCAAATCCGAATTATGAAAGATTGGATCTCACTCAACATGACTCCCGGCATCGGGCCGCGGGCGGCAACAAAACTCATTGAACGGTTCGGATCGGCCGACGGCGTGTTCCATGCGACGCGTCGTGAACTTGAGTCCCTTCGGCTGCGTGCCGACACCATCGAATCAATTCTCAAACGCGAATTTCATGGTCGGGCGGAGCGTGAGGTCGATCTCGTCCGTGAGATCGGCGGCGATATCCTGCTGCTGGATGACGGAAGTTATCCGTTTTTACTTCGCGAAATCGCCGATCCGCCGGTTGTACTCTATGTCCGCGGCGACTGGCGGGCTTGTTTCGAAGCGCCGTCCATCGCGGTCATCGGGTCACGCCGCTGCTCGACCTACGGCGAGAATGCGTCCGAAATGCTTGCCCGCGATCTGGCCGAGAACGGGATCTGCATCGTTTCCGGACTGGCGCGCGGGATCGATTCGGCAGCGCACCGCGGGGCGATGCGGGCGAAAGGACGGACGATCGGCGTCATCGGAACCGGAATCGATCGTATTTATCCGAAAGAAAACGCGAAACTTGCGGATGCGATCATCGATTCGGGCGGCGCGATCGTCTCTCAATTCCCGCTTGAAACTCCGCCGCTCGGTGAGAATTTTCCATACCGCAACCGAATCATTTCGGGACTCAGCTACGGCGTACTGCTGATTGAGGCGACTGACCGAAGCGGCTCGCTGATCACGGCGCGGCTCGCTTCTGAACAGAACCGTGACGTGTTCGCAGTTCCCGGAAACATCACTTCGCGGAATTCGATCGGAACGAATTATCTGATCAAATCAGGCGCAAAGCTGGTTCAGCAATGGCAGGACGTCGTCTGCGAACTCCCGACCGAGATCGCCGCGCGGATACTGCCGCCGAAGCTTGATGATCGTCCCGCGGAACTTCCGGTTCAGCCTGGGCTGGCACCCGCGGGACTGAACGAAAAGGAACGCCGCGTGTGGAACATCCTGCGCGCTGATTCGCCGGCGCATTTTGATGAACTGCTAGACCACGCCGGGATGAGTTTCGGCGAACTCAACTCAATGCTCGTCGCGCTTGATCTCAAGGATCTCATCCGCGTTCTGCCCGGCAATCAATACGCCCGAAAGATTTGAAAGTGGCGCGAAGCAACTCTTCCGACTACTCACATTGACACCGTTGCGGATTCGGTGTTAGAAGTCAGAGTGTCAGCGCATTCTTAATGTGTCTGACTTATTTTTTTCACAAATGGCAAAGAATCTAGTCATCGTCGAATCGCCAGCGAAGGCGAAAACCATCAACAAGTATCTCGGAAGCGACTACAAAGTGCTGGCGTCGATCGGTCACATCAAGGACCTGCCGACCAAGGAACTCGGGGTCGATATTGAGAACAACTTCGAGCCGTTTTATGAAGTGATTCCGGATACGAAAAAGCGCAACAACAAAAAGACGGTGGCCGAACTCAAGAAAGCGGCGAAGGAATCCGAAGCGATTTTCCTGGCCGCCGACCCTGACCGCGAAGGCGAGGCGATCTGCCAGCATCTGGCCGAAGAAATCGTCCCGAAAAAACCGGTCAAGCCGGTATTTCGGGTGATGTTCAACGAGATCACGAAAAATGCCGTCCAGGACGCGTTCAATCATCCGAAAGAAGTCAACAAAAACCTTGTCGACGCCCAGCAGGCACGCCGCATCCTTGACCGGTTGGTTGGCTACAAGGTTTCCCCGATCCTGTGGAAGACGATCGGCGGAAAGCTCTCCGCCGGACGAGTCCAAACGGTCGCCGTCAGACTCGTCGTCGAACGCGAACGCGAGATTGAGGCCTTTGTCAGCACCGAATATTGGTCGATCATCGCGAATCTGAGCGCCGCGCTTCCGCCGAAGTTCGATTCAAAGCTGTACAAGATCGAGGATCTGACCGTCAAAACCAGCGGTTTCGATCAGGATGTAAAAAAGACCGAGACGCACATCAAGGATGCCGCGACCGCGACATCCATCGTCGATGAGGCAAAACAGCAAACATTCATTGTTGAATCGGTCGCCACCAAAGAACGCAAACGCAACGCGACGCCGCCCTTCATCACCTCGAAACTGCAGCAGGAAGCATCGCGCAAGTTCGGATTTTCGGTCAAAAAGACGATGTCCGTCGCCCAGAAACTGTATGAAGGGATCGAACTCGGCGCCGAGGGTGCGGTCGGTCTGATCACATACATGAGAACGGACTCGACCCGCGTTTCTGACGCGGCGCTGAACGAAGTCCGCGATTTCATCGGCAGCGAATACGGCCCGGGCTATCTCCCCGGCAAGCCGACGATATATAAGACAAAGGGCGGCGCCCAGGATGCCCACGAAGCGATCCGTCCGACCGACGTCACGCGGATGCCCGAAAGCATCAAGCAGTTTCTGAGCCCGGACGAACTCAAACTTTACCGGCTGATCTGGCAGCGTTTCGTCGCATCGCAGATGATGCCCGCACTTTTCGATCAGACGACGATCGACATCCGCGCCGGCCGATTCATCTTCAGATCGACCGGATCGGTTCAGAAGTTCGACGGTTTCCTCAAGGTTTATCAGGAAGGCCGCGACGAAAAGCCGGCCGACGGCGACGATGAAGACGAAGAACGAAGCCTGCCGCGTGTTGAAAAGGGCGAAACGCTGAAATTAAACTCGATGAGCGGCGAAGAGCACCACACGGAACCTCCGCCGCGTTACACCGAAGCGACGCTCGTCAAGGCGCTCGAAGAAAAAGGAATCGGCCGGCCATCGACCTATGCGGCGATCATGACGACGATTCAGGATCGTGAGTATGTCGAACGTCTCGAAGGACGTTTTCGACCGACACCGCTTGGGACGACCGTCAACGATCTGCTGATCGCCAGCTTTGATGATCTGTTCAACACCGCGTACACCGCACGGATGGAAGATCAGCTCGATGAGATCGAGGACGGAAAACTCGACTGGCGCGATGCGATGCGCGGCTTTTACGACAAGTTCGCGGTCGAACTCAAATCTGCCGAAGAAAGCATCAAGAACAAGAAAAAGACGTCTATTCCGACCGAGCATATTTGCGAGAAATGCGGCGCCGGAATGGTCATCAAATTCGGCCGGTTCGGCCAGTTCCTGGCTTGCTCGAATTATCCGGAATGCAAGACAACACGTGAGGTTTCGTCGATGAAACCGAAAGCCGACGCTGCCGGAAGCGAATCGTCGGGGGAATCCGGGTCGGAATCCGAAACACCGGAAGTGCCGGTCTGCGAACTGTGCGGTCGCGAAATGGCTCTCAAAAAAGGACGCTTCGGAGCGTTTTACGGGTGCACGGGCTATCCCGACTGCAAGAACATCCGAAAAATAGCAAAGGGCGATTCGAAACCGGTCGCGCCGCCGGTCGAACTCGACGAGATCTGTCCGAAAGACGGTGTCAATCTCGTCCGGCGACAGGGAAGGTTCGGCGAGTTCATATCGTGTTCGAACTATCCGAAATGCGATTACGTGAAGCGCGAAACACTCGGAATTTCATGCCCGAAGTGCAAAAAAGGCGAGATCACGGTCAAGAAGTCGCGGCGCGGCAAGGCTTTTTACGGATGCTCGAATTATCCGAAATGCGACGCGGTTTACTGGGACAAGCCGGTGACCGAGGGATGTCCGCAGTGCAAATCGCCGTTCTTGCTTGAGAAAACGCGAAAGGACGGAACGACGCGCTATTGCCAAAACGAAGGTTGCGATTATAAAATTGCGGTTGCCGATAGCATGAATTCCAACGCAGACGCATCCGATGTATCGGTCTCGACGAACTAATTGGCAGAAACATCCGTACATGATTGACGTCGAGTTTCACGGCTCCATCTGAATGAACGAGAATATCCAGTTTCTTCAGGCATTTTTAAAGAACCCGCTCAAGGTCGGTTCGATCGCACCGTCGTCGCCTGAGTTGGCGGCGGCGATGATCGATGGCATCACGCCGACCCGCGACGACATTGTTCTTGAGCTCGGAGTCGGAACCGGAGCGATCACGAAATTTCTGCAGGAAACGATCCGCGAGGAGGATTCGTATCTCGGAATCGAGCTCGATCCGGATCTCGTCCGTTCATTGCGGTTCAAATACCGCGATTTGAAGATCGTTTGCGGCAATGCGTGCGATACGGTTTCGATCCATGAAAAATCGAAGCTCGGCAAGGTCGGCCACATCATTTGCTGTTTGCCGTTCGTCTCGCTTCCGAACGAGATCGGCGAAAAGATCCTCAACGAGATCGACATCCTGATGCAGCGCGGCTGCACTTTCAGAACATTCCAATACGCTCACGGCTATTACATGCCGTCGGCGATCAAACTCCGCGAATTCATGCGCGACCGCTACGGAAAATCAAAACGCAGCCCGTTGATCGTCAAAAACGTCCCGCCCGCCTACACGCTTACCTGGACGACAAAGTAGAGGCCGATTCGGATTTCGGATTTCGGATTTCGGATTTTGGATTTTGGATTTTGGATTCTCTCGTTACTCTTTCACGTTTTCCCTTTTCCTTTTTTCCTTTTCCCTTTTGCCTTTTTCCTTTTCCCTTTTCCCTTTTGCCTTTTTACTTTCCACTTCCTGAAACCAATCCGGTGATTATTGCGTCTTTAACTGCGAGTCATTTTTCAAGCAGGGCAATTCAAAGAGAATCAGGAGATATCTTCAATAATGTTACGACGCAGATTTATCAGCGCGTTGTTGTTGGCGGCTTTTGTGCTGCCAACGGCCGCGCTCGCACAAACCAAACCGATCTATCAGGCACCGAAAGATGTAATCGACAAGATCAAGGAAGAAGGCACGAAGAATTCGCAGGTCATGCAGACGCTAAGTTATCTGACCGACGTTATCGGCGGCCGACTGACGAACTCACCGAGCATGAAGCGCGCCAATGAATGGACGCGTGATCAGATGACGAAATGGGGCATGGAGAATGCCAAGCTCGTTTCGTGGGGCCCGTGGGGCCGCGGCTGGTCGCTGAAGCGATTTTCAGCCCAGGTCTCATCGCCGCAATCGTTTCCGGTGATCGCATACCCGAAAGCATGGTCGCCGGGATTGGACAAGGTGATCGCGCAGCCGACGCCGGACCCGAAGGCTTCGAAGTCGAAGACTCCGGTCCAGCCGATGGAGCCGGTTACGAAGCTGACGGCGGACGTCGTTTATCTTGACGCCCAGAACGAGGCCGATTTTGAAAAATACAAGGGCCAGTTGAAGGGCAAGATCGTTCTGATTTCCGGAATCCGCGAACTCAAGGCCGATTTTGAGGGCATGGGGCTCAGATGGTCGGATAAGGAACTGCTCGAAATGGCGAACTCGCCGAATCCGCTGTCGCTTGTCCGCACGCCGCAGCCGGCCGGTCAGGCCAACCAGCAGCAGATTCAACGCTTCATGGAACGCTTTGTGCAAGGCGCGAAGCGAATGAACTTCGTCATGCAGGAAGGCGCCGCGATGCTCGTCGACAACAGCTTTGAAGGGAGCGGCGGAACGCTTTTCGTCAGCGGCGCGGCGGTCGCGCAGGAAATTCCGGCAAACCCGATGGACGCGTTCGGCGCTCGCCGTTTGCAACCGTATCAAAAGGAAGCCGAGTCCAAAATGCTGCCGCAGATGACGATGGCGTCCGAAGATTACAACCGGCTTGTCCGGATGATCAAACAGGGCGAAAAGATCCAGATGACGGTCGATCTCGCGGTTCAGTATCACGATGAAGATCTGATGGGCTACAACACGACCGCCGAAATCCCGGGCACGGATCTCAAGGACGAACTCGTCATGCTTGGCGGACATCTCGATTCATGGCACGGTTCGACGGGAGCCACCGACAACGCCGCCGGATGCGCTGTCGCGATGGAAGCGGCCCGGATCCTGATGGCGCTCGGACTCAAACCGCGGCGCACGATCCGCGTCGGACTCTGGTCCGGCGAGGAACAGGGCCTCAACGGTTCGCGTGAGTACGTCAAACAGTTCTTTGGCGAAATGCAGGGCGGCGGCGGAAACAATCCGCTCGGCGGCGGCGGCGGAACGCTTGTCAAAGGTGCTGATTACGATAAGCTTTCGGCGTACTACAACCTCGACAATGGAACCGGCAAGATCCGCGGCGTCTATCTTCAGAGCAACGAAAAGGTCGCTCCGATCTTCCGGGCTTGGCTCGGGCCGTTCAAAGAGATTGGCGCGTCAACGTTGACGCTCCAGAACACCGGCGGAACCGATCACCTGTCGTTCGACCGCATCGGACTTCCCGGCTTCCAGTTCATCCAGGATGAGATCGAATACGACGCCCGGAC
>JBGASE010000010.1:0-39786 GCA_044229875.1 Pyrinomonadaceae bacterium | reverse complement strand
GCCCGATAGAATTCGAACAGTTCATCGGCGCTCGCGTATTCGTACGGATAACCGCCGATCCAATCGACCAGATCGAACCATTTGTTCATGCCGCGGGCGTTTTTGTAGTGCGTCCAGCTCCGGACGTAATCCATCGGTTTCAGTAGCAGGAGCGATTTTGCAAACTGCTTGAGTTCGTCCGGAAGATAGACGGCGACCGTCAGCGGAACGCGCAGGAATCGCGGCGTCCGGTTATAGAGTTTCTTGATCGCCAACCATCGGGCGGCCTGCGAACCGGTGTCGTTGTAGATCGCGATGAAAAGCTTTCCGCCGTCAGCGACTGCCGTTTCGGCGTTTGTCAGAGCTTCCCACATCGAGCCGGTGTGATGAAGGACGCCCCACGAATAAACGACGTCGAATTTGCCGAGACCGGCGACATAATCCCGATCGAGCGCCGAACCCTGTTCGACGCGCCAGTCGGCGTCATTCTCAAAGTACCTGCGCCGCAGCTCATTCGTGCAGGCGACCGAATTCGTATCGTAATCAAACGAATGAACACGCGCGCCGAGCCGTCTGGCGGCGAGCGAAAACAGTCCGCTTCCCGATCCGATGTCGAGAAACGTGCGTCCTTCGAGCGATTCGATGCCGAGCATCGAACGAAGCGATTCTTCGGCACTGGCGATCCGGTCTTCATCAAGCAGCGTCAGAAAGTTCGCCCAGTTTTTGCCGAACTCAAACCGATCGCCGGCGGCGACCTCGTTCGCATGCTGCAATGCTATGTCGTTCATATTTTCATCCCTGTCGACGGCCATCCGGCTTAACTTTCGGCGATCGCGTGAACATTCGGAAGTCAAAAAAACAACCAATAATAGCCGAGTTTCACATATTCAAAACCGACGTCACGCCAGCCGGAACGGCTCAGCCACCAAAATCGATCAACCTCCTCGGGAGGCGAGACGATCCCGATTTCGACTTTCCCTTGCGCGGCGCGCTCGAATGAGCTCAGCGCCCGGCGCGTATGCGGCGCACTGGTGACGATCAGCATCCGTTTCAGACCGCGTATTGCGGCGACCGACGCGATAAGTTCCGCCTCATCGCGCGTGCCTTCAACGATCTGCGGCAAAACCTCGATGTCGGCTTCGGCCACTCCGGCGCCGATGAGTTCGCGTTTGGCCAGTTCAAAGTACGGAAGGTTTGTCCGCTCCGTTGAGTTCCATCCGCCGCGGACGCCGTCGTTTGTCAAAAAGATCTTTTTCGCCGCACCGTCCCGATAAAGGCCGGCCGCAAAACGATTGCGTTCTCTGAAATCCGCTCCGCCGGCAAGCACGACGATCGCGTCGGGATTCTCGATCATCCGCTCAACCTTCAGGTTCCGCGCCAATTCGGGGGCGATCGCAGCCCAAAGCGCGATGATCGCCGCAATTCCGGCCGGCAGAAGGATTTTCCGAATCGGGTTTCGCACAATTCAAAAAGGTCGGCGAGCGTCAGCCTTTTACCCGCGCAAGAACGTCGCGCAGTTCGTCAACTTTTGCATCCCAGCTTTCGTGCCGGATCCGGTCGCTGATCTCTGTCCGCGGCTTCGGAGATGCCAGCGCGAGTTCGATCTTGGCGAGAAAATCGTCATGATCGACACCGACCAGACAATCATCCAACACATGCACTTCCGGAATGTCGGTCGAAACGACGGGCAATCCGGCGGCCAGATACTCACGCACTTTCAGCGGATTCGCCGCCAGCGTCAACTCATTGATCTCAAACGGGTTAAGTGCAACGTCCATGGCTTTGCAAAACGCCGGAAGCGCGGCGTACGGGCGTCGCCCGAGAAAGTGGATGTTTGCGATGCCGTCGAGAATCCTGATCTTTTTTTCGGCGTCCAAGGTCGTTTTTCCGATCAGCACGACCGATCCATGAGCGAATTTCGCGGCTGTTTTCCGGATCAGTTCAAAGTCGACCCAATCGGCCAAAAGCCCGTGAAATCCGATGATCGGTCGCGGAAGCCCGGCGATCTCTTCGGGAATCTCGGTCGCCGGGTCAAGCGCCGTCCGGAAATGATTCCAGTCGGTGCCGTGCCGGACGATATACGTATGCGGGTTGTAGTCCTTTTTCGATTCAAAAAGTTTCTCGGCCGAAACGATGACCACGTCGGCGCGCCGAAACAGATCTTCCTCGATTTCACGCAGGCCCGCCGCGACGCCGGTGAACGCCGTGTATTCGTCAACGCAATAATAGATCACTTCGTGCTCGCCAAGCTTTCCGGCAAGCAATCCGGCCGCCGGGTTGAAGACCATGTTGAGCGGATCGGCAAACCCGAGTTTCCGCATCGCGCGTTTGACCTGCGAGATCAGAAACCGTTGATTGAATCCGCGGACGGCGGCCGAGCCATAACTTGGAATCGCGAGCGGGTTGAGGACGAAGATGTTCGGTTCAACCTCGCGGACCGGTTCGGTAAAACTCTTGAGTTTCTTGTAGATCCGGGCCATGTCATGACCCGACGCGGTCGGCATCCGATTGGCGATCGCGTTGATCCACAGAATCCGGTTGTCGCGCGAAAGAACGCGCATCAAATGCGTCTTTGAGAGCGGATCGCCGGTCCAGTCATGCGAAAAGCAGAGAATGTTCCGGCCGCGAAGGATCGAATTGTTTGAATCTTTTGTCATTTCAATCGGTCGAGGCACGTCCGCAGATAATATTTCGCAAGGTTGTCTTTGTGCAAATACCGATCGAAAAACTGTCGTGCGTTGGCGGCGATCTCTTCACGCTCGGCGTCATGGGTCAGATAATATTCGCAAAGTTCGACAAGATCCGAAAAATCTTCTTTGCAGTAAACGATGTGTTTGCGGTCGACGAGCGGCGCGTTGAGCGTTGTCCGGTGCGGATAGGCGATGACGCATGTTCCGATCGCGAAATAGTTGATCAGCCGGAAACAGAAATCGCCGAGCCCGGGCATATCGATGCACACGCGCGATCGAGCGACTTCCTGCAGGAACTCGAGATAATAGACCATCTTCATCCCGCCCTCGAAGGCGAAGCGATTCTGTTCGCTGAGCACGGAAACCGCTTTTTCGCGAACCTCACGGGCGTAGGCGATCCCGAACCGTCCGTAAACGTCGTACCGGAATTCGCCGCGGTCGCGAAGATCCCGCAGATTACCAAGATGATGATAAAGCCGCTTTCCGTCGGGAACGTATCCGCCGGGAACGACCGAGTCAATGCCGTAACCGCCCTTTCGATACTGCATTTTGAAGTAGAGATCGCTTTCACGGGCGCAGTCTTCATCGATTGCCGTGTAATCCGAATATCCGATCGCGACGCGCCGCGTCCGGCCGCCGATCCCGATCTCAAAATTGACCGTCCCGTTGAATTTTTGCGGGATCGAATCGGTCCGTTCGACCGCTACATGATTTCGAAACCCGTAAAGCAGAACCTCGACCCAGTCCTCCGCGGCATCCCACTGATATCGTTCCGGCCAGCGAATGACGACATCGGCGAGTTCCTGAGGCTTCAGGTGCCAGTCGGAATTTTCGACGTCAGGCTGATGCGCGAAGTGATTGAGATAGACTTCGACACCGGTTTTCTTGATTTTTGTGATTAACGACATTTCGGTAATTTGGCCTCGATCAATCAAAGAATCGACGCTGCCAGATCTCAAAGTTGACGAGCGCCCAGAGCCGCTCATCGTGGTTTTCGCCGACGTTGTGCCGTTTCACGAGATCGGCGACGAATCCGGCGTCAAAGATTCCGCGCGCCCGGGCACGTTCGCCAAGGACATATTCATCGACGATTCCGCGAAATCCGCCGCGGAACCATGCGCCGACCGGTACCGGAAATCCCATCTTCGGCCGATTGAGAATCGCATCGGGCAAGATTCCCTTCATCGCCTCTTTCAGCAGGAACTTCGTCGTTCCGCCGCGAAGTTTCATATTGACCGGCATGCGGGCTGTCAGCTCGGCAAGTTTGTGATCGAGAAACGGCACGCGTGACTCGATCGATGCCGCCATCGACATCTGATCCTGTTTCATCAGCAACTCATGAAGATAGGTTTTTGAGTCGACGTAAAGCAGTTTGTCCAGTAATTCGCGCGCATCGGTTCGGGCAAGCCAGCCCGTTTGCCGCGTGAACGGATTCGCATCAGCGATCCGCGCTTTTGATTCGTCGCTGAAAAGCTCACCTTGCATCGATCGCCCAAAGACAGCGAAGTTGTCGAGGAAGAGACTTTCGATATCGGCGTCGCGCGTCAGAAACGTCCGGGTCAGCTTGCCGCCGATCCGGGAAGCGCCGGAACGCAGCGCCGACCGGACGAACGTCGGTGTCAGACTTTCATATTTCTCGCCGATCCCGAGCATTTGAACGGCCTTTGAATAGCGTCCGTAGCCGGCCATCATCTCGTCGCTTCCCTCGCCGGTGAGCACTACCTTGACGTGTTCCCGGGCCAGTTCAGAAACGAAATAGAGCGGAACGGACGCGATGAAGCCGATCGGCTCGTCTTCATGCCAGACAAGATCGGGCAGCTTTTCGAAGAACTGTTCGGGTGTGATCGTGATCTCGTGATGCTCGGTGCCGAATTTCCCGGCGACGACCCGCGCGTATTCGAATTCGTTTGCCTCGCGCTCGGCAAATCCGACCGAAAACGTCTTGATCGGATCATTGACCATCGTCGACATCATCGCGGCGATCGCCGATGAATCGATTCCGCCGGACAGGAACATCCCGAGCGGGACGTCGGCCATCAGCCGAAGCCTGACCGACTCGCGAAACAGTTCGCGCCATTCATCGATGAATTCGGCATCGCTGCGCGGCTCATGTTTCGGTTCGAAGCTGAGATCCCAGTACCCGTCGATCTCGATCCGGCCGTCGCGCCAAATCAGCCGATGTCCGGGAAGCAGCCGGCGGATGCCGCGAAACAGCGTTTCGTCGCCCGATGTTCCGTGGTTCGCCAGCTGATCGGGAAGCGCGTTGTAATTCAGTTCGGGTTTGATCTCGCCTGTTTCGAGCAGCGTCTTGATCTCTGATCCGAAGAACAGACTTCCGTCTTCGGCGTGAAAGTAGTAGAGCGGCTTGACGCCGAAACGGTCGCGGGCGATGAAAAGCGACTTTTCGCGCCGGTTCCAGATCGCGAATGCAAACATTCCGCGCAGGAAATTGACGCAATCGGGGCCATGCTCTTCGTACAGATGAAGGATCGTTTCGGTATCGCAGTGAGTTTTGTAAACGTGGCCGCAGGCTTCGAGCTCGGCGCGGTACTCGGCGTGATTATAAACCTCGCCGTTGTAGATGATGACGAGCGAGCGGTCTTCATTGAACATCGGCTGCGCGCCATGCGAGACGTCGACGATCGAAAGCCGGCGATGGCCGAGCCCGACGCGGTCGTCGGCAAATTCGCCCGCGTCATCCGGACCACGATGCGTGATCACATCGCGCATCCGCCGCAGGACATCTTTATCGATAGATTTTCCGGAGCGCGTTGAATACGCGATTCCGTTGATTCCGCACATAAATTTCGAGCTTTTTCCAGTAGGCGGGCGTTTTTCGGGCTGTACGAAAGCCCAAGATATTTTACAATGTTTTCAAATGTTTTGGCGAGAAAAATTTACCGTAGGTTTTTTGTACAAGAGTCGTTAAATCATTGGTATATTTGCGCTTTTCGTCGTTTACTTGGTGAAAACGCAAAAGGCTATTGAATGAGAGAAGTGATGTCGACAGATCAGATCCGCGTCAAGCGAAAAGAAGCATCGGCGCCGGGCCGCGGAAAAGTCGTTCCGCTTGCGATAACGCTTGCGGTATTGGCCGCGATCGGCGCCGGAATTGCGGTTTACCTGACCGCCGGAGACCGGTTTTTCACGCCGGAGAATGTCGAAACGATCGTTGACGGCGATCGCAAGATCATCAAGGTACCGCCGGGCGGAAATCTTCAGTCCGCAATCAATCGTGCGGGAAGCGGCGACATTATCGTGCTTCAGGCCGGCGCGGTCTATAACGAGATCACATTGCCGAAAAAGCCGATCACGGACTTCATTACCATTCAGTCATCGGCAATCGATCAGTTGCCGGCCGAAACGCGCGTCTCGCCGCAGCAATCAAAACTGATGGCGCGGATCGTCACGCGCGGCGGCGGAAAATCGGCGGTCGCGACCGAAAACGGCGCGCATCACTATCGCTTCGCGGGAATCGAGTTCTTCCCGGCGGCAAAAGACTACGTCTACAATCTGATCTATCTCGGCGCGTCGTCCAATCTGGTCGCCGACGTTCCGCGCGACTTTGAATTCGACCGTTGTCTGGTGCGGTCGACAAGCGCGAACGTCACGCGCCGCGGGATCGGGCTCAACAGCGCGAACACCGTCATCAAGAACAGCTATTTCGAAGGATTTGCTTATCCGCAGGAAGAGACACAGGCGATCTGCGGCTGGACGGGAACCCGTAACGTCAAGGTAATCAACAATTACATCGAGGGTGGTGCGGAGAATATCATGTTCGGCGGATCCGATCCGGCAAGCGCCGAACTGATTCCTCAGGACATCGAGATTCGCGGAAACAGGCTCAACAAGCCCGATTCGTGGCGCGGAAAGAACTCGATGAAGTGTCTCTTCGAGATCAAGAACGCGAAACGGCTGCAGTTTACCGACAACTATCTCGAAAACAACTGGCTCGGCTCGGCGTTCAGGATCACTGTCAGAAATCAGGAAGGCAACGCGCCGTTCAGTACGATCGAGGACGTCGTCATCAAAAACAACGTCATTCGCGGCGCCGGCGAAGGCATAAATATCCTCGGCAAAGACGATACGTACCCGAGCCAGACGATGAAAAACCTGTCGATCTCAAACAACCTGTTTCTTGAAATAGGCTCGGCCGGCTACGAAGGCGGCGGTTATTTCATCCAGATCGCCGGCGGCGAAAACGTATTGATCGCCAATAATACCGTGTTCAACAACGGAAATATCGCATCGCTTTACGGCGATCTTCCCCGCAATTTCGTCTTCCGCGACAACATCGTCGGCCACGGTAATTACGGCATCCACGGACTTCCGAGCGTCAAATCGCCGGATGCCGCGCGAATGTTCAGAAACAACGTGATCATCAACAACCGGCGGGTCGGAACCGACGACACATCGTTTCCGACGGGCAATTTCTTTATTATGGACGCATCTAATGTTGGATTCGTAAACCTTGCGGCGAAAGACTTTACGTTATCGAACTCAAGCAAGTTCAAGGGCCGGGGAACAAACCGTTCGGATATCGGCGCGGATTTCAGGCTGCTTCCGAAAAAATAACACCGCTGCCGAAGCTCAGCTCATCGCCGCGCGATAAACGCGGATCCATTCGTCCCGTACATTCTCAAAACTGTACTTTTCGACCTCTGATCTGGCATTTGACGCGATTCTGCGTCCGAGCTCCGGGTCTTCGATGATCTCGACCGCGCGCGCGGCGAGCGCTTCGAAGTCGCCGGTTTCGACGAGCATTCCGGATTCGCGATCGGCAACGATGTACGGAATTCCGCCGGTCGCGTAGGAAACAACCGGAACGCCGGCGGCAAACGATTCGATAAACGAAAGCGGCATATTATCGACGACCGAGGTATTGAGATAGACGTCGCATTCCTCAAAAAGCTCAGGCATCCGATCAGGCTGGATGTGGCCTATGAAATCGACATTCTTCAGCTGAAGAGTTTCGGCGAGCAACTTGAGCTCCGCTTCTTCCGAGCCCGCACCGGCGATCACAAGCCGGGCCTCGGGAATTCGGGCCTGAATCAGTCCGAACGCCCGCAGACAGTCGCCGACGTTGTAATGTGGCTCGAGATTTCGGTTCGAAAGAAATACCGGTCGGAATCGTTCCCGATCTTTGAACCGGAAACGCGTAGCATCGACGAAATTGAAAACCGAATGCGCGGCGACGCCGTGCTCGGCAAAGATCCCGACAAGAAATTCAGATGGCACGACGACGCACTCGAAACGCCGCATCGACGGCAACGCCGTGGCCGGCCATTGCTCGATATGATCGCGGAGTTCGCCGCTGTGATAGTTTAGGATCGCCGGCACGCCAAAAAGCCGCGCGATGAAAAACGGCGGCAGCGTCGCGATCGCGTAACCCGACATCCCCGACGAAAATACATGGACGACGTCCGAACGCGGTACCGAAACCAGCAGCGAGAGCCAGAAACGGACCGAGGCAAAAACCGTTCGCAGATATTTGATCCCGCGAAAAGGCGTGTTCGGGTCATTCGGAACAAAACGAAGCTCGACCGCTCCGTCGTCGGCAAACGCGTCGATCAGCCGCCGGGCCTGGATCGATTGGCCGCCGATAACCGCCGGTGAGGTCGCGATCACGAGCACCTTGATTTTGTCTTTATGATCCGTCATCCAGTCCTTTCTAAATCGTAGAGTTCAAGCGTCGCGCTGAGCTGCGCGGCACACGAAAATCGTTCTTCAACACGGCGGCGTCCGGCGGCGCCGAGACCGGCCGCGCTTCCGGCATCCGCCAACAACCCGATCAGTCTTGTCGCCATCGCTTCGGCATCGTCCGATGCGACAAGGAATCCGGTTTCGCCTTCGACGATCGCCTCGGACGCGCCGCCGACGTCGGTCGCGACGACCGGAATTCCGGCGGCCATGTATTCAAGAAGCGAATTTGAAAACCCTTCGTTGAAACTCGTCAGGACGCCGGCGAAACTTCCCGCGAGCAGATCCGGAACGCGCGTGCAACGGCCGAGAAACGTGATCCGATCCGCGATTCCAAGCCTCGCCGCGGCCGACTCAAGCTCGGGGCGAAGATCGCCTTCACCGGCGATCGCGAAGTGAACATCGGTACTTTGCCGCGAAACCAGTTCGGCAACGCGCAGAAACATCGGCTGATTCTTGACCGGGTGCCGGAGATTGGCGACCAGCGTGACGATCTGACGACCGGCAGGAAGCCCAAGTTCGCGCCGGATTGCCGCCCGGTCATCGGTCGTCGGCCGCAGCCGGTCGAGATCGAGCCCGTTGTATATGAGCGCGGGTTTTGCACGATCGATTCCGATTTCCACAAGACGTTCGCGTACCGCCGCCGCGTTGACGACGATCCGTGTTGCGCGTCCGAATGCGATCCGCTCGATCCGGTCCTGCATCGGTGTCCGCATTCCGCCGGTTTCGCGCTTCGACGCGATTCTGACCGGGACTCCGGCGATCCGCGCCCCAAACATGCCAAAAACGTTGGTGTAAAAATCGTGAGTGTGAATGATATCGATCCGGTCACGCCGGAGCATCGCCGCAAAACGACGTATCTGCCGGACGAAGTTCACGTCATAAAACGAGGTAAGACGGAACTCGGGGATCTCACCGAGTCCGAGCGCCTCGATCTCCGGCCGCAACACGCCGTCGCGGTTAAGCGTCGCGACGCTCAGATTAACCGAGCTTTCGGATGTCAGCAATCGGCAGAGTTGGACGGCCTGTCGTTCAGAGCCGCCCTGGTGAAAGCTGCCGATCAATTGAAGTACGTTCATCGTCATCGCGGTCGATGTCAGATTATCACAGAATACGCGTCAGGATTCTAACCGCGAATTACACTGAACTTACGAAGAAATTCCGGAGGCGATTCCGTTCCAAATAGAAATTTCGTGGGTGTTCCCGCAAAGACACCGAGGCGCAAAGTGACTTGTTATCGCCGGCTCTTCTGATCTCAAATTTCAAATCTCAGATCTCAGAATTTCCCGAATCGAAACTTTCCCGTATATTCGGGATTCGAGAGCCTTGGAATCTTGGATTGCTTTGCGCCTTGGCGTCTTTGCGGGAAGATAAACCGGGTGTTCCCGCAAAGGCGCCGAGGCGCAAAGCACTTGATGAATTTGAATATTCCGACTGGCTCCAGTGATCTCAAATTTCAAATCTCAGATCTCAGAAATCCGGATTCGCAGTTCCCGATCGAAACCTCTACGAATCGTTAGCGGATTGCCCGATTCTCATTTCGGGTAATGAACCGTAGTTCGTCAAATGCCCGAAATCGACGTTTAGTTCGGGACTCACTGCAAAACTCAAACCGTTGTCACGCGTTTTTTTGCGGGCAAAGCTGTTATCGGTTGATTCGGGATTATCTATGGACGTCGTCCGGCTCTCAGCCGCTCAGTCGTTTCAGCATCGAACGTTACGGCATATCCGGACTTTTTAGAATGAATGTCGAGGGCGTTTTTTGCGGAAGCGATACGCTGAAAATATTCTCGCTCGTACGGACGTTGAGGCGCGTTCCGAGGCGTCGCGCGACGGCAAACTTCAACTCGGTCGGATAATTGATCACCTCACGGCTGCCGAGCGAGAACTTCGTGCCGCCGACCATCACGAATTCCTCCGGGATCTGTTCGCCCTGGCTGAGCCTTGCCCAGAAAAACCGGAAGTTCGTGTTGAACAATTCGGTCCGGACGATCTGATCGTTCTCATCGGCGAAAACGAAGATGTCCCAATATCCTCGATAATTGATAACAAAGGCGCGGCCGCCGGCAACGGTCGTTTCGAATATTTCGGGCTTTGCGAACCCACGCTCGGCCGGAAGGCAGAACGTGAAAAACTCCTGCGGTCCCGAGCCTTTTGAAAGGTATCTGAGAAACGGCGCGTTGGTCCGCTTTCCGTAATTATCCGAGATCCAGCTTTCCTTGCGCTGCCAGCCGCCGTTGTCACCGAACGTGAAAAGCCGCCAGCCGTCGCCGTTCGACGGGGTCTCGCCGACGCAAAGCACCCCGCTTTCGGTGTCCTCGATCGCCGGGTTCATCTCTTTGTTGAAATGAAAATTGAGTGCGTACTCGTGCGTCCCGAACGTTTCGACATGATCGCGCATGATCCAGTAATCGTTCTTGAGGTAAAGAATGCTGCGCTTGTGGGTCGCCGGCTCATCAAGCCGCTCATATCCGTCGTGAGACCCTTCGAAAAAATTGAATCGTTCCTCGCCGATCCACGAATGAACCTTTGAGTCGGCGCGCGTTTTCCAGGAAAATTTACCGCCAGGTTCCGATTGCGATTTTTCGTCGATGACGAGCGTGTTGTGCGCGGCGGTCGTTCTGAAATAGTCACGGAGCTCGGCCGATTCGTGATAAGTATACGTTCCGGAATCGACGAGCAGCGTTTTGCCGCCGATCGCCGTTTCGATCGCGAGCGCGTCCGCATGTCCGTGTCCGCCCGAAAGCGCGCCGACTTCGCCGCAATCGACGAGCAGATAGTTGTCGGTCGGCGCCCATCCATCGCGCATCACGAAATAGCCGCCGTGCCCGAACGCGCGTGACGTCCGTCGCGGTCGTGAAGCGTGAACGCCGTCAAATGCATTCAACCCGTCTTCGCCCAAAAGCCAGAGAGTTTCTTCCGAAAATCCGCCGGCGCCGAACTTGTAATCGCCGCGCTCAAAAAGGGCTGCGGCGGTTGAAAGGCCGCCCCGGAAATCATTGTTTTCGGCCGAACTGAGAGGCAGATTCCGGCCGCCGTCGTCATCGCCGATGATCGGCGTCGTTCCGTCGGGACGCGTCACGTGCAGCTGGAAATCGAACATCGATTGAACCCGCGTTTCGATCCGTTGCTGGGTTTCGGCGTCGCGCTGAAATCCGCCGACGGCCTGCAGGATCAGAAAGTGCGTGTAGAAATCGGTCGTGTAACGCTGATACCAGGTTGACTGTTCAAAGTAAACGCCGTCGTCGCAAACCTGCCGTCCGAGTTCGGCGATCAGAATGTCCTCGCCGATCGAGCGCCATTTTTCGGCGCGTTCGAAGATCGGCAACTGCGTTCCGAGATAATAAAGCCCGAGCGCTTCGCCCGTCAGATGCGTGTTCGGGCTGTAGTAGGTTGAAAGATACTTTTCAAGATGCCGTCCGTGAAGATAAAGAAACTTCAGCGCACGGTGCAGCAACTCCGGCGTCAGGCTGTTCGATTCGCGAAAGAGATGAAAGGCCCAGATCCATGAAATCGAACGGAACGCGACTTCGAGACTGCTCACCCAATTGATGCCGTAGCCCGGCGGGTTCTGCGCCATCCAGCTTTCAAGATGCCGCGCAAAGGTCGCCGCGTAGCGCTCCTCGCCGGTGACCATGTATGCCGCCCCGAGCGTAAAAAAATGCTGATGCCGATTGATCTCCCAGATGATCTTTTTGTCGCCGGATTCGGTCGCGTCGAGTTCGTCGTATTGCTTCCAGTGCCGGAGCGGAATGTGTTTGCCCGAGACCGGTTCGAAATGCCAATCGATCGCGGTTCCGAAATCGAGACTGAGATAGCCGAGGAGATCGAACTTGCCTTCGATCACGCGTTCCGACTTTTCGATCACGTTACCGATCGGCTTTCCCTTGAATCGTTCGCGGAAAAGATGCGCGGTCCGCGCCGGGTTGCTGAACGACGGAAAAAACCGATCTGTGGACAACTGATAGAACCTTTCGAAGACGATCTCAGGCGTGATCTTGCCCTTTCCGAACGACGCGCGGTTGAGGAGATGTCCGAACTCGCGATCCGACGGCACCTTGCTGCCGAGCCCGATCTGTTCGGAGTAAACGGCCAGCGCCTGTTCACTCCGCGTCCGGAGTTCGGTCCAGCTGCGGCCTTTCAGTTTTTTGAGCGTGTCTATCGGGTTGACCATATCTTCTCAACGCGCCGATGCGCGTCACGATCTCAAATTGCTTCAATTCGTTCGATAAAAACTCCTAAAGCCTTATAACTTCTATTTTTTTTGTGATTCGTCCATGATCGTCCGCAGTCGGTAGTCGCGAAATTCCCCGGGCGATCCGTGCCTGCCGTCGATCGCCGCAAGCACCATGTTCACCGACTCCCGCGCCGAAGCGAAATGAACGTCATAAGTGCCTGAACGCTGGCCGTCTTCGATGATCGATTCGAAAAACGCCCGGGCGTCATCGCCGATGCATGCCGATTGATCGTGATCGAAAAACCCGTGACAGTAGAGTTTGACGAAAATCCATTCGCTCCGGCCATGGACCGTCACGTTGGCGTTCTTCCAACGTGCAAAACGCGCGAGATCCATCGGCTGATTCGCGACGAGCGCGCCGTCCTCGATCCTCGGCACCGGAATTCCCTTGATCCGGCGCGTCCAGTTCAAGACCAACGGACCTTGAAAGATCAGCGGAAAGCGAAGGATGTCAGCACCGACGGTCACAGCGCGGCCGCGCCGGTGCGGGACTTTTTCCACATGTGGAAAACCGCACTCGTAGATCCGGTTGATCTCTGCGACCTGTGTTTCGTCCGGCGCGGACGGCAGCGTCATATCGACATAGCATCCGGTATCCTCGAGGATCTGCATTTCGTCGTCGACACCGCAAAACTTGCCGCCGCCGGAGTTTGCGAGCGCCAGATTGCCGTGGACAAAAGCCCAGCGCGGCATCCCGACGCCGTCGAGCCGCGACAGCAGCCGATGTTCGTTTGCGAGACAATCCCGAAACTCCGAAAAAACGCGGCGCACGTTCTCAGAAGTATCGGGTGCGTCGACGCCGTGGTGCAGATGGACTTCGGTTTCGCCGAGACCTTCGGCCTGAATTTCGGCCATCTTGTCGAGGATTTTCTTGTCGTATTGTTCCGCCGGATAGAAGTTTGTATGCCGGAACGCGGTGCCGTCGGCGTCGCGGACACTTTCGCCGATGCGCCGTGCCATCTCGTGCCAATCGTCCAAACGCCGGCGCTGGGCATCGATCCCGAGTGCTCCGGACGGACTCCAAGCCGGTTCAAAGTGATTCGCGATCGTGAAAATCACGTGTTTTTTCTCAAACGCCGTCCGGCGGAGAAAGCTGCCCGTGCGCTCAAACGGGTAACGGACCATCCACGGCAAGTTCGAGCGGAGTTTTTGAAGCATCGTTGACATCGTCAGATCGTGGCGAAACCGCCGCAAATTTCGAGTAGAAGAAACGATTTCCCGATCGCCTTCACGAATCGGTAAGCTGGCGAAAGCGGATTGTCGCCGACACCCGGCCCGTCGTACTTGAGGCCGTTCTTTTCACACTCACCGGTCACAAAACTCCGTGTCTGATAGATTTCTTTTCCCGCCCAGAATCCGGTTTCAAGCTGTCGCCCGGTCAGCGAATGATAAATCCCGGCGACGAGACAGATCACCGGATAGGCGAGCATTTTCGGATTCAGCGTTCGCAGCCGCTCGCGGATCATCGAAAAATAAAACCGGGGCGAATGCGTCTTAAGCAGGAAAACGCCGTCGGGCTTCAGAACGCGCGCGGCTTCGGCGATTGCACGCCGGTTGTTCATGTACGGCAGCGCGACGAGACAGATCACAACGTCAAACGACCCGTCCGCAAACGGAAGTTCGGCTCCGGATCCGCGGACAAAGGCGGCACGCGGCTCGTTCGCGAAGTTTGCGCCGGTAACTGCGCCGATCTCGTCGGCGATATCGATACCGACGCATTGACGGCGAGCGCGGCCGAGAAACGGAATCAGATCCTGACCGGCTCCGCAACCGAGATCAAGCACGCGATCGATCGGCATGTCGCCGAGCGAGTTGGCGAGCGCGTTTTGGCGCGCCGAGTCGGCCGCCGCAAAGTTCGCCATTGATTGACGTGCATGTTCTTCGTAGTTCACGATTTTCCCCATGGTTATTTGTCCATATATCGCCGGTGCCAGAGTTCGAGCATCCATAGAATCCAGAGCGAATGTGAATGGTCGCGGCGACTGCGCGAGTGCTCGTCGATCAGATGTTCGATGAATTTCGGTTCGAAATAACCGCGCTCGACGGTTCGGCGCGACAGCAGATCCTCGTTTATCCGATCCTTTAGTTCAGAATTGATCCATTCATTGATCGGAACTCCAAAACCCTGCTTTTCGCGGTATAGGATCTCGTTCGGGACGATTCCCTCCATCGCCTTCTTGAAAATGTACTTGGTCTCGAGCCCTTTCAGTTTCATCGAAACCGGGATCGTCTGGACGAATTCGATCAGTTCGTGATCGAGGAGCGGTCCGCGCGCTTCAAGCGAGGCGGCCATGCTCATGCGGTCGACTTTGACGAGAATGTCCGACGGCAGATAGGTTTTGCTGTCGAGATAAAGCAGCCGATCGGTCGGATCGTCTGATCCCGGAATCGCAGCAAGCTCGCGGAAAAGCGCTTCGGGACCGCCGTTCAGACCGGATCTTGTTTGCGGCGTAAGCAAGTCGGACTTGCTCAATCTTCCGAAATGCGAAACGCTGTCGATGTAACGGTCGACCGCGTCGAGGCTCGAATTGTATAGAAAATTGCGTCCCTTCGCGCCGGCCGGAAGCGCTTCGCTCAGCGGCCGGAGCAAACCGCGACGGATCGATGCCGGCAGTTTGCCGAGCCCGGACCGGCGCTTGTCGATCGCGTAGCGCGTGTAGCCGGCAAACAACTCATCGCCGCCGTCGCCGGAGAGAACAACGGTGACAAAATCTCGCGCCATCTTTGAAACCATGTACGTCGGCAGCGCGGAACTGTCGGCAAACGGCTCGTCAAAATGCCAGACAAGCTCGTCGACGACATCGACCAGATCGGGCGTAACGACAAATTCGCGATGTTCGGTCCGGAATCGCTCGGCAGCCATTCGCGCGAATTTCAGTTCGTTGAACGTGTCTTCGTTGAATCCGATTGAAAAAGTCTTGACCGGTGTCTCCGAAACCTCGGACATCAGCGCGACGATCGATGATGAATCGACGCCTCCCGAAAGGAACGCGCCAAGCGGAACTTCGGAAACAAGTCTGACGCGCACCGCATCGCGCAGTTTCTCGCGCAAAACCTCAATGTATTCGTCTTCGGTTCGGGGCTCACCCGCGCCGTCGTAGCAGAAATCCCAATATTGAGACGACTGGATCTCACCGTTCTTGAACGTCAGAAAGTAACCCGGCGCGAGTTTGCCGATCCCTTTGAATATGCAGTGAGATTCCGGAACGTAGCCGAATGTGAGATAGGCGTCGAGCGCCTCAGGTTCGATCTCGCGACGAATTTCCGGATGCTCAAGCAGGCTTTTGAGTTCGGAGCCGAATACGAAATCGCCATTGGCGGCAATCGCGTGAAACAAAGGTTTTTTTCCGACCCGGTCACGGGCGAGAAAGAGACTTTCGTCGCCGAAATTGTAAATCGCGAAAGCGAACATTCCGCGCAGACGGCTGACGCAGTCTGTGCCAAACTCTTCAAAAGCGTGAATGATCGTTTCGGTGTCGGAGTTTGTCTTGAAAATATGGCCGCGGCTTTCGAGATCAGCCTTCAGCTCACGATAGTTGTAAATCTCGCCGTTGAAGACGATCGCCAGATCGCCTGAACAATCGAAGATCGGCTGCTGGCCCGATTTGAGATCGATGATCGAAAGTCGGCGCATTCCGAGAGCCGCCCGTCCGCGAACGATCGTTCCCTGTTCGTCGGGACCGCGGTGCGTGATGACGCGGCACATTTCGTCGAGGAGGCGTGAGCGCTCATCGTCGTTGCCGGCGTTTTTTGAAATGAATCCTGCGATTCCGCACATAATGTCTATTTCGCTGAGGCGCCGCGATTGAAAATCGCACCGGCGGCGTTTCTTAATCTTACAACAAATGTTGAGAGTGTTTGTTTTTCCTCGTCTTCGATGACGCCGGCGAGGTTTGCCGCGAAAAGATAAATCGGCGTGAAGATCGCGAAACATGCTCCGAGGACGATCATTCCGGCGACAAAATCGACGACGCTGATCTTCGTCGCGCCGAGCGTGTTTTGGGCAAAGGCTGTTCCGAATGCGCCGATCGCCGGCTCAAACCACCGGTAAAAGACAAACGTAACGACGCCGGCGGCGAGCGCCGCGACCGCTGTTTTCCCGAGTCCGGCGAGCATCGCCGCATCCTTCGCACGGACGCCGAGTTTCCGCGCAATCAAAGCGGTCGAAACGATCTTTTCGAAGACGGACGCGACGACGACGATCGCGATCATACCGTTGAGATCGAAATTCCGGATCCCGAAATAGAGTGCCGCGACGAGGGCGATCAGAACAAAAACCCGAAGATAAAGAAGATACCGGCCGAGTTCCTGAAATGCGCGGACAATCGGGTCCGAGATCCAAACGTAGATCAGCATGAGCGTCAGATTGATCATGAAGATCGGGACTGCCCGCTGATAGTTCCGCGTGAAAAGCGTCACGATAAACGTCTGCGCGGTGATCATCAAAAAGACATAGATCGGCAGAAAAAAGAACGCAAGTTTCTGCATCGCGCGGGTTGTGAGACGAATCATTTCGCGTTTGTCGCCGGCCGCCTGCAACGTGCTCATCCGCGGGATCAGAACAGCCGAAACCGACTCCGAAAGCATTGTCACAAGCGGCAGTTGAAAGCATCCGTAGGCGTAAACCGCGTAATCGGCGGCGCTGAACCGATACCCGACAAAGTAGTTGTGAATATCCGTTTGAAGCGTCCAGAGAAGCCCGGCGACGCCGTACGGCAGCGCGTATGCAAGCTGTTCACGCAAAAAACCGAGGTTGAACGTCTTCCAAAAGCGCGGAAAGCGTGAACTGAGATAGACGAGCAGGACAAATGTCTGAGCGATTCCCTGCAATAGCGCGGCGTAAACGATCGACTCTACGGTCGCGAAGATCATCACGGCGCCGACCATCAGCAATGACTTCGTCAGTTGCGCGAGAATGATGAATGATGTCGCGATTCGAGGTTCTTGATTAGCGACGGCGACGGTTTCGAGAAAGGCGCCGGTGATCCAAAACCATATGACGAGTCCGACGATCGGTGCCAGCCGCGTGATCTCGTCGTTGTGGAAGACAAGACCGATCGATTGCGGAAAAAGCATCAGGACGACAAATGCCAGCCCGCCGACCAAAGTGTTGAAAATAAGGATGTTGAAGACCGCCGATGCGCGACGGGCCGGATCCCGCGAAAGATAGAAATAGGCGCTCATGCCAACCCCGAGCGGCAATATCGCTGCGGCGTTCATGACGATCTGAAAGATCTGGCGATATGTTCCGACATTTTCCTGAGCGATAAATCGGACGACAAGAAACGGCAAAAGAAAACTGAACACGAAGCCGACGATCTTTGCAAAAAGAAGCCATGCGCTTTGAGTCTTCAGTGAGGGAATGTTTTCTGTATCGGCCATTCGCGGATTATCGATGAAGCGAAATGAACTTGAACTCCTCGCGCCTGAATTTCTGGAAAAGCTTGAGTGCGAGCCGCGGCGAGAATCCAAGCAACGCCACGATCACCGTCAGTTTCGGCTTCCGGAAATAGCTGTTCGCCGCGGCGATATGACTGCGCGCGGTCGCAAACTCACCTGCCGTCAAAAAGTACTTTCCCTTTTCGAGCTCATATTCGGCACTGTAGGCAAGCATTTTCTTATCCCACGCTTCTTGCTCCTGCTGATCCAGATCGTATTTTTCCGCAATCACCTCAAGTGCTCTGATGTTTCGTCTTGATCGCTCGACATTGGTTCCCGACAGACTGTCGGAACGAACCCGATATTTGATCAGAATTCTTTTTTGATAGCCGATGCGCGCGCCCGCCCGCGCGATGCGATACCAAAGATCGAAGTCCTGCATACGGGGCAGCGAAACATCGAACATATCGACGCGTTCGACCCACGATCGTTTGAGCAACGTTCCCGACGTGATGACGTTGCACTCGGCGCTGATCAGCGAGGTTGTTGTGACGTCGCCCGACGAAGGAGATGTCCGCATGAAGTTATCGCCCTCGAACAGTGACTCGCCGAACAACAATGCGTCGCAATAGACCATGTCATAGTCTTTCCGCTCCGCCATTTCGATTTGCGATTCAAGGTGCTCCGGAAACCAGACATCGTCACCGTCGAGAAATGCGAGCCATTCGCCGCGTGCGAGACAGATCGCAGTGTTGCGCGCCTGCGATGCTCCGAGATTTTCCTGCACGGCGTATACGATGCGGTCAATATATGGCGTCAGGACGCGTTCGAGATCGGCGGTGTCGGGCGATCCGTCGTTGACGACGATCACTTCGAAGTCGTTGTATATCTGCGCGAACACCGAGTCAAGAGTTTCGGCGGCGAAGTCAGAAATTTGATAAGCCGGGATAATGACGCTGATCTTCGGTGAGTCTTTGACCATTGTCCCGACGCGCAGTTCGCTGACGCGGTCACAAATCGCCGGGCAGTCGACAAACTTCTCTTCGCAATATGCCTTGCTCATCATACGCCAGAATTAAACTATGAAACCGGTCCGACTTCCCCGTTTTTCTCACGGATCGGTTCCCATGTCGCATACCGCTCTCCGCTCAGGAATTTGTAAAATCCAAGCACCGAAGCGAGATTCGCCAGAACGAAGTAATGCGGAATCGCGAACACACCGATCCTCGCTCCGGCCCGTTCAAGCAAAATACCAAGGCCGGCGATTAGATAAAACGCCAGTTGGCCGAGAAGCGCTATTTCGAAGATCGAAGAACCGCGCGCGAGTATTGCCGACGACACAAACGCGGTCACGAGAAATACCGGAACCGCGTAACGCAACAGTTTATGCGAAATCAGTTCGACGGCGTAGAATCCGCTTTTGAATGGGTTCAGCATCGATCGGTTTCGCCAAAGATCGGTGAACGTCTGCGATATCACGCGGATCCGCATCTTCATTTCCTTGTCCGTTCTTCGGTTCGTTTCCTCAAAACAGACGGCGTCCGGTTCATAGACCGAACGCAATCCCTGCTCAAAAAGAAGGGTGCAGATCAGAAAATCGCTGCAGGCCTCGGGATACATCTCGCGATATGCCGATTTGCGGACGGCATAAAGACAGCCCGATGCGCCGATCAGCGAACATGCGAGACTTTCTGATTCTTTGAGGAAAGTCTCGTAATTCCAATAACTTTTCGCACCCTTTCCGACGTTCGAACTCGAATCATCGACATAGACCAGTTTACCGGCAACGCAGCCGACGGTGTCGTCGGCAAAATTTGGGAGCAGCGCGCTGAGCACATCGGTGCGATACTCGGTCGTCGCGTCTGAAAACAATATGATCTCGCCCGTCGCCTGCGCAACGGCTTTGTTCTGCGTGAAGGTCTTGCCCTTGCGGCCTTCCTGCCGAAAGACGCGGACACCGTCGAATTCGGCGGCGATGCGTTCGGTGTCGTCGGTCGATCCGTCCGAGGCGACGAGAATCTCGAGTTTGTCCTTCGGATAATCGATCGCCATCGTGTTCCGGAGTTTGGCAGCGATCGCCTCAGCTTCGTTGTAAGCAGTGATGAGGATCGTCACAGTCGGCTCGAACGCGCCTCGCCTTACCGGCCGGGGCCGGATCCGGCTGACCAGATACACGAGGAGCGGGTAGCCCGCATACACATAGACCAGCGCTGCCAGCGAAAGAAAGAAAATGATGTACAGTGCGGTAATCATTCGAGGAAATTCAAAAATCAAGATTCAAGGTTCAAGAATCAACGTGCAAGAATCAGGAATCAAGGTTCAAGAAGCGTCAAAAACGGTCTCCGACGGCAGTTTGAATACTTGAAATTCGCGATAGGGTCCTCCTTATTCAGTGGTTCTTAATTCTTGATTCTTAATTCTTTCTTGATTCTTGAATCTTGATTCTTGATTCTGACGTCTGACATCTGACGTCTGACATCTGCTGTCTGCCCTATTCATTCTCCAAAGAATAAACCCTCCTGAATGCGACTGCGTATGCGATCAGGTAATAAATGAACCAATTATACGCAACCGATGCAAAAAATGATGAGATCATATATGCGACGATGCTCGCCTGCAGTCCCGCCGAAACATAATAGAACCAATTATGATCGCCCTTGGCGAACAGCGTCCGCTCGATCGCCCCGAGTTTCCGGAACGGGCTGATCATGAAAACCAGATAGGCGACGAGCCCGAGCAACCCGAGTTCGGCCGACACCTGCGTGTACGCGTTGTGCGAAACCAGATTGCGGATTCCGACAATCGGAAAGTTTCCGATCCCGATTCCCCAGGGATTTCGGAGCGTGACGATGATCGATCTCTCAAGCAATTCCTTTCGCTGATCCGAAGATCCGACGGCGTCGAGCCCCGGAATGAAAATCGACAAAACGCGGATGCCGAAGTTGCCCGGCGCGAGGATCAGCGTCAGGATCGTCGCAAACAGCCCGACAACGGTCACGTTCAAGTGGTTCTTGCGTCCGAGTTTCCACGCCAGTACTCCCATCGAACCAAGCAGTCCGAGAAATCCGCCGCGCGAAAGGTCACGAAATTCGCCGAAAGCATGATGATCGCCGTTGCAAAATAGACGATCTTCATCGCCTTGCTACGGGTCCCGAGTCCGAGCGTCACTGCGATCGGGATCATCATGATGAGATGCATCGACATCTCGTTCGGATTTTCGAACATTCCGCCGATGACCTCGCCAACGCGATATCCCTCGACCGTCATCTCGCCGCGCATGTACATTCCGAGCGCGAGATAGCTGAGGACGACGCCGATCGAGAGCGACAGCCACATCATTCCCATCAGGCGGCCCCGCGTGCGGATGACGTTGACCATGACGATAAAGATCAGAACGGCTTTGATGAACGGATCGTTGAAATGCTCCCATGCCATGCCGGGATCGCGGGCGATCGGCATCGTGATCAGCGCGATCGCGGCAAGGGCGATGACCGCCTTGACCTCGGTCGAAAGCATCGTCAGATTTCCTTCGGTGGCAAACTGCGTCGGGATGTAAACCGCAAGCGTCGCGATCGCGAAGTAGAACGCCGTCGCCGACAGAAATCCGAGGCCGGGGATCAGTTCGTACGGCCTGAAAAGGACCATGATCGAGAACAGATAAAGCCCGATATATGAAAGCGTGTGGCCGTTGCGTTTAAGCCAGTTTTCGTCGCCGAGAAGTTCGCGGTCGCGGGTTTCGATCTTGAGTTTTTGCCGTGCTTTGACCTGTTCGCTGTACGGCAGTGCGGCAATCCGTTCCTCGCTAGAAACGAAAATTTCCGTCTGTTCCGCTTTTTTCTTGGGGGAAAGTTCCAAAAGCGGTTCAGACGGAAATTCTTCGGGTGTTGATCTGTAAGGATTGATCAGTGATTGTGAGTGTTCAGGTTCGTGAGACTGAGGATTCGAGGTGCCAATCGGCTTGAGCGAGGTCGGTTCAGGTGAGTTTGCTGCGCCCTTTTTCCGGGGCGCTGCGAGGGATCGGTAATCAGAGTTGTTCTCGGCAGACATCAATCGGTCTTTGAATTAACCGTTGCGGGGCAAACGACGGCTGGAATTTGTTGTTCTCGGGGGTTTTGATCGAAATCGCAGGTGTCATCGTATCACTACTTGCAACGGTTTCTTAACTAAACGCTGACATTCTCGCGTTCGTAGCTGATGATCGCTTTGACTTTGATCTTGAGCGCCTTCTCAAACTGCCTTGCCTCGTTGACGCCGTTGAATGATAGCGATTGGAGGTTTGATTCGATCCGTTTCCGGTAATCGGAAACCAGCGAATCGGAAACACCGAGCATTTCGGCGACCTCGAGCTGCGTTCCTCCGTTGCTGGTCAGGTAACAATGCCAAAGGACATTGATCATCCGATCGTACTGCTTCGACTTGCCGCGGACCGATTTGTTGAGATTCTGGAGAAATCCCTCGACGAATTCGGAGGCCAGCGTTTCACCTTCACGGCGCAGCACGCTCTGTTCGGGATTCTCGCGTGTGTCGGCATGTTCGTATTCGAAATTATTGTCTTCGTCATCGTTGCCGGTTCCGCCGATCGGTACGAGATAGATATCCATCACCGGCAGGCGCGACATTACAAACGAGCGGAGCGATCTGACGTCGACCGGTGAATCGACCGCCTTGAGAACGCGGACGATGAGCTTTTCGAGATCGACGTTTGAGATGACGATCTGCGCGTCGCCGGTGCAGCCGACCATGCGCGTGTCGCGGCTATGAAAAGACACGACTTTGACGCGCTGTTCCATTTCCTGAACGTTGCGTCGCGATTTCTGATCGGGCCAGTCCGAAAGTCCGTAAGTCCGGTCGGCTAGCCGGCGGTGAAGGTCGGGCATTCCGATATTGTCGAATCGCTTGAAAGTCTTGCTTCCCTGGATGAGTGTTGAGATCCGGCGCGCGAGCCGATAGCTTTCGGGATAGCGTTTCCGGAGTTCGGCCGTGAGCAGGTTCGTGAGTTCGATCTGACTGATCTCGGCTTCGATCTCGGCATCGGTCATTTCGGTGTCGAGGTAGTGCTGAAATCGCTCCTTACCCAGCAACGCGACAAACAATTCCTGCGTTAAATCCGTGTAGGCATTGTACTTACCTTCTTCGATGAGGAATCCGGCGCTTTTCGATGCGCGGACCAAAGGATGCGATGAAACGATGCGGTGCAGTTCGGCCCAGATCTGGTTAACGTCCGAATTCTTGAGGCTTTCGGTCCATTTACCAACCTTGATCTGGCGATTCTGAATCGTCTTTGGAAGACGTTCCTGCTTTTTGATTGCACTCATAAAGATACTGTCCGATTGAAGTTTTCTTGTGCTTTTTGGTAGAACATGCCCTGCCCTGCTCCGATACGCAGGTCTCTTCCCGATTGAGAAATGCGTCGATATCAGACGAAAGTTTTAAGATGAGAAGGGTAGAATCTAATGAAACCAACCGCCGAGCATTGCGATCGATTTGGTAGGCGGCAGGCCGAACATTTCGTTCCGTTCAACCGCAATTTAGATGTTAGCAATAAATGTTCCGTTGAGCAACAGTTTTTTGGATTTTTTTTCATTGTTGAACAAATCCAGTAAATGCTTTATTTGCAGCGTTTTTATGTTTTCGATTTAAGATCCGAAGGTGATTTTGGCCGGATTTTGGTGATTTTGAACGATTAGTTTTGGAAGGCGGCGAGCATTGCGGATTTATTTTTGTGTAACGCGAAGTGAGAATTCAGGTCGGCCGATCGTCTTGCGCCGGATCCGTTGAACCGAACTGCGCCGACACTTTTTATTCGGGTTTATAAGAATGACCGTATTTCGCAAAAACGCCAATTGTCCAGCATCCGATAAGCTCCTCGCGTATCAAAAGGGAGAGACGCCGGCCCGCGAACGCGACCGGATCACGGTTCACCTAAGATTCTGCGATTTTTGCACGGCCGAGGTCGATCTCTACAACCATTACCCGCAATCGGACGAAAAAGTCGACGGCGCTGAAATTCCAAAGCCGCTTTTTGAACTCGCCGAAGCCTTGCTCACAAACCGCCGCCGCGATCTCCTTGAACGCATGTTCGCGGAACGAAACTGATATTATTTACCTGAAAGAATTTTTGAGACCAGTTTTGCGATGTATGACTCTGGCTGATCCTGCATTAACAGAACATGCATATGTTCCAATTCATCCATCGACTTTCCCCAATTCAGGTCTTTATGCGAAGTCCACGAGAGCACAAAGCTGTTCAAAACGACGTTCGGATCTGAAAGACGCGATTCGATTGCCCTGATTGTGTCTCGGAACAAGATCTTCTCGCTTTGCGGCCCTTCGTGAATCAATCCGTGAGGCTCAATGAAGGTTACGTATTGCTTGCCCTTCTGCTTGATCCAGAGGATAAAGTCCGGGTGAAAGTTTCCAGCCTCAAAGAACCCAATTCCTTTTCCGCGACTTTGATTTCGCAGTAGATAGATTTCGCGGTCTGGAACTTCGTTCTCCTTACGCTCAACCCATTTCTTGAGGTCCGCAACAAATTTGAACTCGCTTTCACCGAGCGAAAATGGATGAACCTTGATCTTTCCGTTCCGGCGCGCCAAGAACAGTGGTCGGAACAAATGGCCGGAAAAATTCAGAGCCGACAGACCGTCAGACTCAAATTCGCCACTTTTCGCAAGCTCATCGTTCAGACTTTTCACGTTGATCTCAGTCTTCGGGTCTTCTTCGAAAACCAAACTGTATTCAAAAACACTCGGTAAGTTCTCGTCATCGTTCGAGAGATAACGAAGCTCAAGTCGTGGCTCAAGAAAACTGCGCCTACGATATTTGTAAAGCTGGTCGCAGTAGCGTCTCAAGAGTTCGATCGCTATTCGCTGAACCAAGCGGACACCGACAAAATCTGTTGGGTTAAAGCGTATTGCCGGAACGAACAGCTTGTACCAACTCCGATCATCCAGAACTCTTCGAATTCCCGTTTTCGAGATGTTGAGATTGAAGTAGCCCCGATCACGTTTGAATCTTTCCAATTCCAGGTAAATCTCGTCGAAATCAAGCAGTGCCAATTGCTTTGCTTCAAAGAATTGTTGAATACGGCCGCCGCCAGAAACATCACTGTCGGCACCAATCGCCTGAATTCGCGGGTACCAATCTGACACAATTTGACGCTTTCGCAGATAATCCGGAATCTCGCCAACGGTCGGAACCGCAGCGTCCTTCCGGAAGTCGTAAAAGTCATTCCCGACGGATTTGGTCCGCTGTCGGACGATTTTGAGCCCTTTGATTTCTTCCCTATCAACAATCAGCGGTATCTTCAGCGTGTTCGGGTGCTCGTTCCCGGGCAGACCTTCATCCTTGAGGAATTGCCTGAAATTCTCCATGAACTTTGATTCGACACCAAAGACATTAAGAGTCTCGACCTCTCCAATATTCAGCGGTCTATTTCGCCCAGATACGTGTGAACTTCGTTTCAGACTCCAGCCGAAACCCTTGAGACGAACGCCGCGCCCGAATAACTGAATTATCTGCGATCCTTCGGATTTTCCGACGTGCATCAATCCCATTGTGCTCACGCGCCAGAAATCCCACCCTTCAATGAATTTCTTGGCTCCGATCAAGAGATTGATCGGTGAGCTTGATTCTTTGACGGAGTTGAAAATCGGCGCGAGGAAATCAGTTTCGCCAACGGTCAGGGATACGGAGTTTGACCGCGCGAAGTTGTTGAGATGATCACATAATTTCTTTGCATCGCCGACGTTGATCAATCCGAAAGGCTCCTCGGACGAACCTAGACGCAACGCAATCTCGCCCGAGTCGCCCTTGATCCGGTCGAGCTCAAGCCGGCCGCCGGCGGCGTGATTGAATAATCGGCCCAGAATATCTTTGTACAAATCGCCGACATAATCCTGTGACTTCACCGACTTGAGCAGATAATCGAAGGTTCCATTGAAAATATCCTTTCCGGTTTGGTCAAGCAGTCCGGTCGATTGACCGCCCTTGAAGAGGACTTCTTTGATGCGCCGAATTGAAGCCTCACGATCCTCAAGAAAACGGGCAATGAAGAGAATTATCCGGGCTACATCGGTGGCGACCTCGTCAGTTGCCAATTTGCCGGTTGAAACGGAGCTTCCAACAAAGATCCAGAGAGGCTTTTCGACGTTGAAGGACTTGAATTCCGATTCCAGATCTTCGTAAACCCGAAGCTGCTGATAGAACTTCAGCAGGCACGCCGTCATGTACAGTTGGGTCGTTTCTTCGACGTCCGAATTCGGGAGATTGAGGATTCGATAGTCTTTTCCGAAGCCATCTTCATAAAACCATCGAAACGAATAATCGAAGATCACCGATTTGGCATATTTATCCTCGAGTTCGATACTGCCTGACGCGCGAACCGCTTGCTCGAATGTGGCAGAATACTCGAACGTGAATCCTTTCGCGCAAAGCTGCTGACGACGTTCGAACCAAACTCCCTCGTCCTTGCCGCTCATTCCGCGATGCCCCTCATCGACGAGAAGGAGATTGCGGTCACCGAGCGAGCGCGTCGCGATCGTATTCGGCCCATCTTTGTCGGCCAGCTTCGTGATCTCTAGAACATCAACCCGTGCGGTTCCCGTTGCATTCGTGAATAGATTGAAACCTTCTCTACCAAAATATCCGGTTGGGATGCCGCTCGTCGCCAAATCGGCGAGATGCTGTTCGCTCAATCGATCATTCGGCGTTATCAAAATCGTTCGGTTAAGATCATCGCGCTTACCAGCCTGAGAGGCATGATATCGATACTGCATCAAGTTGAGATGCATCATCAGCGTTTTGCCGCTGCCGGTCGCGTTTTGGATGCACAGTTTGTTGAGGTCATCCTCCGAAAAATCGGGCACCGCTCGGTATCCGTTCCAATGCGAATTGGACCTCGTGACGAATCCGTTGAGATCGGTTAGGAGTTGGTCCCGATCAGTGAAATATCGATCAAGGTAAATCTCGACGAACAGCAGGGTCAGCCACTGGTAATACTTCCAAACGATCGGTTTGTCTCGATGTTCGTTGATCTTGAGCGTGTGATGAACGATGTTCTCGTCATACGACAGAAGTTGTTCGCGGGTTATCGTTGGAGCAAAATCACGATAAATCTCGCTTTCAATGAGACGTTTGCAAAAGATGTGAAGATTGTCGGCGTCAATCCCCTCATGCCGCGAATCGCGGATCGGATCGGCGAGCTTTCGAAACGGTCTTACGACTTCTCCGGCGATCCTCTGTTCTTCTAAAGGATCGATCCCAAAAAGCCTCAGCAACCACTGGTTCAGCAGTAGTTTGTCCCGGAATTTCAGACTTTCTTCACCGTTTGTTTTCCGTTTCTTCGGTGGCATCGTTTTCCCCCGGCTTGAGCGATTTGACTGCTTGGTCGAAATCGCTTTCGAATCTTCGATCCTGAACCAATCTGAACTTCTCAAATTCGCTTTCGGCGTGTTTCCTTGCAATTTCCGCCGAAACCGAACCCGCGTCCTGCAAGACATCGCGATCGGCAAACTCCAGGAACTGGTCCAACCGCGTCGCCCAATCCTCCATCGTCATCGGAATTCTGCGCGCGGCACGGTCTTCGGCGAGATCGAGAAAAGCGTTGACGATCCGACCGAGAGCCGACAGTTCGTCCTTGGTCAAATAATTCTTCGCAACTCCGACATCGCTTTTCAAGACCTTTCCGCCCGGAGCGTTTTCCCAACTCGTCAGGCCCATATTGTCCTTTGTGCTGTCGGCGCGGGCCTTGATCAACTCCGCGGCGGTGTTGCCGTGGATCGCAAAATGCAGTTTGTTCTGCACTCGCGCAAAAAATGTCTTGGTCGTCGGCGCGTCGCGGTTGTAATCGACGCTGGTCGCGTAAATATCGGTGATCTTTTGATAAAACTTGCGTTCCGAAAGACGTATCTCGCGGATCTCTTCAAGCAGACGCTCGAAATAGTCTTCCCCAAGAAACGTTCCGTTCTCCAATCTCTTGCGGTCAAGCACATAGCCCTTTATAGCGAAATCGCGGAGAACGGCGGTCGCCCATTGCCGAAACTGCGTCGCGCGGATCGAATTGACGCGGTAACCGACCGAGATGATCGCGTCTAGATTGTAAAAATCGACCTCCCGGGCAACTTGTCGATTACCCTCCTGTTGAACTATCCGGAATTTCCGGATAGTTGAATCAGATGACAACTCATGCTGCGAAAAAATATTGCTGAGATGCTCGCTGATCGTTCTAACATCAACGCCAAATAGTTTCGCCATCAACTTCTGAGATAGCCAGATTGTTTCGTCGTCGTATCGGGCCTCGATGCTTTCGTCGCCCGCGCCGGCGGTGAAGATCAGAAACTCGGTCGTACTGTTGCGGATTAGCTTTCGCGTCGGGTCATCCATGTCAGATTTCCTCCGCGTCCCACATCCGCTTCATGAATTCTTCTTCGATCAGACCGACATTCCAAGACTCGTTTTCGGGTGCGAGGTTCGCCAGATTATTTGAGCCGTTGACGAAGATCTTGTCGAAGCGGTGGTCACCGAATCTGCTCAGGTACATTTCGTCGAGCATCAGATTATCCTTTTCGATGTCGTTCGACAGCGTTCGCCAAATAACCAGAATCTGAAGCCGTTCGCCGTTGTCTGGCTTAAGGCGATCCTTCGGTATCCAACCCGTAACGCATCGAAACCAATACGCGGTTTGGAATTTGGAATCCATGGTATTTTGAAGTTCGCTGATATCACCATCAACGATGAGTTTCGTCTGTTGGTCGTCAGGGATTTCCGGATCGACGTCGCGTTTAAAACGGGCGGTGAATTCACGCGGCGCCTCGTAATGCCCGACGCGGAGCCCGATCAAATAGTTGAAAGTCTCTACCAGATCAACGGTGCGGGTGACATATTCATCGGTGCCCGGCTTTTTGACTTCGAGCGTATACGCGCGCGGATCGGCGAAGGCGTCGATGTCGAGCAAGGAACGGCTGCCACGGGTTTCGACGTCGAGCAGGTAGTGGAGCATGTAATCTTCGCGAAGCGTCGGAGTGGATTCGATCAGCGCGACGCGCTCCGGATCTTCATCAAACCGGAGATTGTTGAGCGTGTCTTCGTACGATTCCAGCCGTAGATACTTGAAACAATGCGATATTCCCGAATGCCGCGCCATCGGTTTTCCGTCCTTCCAAAAATCCGAATAGACGACCTTGGCGATCCGCGGTTTGAGAACTGTGTCGAAGTAATCGCCCATTTCGACGAGTATGTACTTCCGCTTTCCGCCGTCTTCACGGTTCAGATTGATAACCGCGTGACCTGTTGTTCCGGAGCCAGCGAAGAAGTCAAGGACTCGAAATGATTTTGACCCAGCAGAGTTGCTTGCAATGAGGCAGTCGGTAACCAACATACTCGCCTTTGGAAAGTTAAATTCCTTCAAACCAAATAAGGCCTTGAGTTCGGCGGCACCATAATTTGCAGATGCATACTCATTTTTGTCCCACCAAGTCGTAGGCATGGCATTGATGTCAATTCGTGTCTTAAAATCGATGCTGATTTTGCCGTTTGAATCACGTCGGACCCGATATTCGCTCAGATCTTGTACTACTCGTGTATGGCCTCGGTGCCAGTTTTTCTCGATCTTTCCTGCCTCAGATTCGGCGATAGGGAAAACTACTGTCTCATTTTCGTTTGGCGCTTCAAGCACGTGATACGCATTTTCGCTTTCAGACCATTCCATCTTGGGAATTCTAAGGCCATTATCCACATTGACATAGATTGGATAGAAGAGCCTTGGGCGATCGGAACGTTTGTCATTACTTCCCGACCTTATGAAATTCATCCACGCAAAATGTCCCCCCAAATCTTCCAAAGGATATCGTTTCAGCTTCTTTGTTGTTGCATCTAACGATCCGGGTGTGGAAGCTATCGACTTTCCAAAAAATAGGCAGTATTCGTGCACTGGCGAAAATTTACCCTTGGCTTTCCGACTTTGTGGATTGGAGCGAACAACCGAAATCCCCAGCTCTTTCGAGAAGATTTTGCGAAGAATACTCCTGGCTTCACAAACCTGTTCGTCATCGATTGCAAGGGCACAAATTCCATAAGAAACCAACAAGGATTGCGCGACTTCGAGTCGATCATAGATGAGACTCATCCAAGAAGATGACTTGTAGTCGTTCTTGTATATTATTGATGACGCATCTGAATTGTAGGGCGGATCGATGTAAACCAGATCTACGTCTTCATTCAATGCATTTGCTCCAAGTAAAAGCGCCTGGAAATTTTCCGAGTGGATCAACAGCCCGTCGCATTGTTCGTCGAAATCGTCGATCGAGGCAATGAGGCGGGCCTTGAATTCTTCGCTGAAAAACCGTGTGTCGAGGACGAGTTTGTCGTTCGCTTTGAGGAATTCGGCCGAGAGCGGTCGCGCGAATCCGGGGTTGTGAAGATCGCCCTCGATCGCGTCGATCGCGAAAAGCTTGATCCATTCGTCCGTCTGCGCCTTATTCGCGGCAATTTCCGGATACAAATCCTCAGGAATGCGATCAAGCGTTATGCAGTAATTCGTTTCAACGACAAACTTTTTCTTGAGCCAGAGCTTTTTCTGAAAATTCTCAAGCTGAGCCAGAAAATCGATAAGCTTTCCGGCGATCCGGCGAAGCACCTTGATCTTCGAAAGATAGGATTCGACCGACGGCGCGTCCGCGTTCTCAATGTCGTCAAGCTGCATCACCTCATTCTTGATGTAAAAATCCAGCTCTCGTCTCAAAAATCCGCCAAGGTCCTTGTGGATGAAATAATCCATGGTGTTCCGGGCGGTATATTGATTGACGTATTTCGCCAGCAACGGTCGATCTTTCTGTTTCTCTGTCGGCGCTGGAAAAGTGAGCACGCGCAAATAGCGCCCGGCCGAGCGATCCGTCTTTTCCAAACGCTCGAGTTCCGAGATGACGCGCTCGATCGTCTTTTCATTGAGCGAGTCGCGCCAGGTCGCGTCCTGGCCGGTCTTTTCGGGATCGGGGCGATATTCGAAATTGACGACAAGTTCGCCGGCGTCGTTGAATTCGACCGGAGCAGGTTGATGAATTAGAAAGTAGCGTTTTGACGCCTCAGCCGCCTTCACGTTTCCGTGTTCCCCTTCGGTCGCTTCGACGACCCTGAAATGCACCTTGGTCGGCTCGTCCGGAATCTGCTTGAGCGTCCGCTCCTCTTCGCTCAGCTTACGGATTTCGCGCGCCCGCGCGGCATCAAAGGTGAAATTGGAAAAATACTCGGTCGATTTGATGTAATACTGATCGGCGTTTGCCCAATGAAGCTTGACCTCTTCACCATTGTACGGAATAGCGAACGGCGCCGCCGTTCCGGCCGTTTCACGCGCATAATAGCGTCGCGAAATAAAATCGCCGTCGTCGTAGTAGCGTTCAAAGAAGCGATAAAGATGATCGTAAACGTCCGCCTCTTTCGCAGTCGTATCCTTGTGCGCCTCAATTGCGGCCTTGGCCTTCTTCACCGGCTCGGTGTCTTCCGGGTTAGGCGCGCCGAACTCTGTTGCGGTTCTGATGGCGGTTTCGTAGGCGTCCCGCAATTCCGCGGCGCGAGCTTCGTCGGAATTTCCGAACGCCTCTTCGACAATTTTCAGAAGATCTTCGGTAATGAACTGATTCACTTCACGCGCCTTGGCGTGCATGATCCGATAGAAACCAAAATCGAGGTCGGGCTTACTGAGTTGAAAAAGTTCGTTGAGCTTCTTGACCAGTTTGGCGCGAAGTTGTTCCGTTGTCGGCATATTACGTCTCCCGAAAAATCTGAGCGGGCCGGTGCCTTCCTGAGGGCGACCGTGAAGTACCCGGATACATGCGGCCTCCGGGATCAATCCAAAATCACAAATCCAAAATCGGATCAGCTGCCGCAGATCTCGTCGATCGCTTCTTCGTATTTTTCGTCGATCACGCTGCGTTTGATCTTGAGCGTCGGCGTCATTTCGACTTTGTCGATCGAAAATTCCCGCGGCAGGAGATAAACGCGCTTGACGCGCTCATAATCGCTCAGTTCGCGGGTCAGTTCGACCGCTTCCTGCTGGACTCGCTTGATCACGTACGGATTCTCGCAAAGCTCGTCGCGATTGCCGTTGGCAGTGATTCCCTCTTCGGCAAGAACCTGTTTGAGCGAATCCCAATCCGGAACGATCAGCGCGCCGACCTGTTTCCGGCCTGACCCGACGACAACCGGTTGAGCGATCAGCGGAGATTGCTTGAGGAGGCTTTCAACCTGAAGCGGCGCGACATACTTGCCGTTTGAGAGCTTGAACAGATCCTTGAGCCGGTCGGTGATGTAGAAATGCCCGTCTTCATCTTTGTAGCCGACGTCTCCGGTGTGATACCAGCCCTCATTATCGAGCACCTTCGCGGTCTCTTCAGGTTTGTTGAAGTATCCCTGCATGATGTTCTTGCCGCGGATAAGGACCTCTGAATCCTTTTCGGCGATCGCCATTTCGATTCCTTCAAACGGGATACCGATCGATCCGATCTTGTTGTTTTCCGGCCGATTGGCACAGGTCACGCAGCCTTCGGTCATCCCGTAACCCTGAAGGATCGGAATTCCGGCGGCCCAGAACGCGTAAGAAAGTTTTTTCGAAAGCGGCGCGCCGCCCGAGACGAAATAACGCAGATGTCCGCCGACGCCGTCGCGCCATTTCGAGAAAACGAGTTTGCTGGCGAGCGCTTGTTTTGCCGCCAGAACCGGCGAAACCGCTTTTCGCTGGTCCTTGGCCGCCCAATATTCCTGACCGACTTCGAGCGCCCAATTGAACAACTGGGTTTTCCATCCGCCCGCTGACTTACCTTTCTTGACGATCTTGTGATAAACCTGCTCGAACAATCGCGGGACGGCGGTCATGATTGTCGGTTTAACCTCCTGAAGGTTTCCCGCAAGCTGATCGAACGCGGCGCAATAATGAATCGCCACGCCGTTCGCGCACAGGACGTAAAAAACGGTCCGTTCAAAAATATGCGACAGCGGCAGTACGGCAAGCGATCGGTCCGAGTTCGTGATCGGCAGCCCTTTTGAAATCGCCGTCACGTTCGAAACGAAATTCTCGTGGGTAAGCATCACGCCCTTTGGCTCGCCCGTCGTCCCGGAGGTATAGATTATCGTTGCCAGATCGTCCGTTTTGATCGCGGCGAGAAAACGGTCAAAACTCTGCGCGTCGATCTTTTCAGCCTCGACGCCGCGTTTTTCGATATCCGAAAGCAGCAAAGCGCGGTTATCGTTTTCCGGCAGCGAATCGTCTTCAAAAAAGACTATCTTCTCAAGCCGTTCGACACTTTGCGCTGCGCGTTCCGCGTGTTTCCATAGCTTCTTGCCCGACACGAAAAGCATCTTTGCGCCCGAATCTTCAAGAATGTAACGGATCTGCTCGACCGCCTGCGTCGTGTAGATTGGGACGTTGACGGCGCGGAGCGAGAGAATCGCGAGATCGACGATCGACCATTCGGGCCGATTTTCGGAGATGATCGCGATCTTGTCGCCGGCCGTGACGCCGTATTCGGCGAGTCCGCGGGCGACGTTCTTGACCTTTTCAACGACTTGCGAACCCGAAAGACGTTCCCAGACGTCGTTCAACTTGTAACTGAGCGCATCAGGCTTGGCGTTTCGCGTGAACGATTCGAGGCAGAAATGCGGGATCGTCTGCGGCAGGGCTTCAAACCCGATCATGTTTGCGTTAATCATGTGTGGTTGATTTTATTAGATTATGCCCGAATTGAGCAATTGGCAGTCTTGTACGACAACGCCGATTTCACGCCTGAAGGCGTAACTCTGACTGCTCACGCCTGAAGACGTAACTCTTACGACTTCCGGCCTGAAAGCGTAATTCTGACTTCTCACGCAAGAAGGCGTAACTCTAACAAAAATCCAAAATCAAATAAGTCCTGCCTGTTCAGCGCGGCGCACCGCTTCAAGCCGGGAATGAGCATCGAGCTTCTTGAAAATATGCTGGATGTGATTGTTGACCGTGGTCCGGCTGATAAAAAGCTCGGCTGCGATCTCGGCGGATTTCGCGCCGCGAGCCATCGCCCGCAGAATCTCGGTTTCGCGCGTCGACAGTTCGGTAAAGTTCGTCGGTGTCCGACGTGCCGGCCGCAGCGCATCGATATGCACCGGCGGCAGATCCGTTTCGCTGACGACAAAGTCCCGCATCAAGAGCTCAAAACGTTTGGTCAGATCGGCCGGACGCGCAATATGAACGGTATGCGGATGAACCGACTTCGATTCATCAACGATCAGCACCGAAACGCTGCACCATTGCGGCCGTTCGCCTGATCGGACCTGTATGTCGTAGCTTTTGAGCGGTTGCCGGTTCTGAGCCATTTGCCGGATCGTGCAAGAATCTCCGCAATTCCGGCCGCATTCGTCGACACCGTGAAGCACTTCGGCACACCCCTTCCCGAGCGCCTCATCGCGGAACACGCCGAAAAGCGACTCGGCCGCCTGATTCCAGGCGGTGATCCGGCCGTCCGGGTCAAGGGCGAAGGCCGCGTCGGCTGTGCCTTCAACTAACTTCTTGATCTCACTCAGTCGCATTGATCACATTAACCATAAAAATGATGCGAAATGATTATTGTCCGAGGTTTCGATTAAAGGCAAATATTAATGCGGACAAAAAAATCCGCATTTGAGGCATTGGCTGATGATTTTTTCAAAAGCTACGGGTTATGGCATCAGAGCGCTGGCCTATCTGGCGCGACAAAACGATGTCGGTTTGTGCGGTCTGAACGAGATCGCGTCGAGCGAACGAATTCCGCCAGTGTATTTGAGAAAACTGCTCGGCGAATTGCGGCGGCACCGGATCGTTGAATCGGTAAAGGGCGTACACGGTGGCTATCTTCTGGCGCGCAAACCCCAACAGATAACGCTTTGGGATGTGTTCCGACTGCTCGATCATGACCCATATCTCGATGAATGCCTGCTTTGCGGATCGCGCGACGACAACCGGCGATGCAACTTTTGCGATGAGTGGAAGCGGATCCGCGATGAACTGATCGGCTCATTGAAACGCAGCACGATCGCCGATTATGCGCTCGGAATCGGCCCGATTTGAGAAGTTTTTTTTCAACGGACACTTGTGAAAAGTTTCCCAGACGCACTTGAAACTTGAACGCTCGAAGCAGCGCCGGAAACCCCCATCCGACCGCGACTCTGATTCTTATGACGCTAACCTGGATTGCGATCATCGCCAGCCTGCTGATGGGCGCGGGTGCCGCGCTGATCTTCATTTTTGCGGCAAGGATGGACTATTTTCGCGACATCGAGGACGCAAAGTATCAGGTTTTTTGGTCGGATGTCGATGAAGCAAACGACGCCATGCGGCGTGATGTCAACGAAGTTGAGGAGGACAGCAAGAAATGAGCGATAAGAAGCACGCTCAGGAAGAGTCAAGCGAACCGATCTCGAGACGAAAAGTTCTCGCCTGGCTGACCAGCATGGGATTGCTCGGATCCGGTATCGTCACGGTTTTTTCGAACCTTGTGTTCATCAAACCGCGTGCGACCTACGGCCAGCCGATGCGTTTCAGTATCGGAACCCCGGACGAATATCCGCCAGGAACCCGGATTTCGCTCGGCGATCAAAAGGTCGCGATCATCCGCGAAGGCAACAAGATGGCGGCGATATCGATCACCTGCACTCATCTCGGCTGCATCGTCGGTGTTTCCGAAACAGGTTTCGCCTGTCCGTGTCACGGATCGCGTTTCGATCAGGACGGCAATGTGACCGGCGGCCCGGCTCCGAAGCCTCTGCCGTGGTATGAGGTTTCGCTTGCACCAAACGGCGAGATCGAAGTCGATAAGGGCAAGGAAATCACCGCCGGCAAATGGTTCACGATCTGATGAAATGCCGTTCAGCGGCACTCCGTGAGCAGCGAGACTTGCTCACCGACTCAAAAATATGAGCGAGAAAAAGAAAAGTATCCTAAGTTACATCATCGGCATGCCGGGGGCGATTTGGTCTTCGATCTTTCGGAACGATCTGCCACATACCGATCTCGGACGATCAAAAACAAGCTTCAACAATTTCTTTCTCCACATCCATCCGGTAAAGGTCCACAAGCACACATTGAAACCTTGGTTCACGATGGGACTCGGCCTGATCAGCCTGTTTCTGTTCCTGATCCTCGTCGTGACCGGAATCCTGCTGATGTTTTATTACGTGCCGTCGACGACGCAGGCTTACGACCGCATGCTCGACCTGCGCGGTTCGGTCGCTTTCGGCGACTTCTTGCGCAACATGCACCGCTGGTCCGCGCACGGAATGGTCGCCGCCGTCTTTCTGCATATGTGCCGGGTTTTCTTTACCGGTTCGTACAAAAAACCGCGCGAGTTCAACTGGGTGATCGGCGTGATTCTTTTCCTCGTCACTCTTTTTCTCAGTTTTACCGGATATCTCCTCCCGTGGGATCAACTCGCTTTCTGGGCGATCACCGTCGGCACGGCGATCGCCGGATACGCGCCGGTATTCGGCGATCAGATCCGTTTCCTTTTGCTCGGCGACACGACCGTCGGACAGGAAGCGCTGCTCAGATTTTATGTTCTCCACGTCGCGGTTCTGCCGGTCGTGATGGTCGGACTGATCGCGATCCACTTCTGGCGGATCCGCAAAGACGGCGGACTGTCGCGGCCTGAATCCGCAGATATCGTTGAGCCCGCTCAAGTTACAGCTCCGCCGATGGCGCCGGCGATCAACGTCATTGAATCCAAACAGTACGGCATTCAGGGCCTCGTCCGCGGACCGTTTTCGAAACTCGGAAACGTGCCCGACAACTCCGTGTTCAGTTATCCGAACCTTTTGCTGGCCGAACTTTTCGTCTTCATCATCACGGTTCTCGGCGTCCTCGTCGTTTCGGCGATGTTCGACGCGCCGCTTGAAGAAGCGGTCAACGTCCTTCATCCGCCGAATCCGGCAAAAGCGCCGTGGTACTTCCTCGGACTTCAGGAAATGGTCAGTTACTCGGCATTTTGGGGCGGCGTCGGAATCCCGGCGATCGAGGTTCTGATCCTGCTGCTCGTGCCGTATTTCGATCGCGGACAGAAAGGAATCGGTCAGTGGTTCGCAAAAGAGCGGCTTCTCGCAAACACGCTCTTTATGACATTCGTCATCGTCAACATCGTGCTGATCATCGTCGGAACATTCTTCCGCGGTCAGAACTGGGAGTTTACGTCGCCGTTCTAACGGACCCGATAGGTATTGATATGAAAATGCGATTTTCACTGGCAGTTGCAAGTCTGGCGATCCTCGTGGTTCACGGTTTCGTCTTTTACCAACAGTTTTTTCACAAGTGGGAGAATTACCAGACCTCGTATTTCGATCAGGCGCGGACGCTCGCAAAAACCGATGCCGAGCGCGAGGCGCTGGCCGCGCGAAGCCCGAAGATCGAACAGATCATCGTGACTCAGTTCGGGACCGAACGCGTCGACCGCTGTACGACATGTCACATCGCGTCGGACGATCCCCGTTTCAAGGACGCGCCGCATCCTTACAAAGCCCATCCGTACACGGCTGAGATGGGCGATCGCGAGGTCAACGGCAAAATGGAACGCCGTCACAAATTCTCCGATATCGGATGCACCGTCTGTCACGACGGTCAGGGCCGCGGCCTCAAAGAGTTTTACGCGCACGGCGAAGATCATTTCTGGACCGATCCTATGCTCGGTTACGTGACGCAGGAAACGTGGCGCCCGGAATTCAAGGAAAAACTCAAGGGCAAAGAGTTCATGGAGGCGAACTGCGCCCAGTGCCATACGGACAAGGATTTCAAATCGACGCCGATGGTCAACAAGGGCCGCGATCTTTTCATCAAGAAGAACTGTTACGGTTGCCACCGGATCGAGGGAATCTCGAACGGCACGCTCGGACCGGACCTTTCCGACGTCGGCAAGAAGTGGAATCTCAACTATATCCATGAATCGGTCGTTGATCCGCGAGCCAACAGCGTCACTTCGTTCATGCCGAAATTCAACATGACGGATGATGAAGTCAAAGCACTGGTGATCTTTCTCAAGAGCCGCCGCGGATTCAACTATGCCGAAACGACGATCGACCGCTACCGGGCGACGTTGACGAAGTCGGCTCCTGTTGCCGGCGCGGACGATCCGGCGAAAACCGCTCCGAGCACGCCCGTCGTGGCCGACGCCAAACTCGGCGAGCAACTGGTCAACGAACGCGCGTGCGCGGCCTGCCACAAGATCGGTGATCAGGACGGCGGAATCGCGCCCGACCTTTCATTCGAGGGACTGCTCAAAGACGATCAGTGGATGGTCGCCCATTTCCGGGACCCGCGGGCCCTGATCCCGGATTCGATCATGCCGACATTCGGGTTCACCGATGCCGAATACAAATCGATGTCGGCTTATCTCGGCACGCTCACGAAACCGCCAGCAATCGGCAACGCACAGGAGACCTACCAAAATCTCTGCATGCGCTGCCATGGCGACAAGGGCGACGGGCACGGAATGATCGCGACCTATCTCGATCCCTATCCGCGCGATTTCACCAACGTCGGATTCATGAACAGCCGGACCGAGGAACGCCTCATCGCGTCGATCAAGAACGGCGTCGGCGGAACTTCGATGCCGGCCTGGGGCAAAGTTCTCAACGACGAGCAGATCAAAGCACTGCTCGGATACATCAACGACAATTTCACCAAGGAAAAGCGCGCCGAAATGCGGCCGCGGCAGATCCCGGATCAGAATCCGGTCGCGATGTCGATGGACTCCGTCGCTCGCGGCGAGACGATCTATCTGACGCGCTGCACCGGTTGCCATGGCCGGAAAGCCGACGGCAAGGGCGCGAACTCGCTCGACATTCTGCCGCGTCCGCGGAATCTGCTGAATTCAACGTTCGTCAACAGTTCGAGCGACCGACGCATGTTCGAAGCGATCATGTACGGAGTTGAAGGAACGGCGATGCCTCCGTGGGTCGATTACGGATTGACCGACAACGACATCGGCGACCTCGTCAATTACATTCGAAGCCTGAATCAGGCGAAAAAGGAAACGGGCGCAGTTAGCCTGCTGATTAAAGGACATTGACGTTTGGAGTCCGCGATTCTCAATCAGGATCTCGGACCCGAACCGGGAGTGAGTATGCAAAGTGAAGAAACCATTGCGGCGGGCGAGATTCCGGTCTCGGCCTCGGCAAAGAACTCAGAATCGATTCATGAAGACCTGACCGCGAAGTTGTTCCTGATCAGTTCGGTCACGTATTTCGTCATCGTCGGCGTCGTCGCGCTGCTGATCGCGGCAAAATTCGTGATGCCGTCGTTTCTCGGGACGATTCCGCACCTGACTTACGGCCGTCTTCGTCCGCTGCATGTCAACGGCATGCTCTTCGGGTGGCTGCTTGCCTGCGATATGGCGTTGATGTATTACGTCGTCCCGCGTTTGTGCGGCGTCAAACTCTGGAGCGAAAAACTCGGCCTCGCGACCGTCGCGTTGTGGAATCTGATCATCCTGAGCGCCGTCGTTTCGTTTCTGATGGGCTGGAACCAGGGTTGGGAATACGCCGAACTTCCGATGCCGCTTGATGTCGGCGTCGTCGTCGCGTGGATCATGTTCGGCGCGAACATCTTTTTGACGATCGCCAACCGCAAATACAAGGCGATGTACGTCTCGCTCTGGTACGCGATGGGAACGATTGTCTGGACGGCGTTCGTTTATCTCACCGGCAACTTCGCGACGCTTTTCACGACCGGTGTCAATCAGGCGAATCTCAACTGGATGTACGTCCACAACGCCGTCGGGCTGATCTTCACTCCCGTCGGCCTGGCGATCGCCTACT